>JACZSJ010000036.1 GCA_022574295.1 Pseudomonadota bacterium
GGCATTGATCGGTGATTCAGGTGGTTCGTAGTCTTCCAACACTACTTGCAATCTCCCTGCCTTGATATCCAGCCCGGTCATGTAAGTTGGCAGTTGTATCAGCCCACTATCTTGCATGGACGCAATACGCAGTGCATCACCTATATTTGATCTGATGTCACCAGAAACACGGACATGGAATTGTTTATTATCTTTTTTAAATGACCATTCATTTGCAGGTGTGCGAGGGGAGAAGATTAAACATTTATGGTCGACTAAATCTTCTGGTGTTTCTGGAATGCCATATTTCTTAAAATATGCGGGTGAGCCACAGACGACCATACGTGCACTGGCCAGCCGCTTCGCAACCAGACTGGAATCATCAAGGTGTCCGACATGTATGGCGAGATCGAATCTATCTTCAACCAGGTCATATAAACGTTCGGTGAGAACCATTTCTATCTGCACGTCAGGATAGATCCGCTGGTAACCACTTATCGCCCTGGCCAGATGAAATGAGCCGAAGGAGGTGGGGGCTGTCAGTTTTAATGTTCCGCGAGGTTCTGAGCTAAGTTTAGAAACGGCGAGTTCTGTTTCCTCTATATCCGCCAGAATATGCTTAATCCTTTCTAAATAGGCGACACCTGATTCGGTCAAACTCAGGCGTCGTGTGGTTCGGTTTAGCAACAGGACGTCTAGAGAATTTTCCAAACTGGCAATATGCTTGGATACCATCGCCTTGGAAAGCCCCATGTTTTCAGCAGCGGCTGAAAAGCTGTTGTGTTTAGCGACCTTTTCGAAAACCTGCATGCTGGTTAGCTTATCCACCTATCAGCCCCCTATTGTTTCTATATTGGAAACTATATATTAATTAAACTGGTATTGTAAACATATAATTGATAATTATACTTTGGGTCATCTACCGAAATATCGACCTGAGTTGCAGAGGTGAAGCGGGACGAGTCAGAGTAGAAAGTATTTTCCCTAGATCAGCGTATCAATTTTGACCTTCTCTGATATTGCTGATTCCCTAAGCGCACAGGGATGTGTGCTTTTTTTTGCCTCAATTTTTTGAGCTGCAAAATCATAGGATCATCTGGTCTTCTCGGAGTCTTTGTTCCCTAAGTACACCCTAAGGACACAGGAATGCATGCTTTAATTTTCTTCTTATTACTACCACCACTTATTATAATTATTGTGGGTGGCAGTATATTGTCAAAAACAGTTTTGTACATTCGGCATCTTATCCATGGTGACGGATATTATTGTCCTGGTTTTATCACATCATATGAAATATGTTTTCTGGCTTATGTGACTATTCGTTAGCTGATAGAATGGCCACTCACATGTATTTCATCGTTTAGATAATGCTGACGACTTGCTTAAAGACTGATAATTTATACTTGGCCATTCTTGGTCTTTGTCCCTTGTTGATTGTGGCAACCTCGACACTCAATGCCATGGTGATGGGTAGTATTTTTTTTACGGTGTTCCTATTCAGTAGTCTAGTTCTTTCGGTGATGAGACACCTGATTCCCTATGCTCTGCGATTACCTATGATCCTGTTGGTTACCGCATTAATTGCCACCTTGGCTGATTCATTTTTAAGCGTCTTCTATTATGAATGGCACCTGACACTTGGTATCTACGTTCCACTTCTATCCATAAATTGTTTGATTCTGGTAAACGCTGAAGAGAATGTACTACGTAATGGGACCAGGGTGGCAATAGGCCAGAGTTTGATCACTGGCTTGAGTATCTGGGGTGTTTTGCTGTTGACGGGCCTGGTCAGGGATTTCATGTCGGGATCCATGTTTGGTGAAAGCAACATGATTATCTTTGGTTTGGCGCCAGGTGCCTTTCTTGCGCTCGGGTTTATTGTGGCACTCATACAAACTATCAATATAAGAATAGCTGGATCTTACGACCAATGATTTGTATCCATGCCCGAAAATATTTTACCTTGTAACTTCTAACCTTGAACAAAAATAAACGGTCAGAAATATTTCAGAAGTTGAAGGCTCAAAACCCGAAGCCAACAACTGAGCTGGAATACGCAAATTCGTTCGAGTTACTGATTGCCGTTGTTTTATCTGCCCAGGCAACAGATGTTAGCGTCAATAAGGCCACAAAAAAATTGTTCCTCGTCGCCAATACACCTGAAGCAATAGTCATATTGGGAAATGAAGGCCTGAAGAAATATATTCGCACGATAGGTTTGTATAATACTAAAGCTGGGAACATTCTTAGGACTTGTAAACTGTTGATAGAAGAATTCGATAGTCAGGTCCCTAAAGACAGGGTTTCGTTGGAAAAATTACCAGGCGTTGGTAGAAAAACAGCAAACGTTATTTTGAATACGGCTTTTGGACAACCAACAATTGCCGTGGACACGCACATCTTCCGCGTGTCTAATCGTACTGGTATTGCCCCAGGCAAAGATGTTCGCGTGGTTGAAGAAAAATTAATGAAATTTGTGCCTGATGAATACAAACAGGATGCGCATCACTGGTTGATTCTGCATGGACGCTATACATGTGTCGCACGACAACCAAGGTGTGGGAGTTGTGTTATATATGATTTATGTGAGTTTAAGCAGAAAACGTGCTAGAGAGCGTTCAGCAATAGGAGAAGTAGTTTGATTCAGGATCGTGATTCCAGCAGAAAATTTTTCCTGGAGGTTTGGGAAAAATACAAAAGGAAGATGCCGTTAGAGGCACTTGAGCAAGTGGTGTTAGATATCATATCTCAGCATCCTGAATACCATGAGATTCTGGAGAAGAACGAGACGGAGATAGCGGCAATGGAATTTTTGCCCGAAACTGGAATGACAAACCCGTTTCTACATATGGGTATGCACATCGCTATTCAGGAGCAGATCGGGTCAAACCGGCCAGAAGGAATTACCGCACTATATCAACAATTATTGGCAGGATATCCATCCGCTCATGATTTGGAGCACAGTATGATGGAGTGCCTGGGTGAAATACTTTGGCAGGCACAGCGGAATAATACCATGCCAGACGAGGTGCAGTATCTGGAGCGGGTGAAGCAGTTGAGATAGCATTAAAATTACTGGCTTTAGATAGCAATATCGTTAATTAACATACTTAGGGAACCTCTGATTAAGCCCCAGAATACGTTAAATCGTCATTCTGGCGCATGCCAGAATCTAGTCAAAACAATAACTTACTGGATGCTGATATTCACCAGCATGACGAAAGCGTACTTGATCAGAGCTTCCTTAGGTAAATTTGTGGAAATTTATTTTTATTAGATGTCTAATCAAGATGTCTTTCTTTTTCTCTATAAATCATGCAGAGGAGTTATACAATGAATGTGTTCAATATGAGTAAATTCATGTTTTTACTGGCTTCCCTTATTCTGGTGGTTACCCCAATCGCAGTGGTACAGGCCGAAGATGCCAAAGGCGAGATTGGTGTGGTCACATGTGATTATATTCCTGGTACAAAGGTTAACTTGCTTATCCATTCCAGCGCCTCATTTGATTGTGTATTTGTACATGGCGGTGTGAAAGATTACTACGATGGAGAAGCGGGGATTGGTCTTGGTCTTGATCTTCAATGGACAACACAATCAACAATGTCTTATACCGTGATGGCCTCTACTGGAAAAAATGTTGATTGGTCTGTCGCGCTTAATGGTACCTATAGCGGTGGTAAAGCATCTGCAGCTTTTGGAGTGGGTCTCGGTGTGGCAGTGCTTATTGGTGGTGGAGAGGACAGCGTTGCGTTGATCCCTCTTGCAATCGAAACTGGAACAGGTTTTGGCGCTACAGCCGGCCTCGGTTATCTTTCTCTCAAAGGCAAGTAATACAGATTTTATGGCTCTTCCTCTGATCGAATGAGTGACTTAACGTCATGTCCCTTGAGAGACAAAGAGCTGTACGTCCAGATCCCTGAGCTTGGGGGTTCATGCCAGACTAGATGCAGTCTTTGGGGCGGGTGAAGGGGTTGAGATTGCAGGCACAAGCTTCGCGGGGTGTTTTGTGTTTGAACTGTATGAATAAAACCCTGATAACACAATAAAAAATACTTGGCTTGCATTTTTGTATAGCGCAGAATCAAGTACTGGGGATCTGCCAAAAATAATTAAATAACAAAGTCCAGGATCGAATTCATGGCTGATAGTCTTGTTGGGGAACTAATCACTTGTCACGAGTGCGATAAATTGTATCGCTATGAGGCCATTCCTGCAGGCTCGAGAGCGAACTGTCATCATTGTGGTGCCTTATTATACAGACATATCCCCAATTCATTGGACAGGAGTCTGGCACTATATCTGAGTGCACTGATTTTATTTATTATTGCCAATGTGTTCCCATTTCTGTCACTGGAGCTCGGAGGTCGGGTGGTAGAAAATGTTCTCTTGTCCGGGGCCTGGAATTTGTACCAGCAAGGCATGGGGGAACTCGGGCTACTGATCTTTTTTACCAGTTTTACATTCCCATTATTTGTCATTTTGGGCATGTTGTATCTGCTGATCCCCATCCGTTTTGGATTTGTGCCACCAGTCATGGGCCCTGTATACAGGGTGGTTAAAGCCATTACGCCCTGGAGCCTTGTTGGTGTTTTCATGCTTGCTGTGTTGATTGCGATCGTAAAGTTGCAGGATTTGGCAAACGTCATTACCGGCCCCGCACTAATATCATTTTCTATCCTGCTTTTTGTTTATTCTTCGGCCAGAACCAATTTTGATCCTGGGATACTCTGGTCTGTGTCTGCTCAGTCTACGGGTGATTTAACATCAAAATTACTCGCTTCAGATAGCAACATCATTAGCTGTCATACATGTGGCCTCTTGACGACTGAACATGACGCATACTCGCATTGTTTACGTTGTACGGCCCCATTACACCATAGAAAACCCAATAGCATTGAGAGTACCTGGGCGCTTTTGATTTCTGCCGCAGTGTTAATGATTCCAGCAAACGTGTATCCGATCCTGACAGTGATACGATTTGGACAGGGCGCACCAAGTACCATTCTTGGTGGAGTTTCACACTTGATGGAGGATGGTATGTGGGGCCTGGCCATGATTATTTTTATTGCGAGTATCGTAGTTCCGGTCACGAAACTCATTGTGCTTAGTTTTTTGCTATTAACGGTTCAGTACAGATCCAACTGGCGTTCTCGAGATAGAACATTTTTATTCAGGGTCACAGAAGTGATCGGTGCCTGGTCGATGGTAGATATTTTCCTGGTGGGATTATTATCTTCATTGGTCAGCCTGGATGCTTTATCGACCATTGAACCTGGAATCGGCGCGACGTATTTTGCCGGTGTCGTTATGTTTACAATGTTTGCAGCACATAGCTTCGATTCACGATTAATTTGGGACAATGCACAAAAAAAGCATGAAGGGCAAACATGAAAGGACAAAAGGCATAATGGAAGTATCGAGACCCAAAGTAAGTAAACAATCGGGCCCTTCTGTTGTCTGGTTGATTCCTTTGCTTACAGTGCTGGTGGGAGGCTGGCTAATCATCAAAACAGTTTCTGAGCAGGGGCCTGAAGTCACCATTAGTTTCAAAACTGCTGAAGGGATAGTAGCGGGGAAGACCAGGATTAAATACAAGAATGTCGACATTGGTGTCGTCGAACAGATTCAGTTCGCTGAGGACTTCTCTCATGTGATTGTGACTGCTTCATTTAATCAGGGGACCGAATCTTTTTTTCGGCGCAATACAAGATTCTGGGTGGTGAAACCTCAATTGAGTTTACGAGGAGCTTCAGGTCTGAGTACGCTTATATCCGGCGCCTATATCGAGATCGAGCCAGGCAATGGCACGGAGACATTTCATTTTGTGGGATTGGAAAAACAACCTGTCGTGACGGCGGACGAAGCTGGAAAAAAAGTTGTCTTGATCACACAAAAGCTTCGTTCAATCGATAGAGGTTCGCCAATTTACTATAAGGGACTTTTGGCGGGGGAAGTGCTTGGTTATGAACTAGGCAATGATCGGCAAAGTATCTATATCCACGCATTTATCAAGGAACCTTTTGATACATTGATCAAAGGCCATACACGTTTCTGGAATGTAAGTGGTATGGATATTTCTCTGGGAGCGGATGGGCTCAATGTCAGGACTGAATCATTACAGGCGATTATGCTTGGTGGCATCGCTTTTGAAACAAAGGCAACGCTGGAGCAGATGAACAGTGATGTCGAGAATCTTGTTTTCACGCTCTATGACGACTATAGCAGTATTCAGGAGCGTGCATATACCAAGAAAATAAAATTCATGATGTTCTTCGAGGGTTCTGTGCGAGGGTTAAATGTCGGTGCTCCGGTTGATTTCAATGGCATCAAGGTTGGATCTGTGCTGGATATTCGTCTTGAACTTAATAGTGAGAATACAGATTTCAGGATCCCGGTTTTGATTGAAATAGAGCCAGAAAGAATCAAAGTTCGTGGTAATCAGGGAGTTGAGTCATCATACGAAACAGTTAACAAGTTAGTGGAAAAAGGCTTGCGTGCCAGCTTGCAAATCGGGAGTTTATTAACCGGACAGTTATTCATAGGTTTCAGTATGCGCCCTGATACACCCATTCATTTAAGTGGAGAAGAAACACCTTATCCTGAATTACCAACGATCAAGGCTGCAGATTTTGGCTCAATCGCACAATCTGCAGAAAGCTTCCTGAATAAGCTGAATGAAGTTGATCTTGACAGGCTCAGCCAGGAATTGCTCGGAACGCTTGAAGGTACAAATAGACTTTTCAATGGTCCAGAGATAAGAGGAGTGCTTGATGATTTGCAATTATCACTTCAGTCATTCAGGAGCATATTGCAGAAAGTTGACGATTCAAGTCTTCAGGAAACAATCAATTCAGGTCACCTAGTGATGGATAAAATTACAGAAACCCTTGGAACATTTGATGAAACATTGCTGCGAGCAAATCGTGTGTTAAAACCAAATTCACCATTGCAATACAACATCATTAAATTGACTGGTGAACTTGAGGAAACGGCACGTTCAATCCGTTCATTGGTAGATACACTTGAACGACATCCACAGGCATTGATTTTTGGAAAGGGTAATCAAGTTGAGGAAGAGTAGACATGCGACATAACAACTCAATACTAAAACTGGTTTTTTCGGCCCTGATATTGGTTTTATTAGCTGCTTGCTCTGGAATGGGTGGGAGTAAAATAGCGACAAAATATTACCTGATAGATCCGGTCGAATATGATGCATTAAACTTTGCATCAGATAAGCCTTTAGCCATCGAAATAATTGATGTTCATATTCCCCAGTATCTCGAAAGATTTCATATCGTTACACGTATCGGAGAAAACAGGCTGAAATTTTCGGAAGCAAATCAGTGGGGTGAAAATCTGCGGAAGAATTTGATGCGCACCCTGTCCAGAAATCTCTCCAGATTATTGTCAACGCAGGATATAGGAACACCATTGAACCGTTCTTCATCTTTACCTGATTATCGTGTGCAACTCTATATCGAACAATTCGAGCTGGGAGTAGATCACAAGGTGAAGCTGGTAGCACGGTGGCAAATATCCGGAGCAGAAATGTCAGAACCACTGGCCATTCACAATCAGGAAATGATTGGTTCAGTAATAGAGGAAAATGATTACGATGAAATGGTCACTTCGATGCGGCAATTATATGGTGAGTTAAGCAGAATGATCGCAGAATCGATACTTGCGGAAGTAAACAAATAATCCTGAGCTAATGACCATGAGACAGATTAGTGAAATGATACTGAGGGCTCACCAATATTTTACTGTTCTGATTATTTTATTTTCATCTTCACTGGGTGCACAGGAATATCCGGATGAAAACTTTGATGAAGCAACGGGTCTGGAAATTATGCAAGAGGTTCACCAGCGGCATCAACAATTTGCTTTTATATACGAAGAGCAATCGATGGTAATGATAGATAGAAATGGTGATAGAGATACACGTAGGGTAAAACGTTACTCAAGGGTTGAAGATGATGGCACAGTGAAATTCCTGCTGTTATTTGAATCTCCTGACGAGATTAAGGGCGTTGCACTGCTGGCCAGCAGGGATGCTTCAGGGAAGACAAAGAAATATATTTATCTACCAGCCTTTGGCGAACAATTGATAGAAAGTATGAGTTCGGGGCTGGATGGGAAATTTCTCGGGACTGATTTCTCGATAGAAAGTATTACCGGTGAAGTACTCGATGATTACATCTATGTTAGAAGAGCAGATATAAAAATAAACGAAACTGGGTGTTTTGTGATTGATGTATATCGAAGGGAAGAAGGATTTTCAGAAAATATGTTAGCAACTGGCAAGCAGGCTATAAGAAGACACATTATCCCTAAAAATAATTTTTATATCACAAAAACAGAATATTTTGACAAACAGGGAAGAGTCTATAAAAAGCAGACTCATCATGACCTAAGACCAGTAGATGGCAGAATGTGGCGAGCAGACATGATCTTGATGGAAGACAGTAAGGAACAACATAGCTCACTTATCAAGATAGATCGCAGAGTATTCTCTCGCGATTATGTGTCTGCAGATATATTTACAGCAGCCTGGTTATTTAAAAATCATCCATTTGTCAGTACACCTGATATTGATGATAAGGAAGTTCATTCAGAAGATGAAGATACTGAAGGAATTCTCAATCAACAAAGTAATTCGAGTGTTAATTTAGAAGCAGGGTTTGCCCAATGATGCTGAAATTATTTATGCTGGGACTCAAACGTCCTGTGGCAGTCACTCTATTCATGGTAATGGCGACCCTTTTTGCGGCTGCGGGTATACCTAAACTTGAGATAGATACCGGACTGGATAGCCTTATTCCCGCAAGCGATCCAAATCGCCTGATTTACCAGCAGGTGATGGGTGAATTTGGCTCAGACAACAAAACGATTATTTATATAAGGGATAATAATCTCTGGACGCCTGAGAAGTTATCGATAATTGAAGGTCTGCACCATGACATTGAGCGCATTGATAATGTGACCAGTGTTGATAGCCTGTTTAATCTACATACCATCCATGGTGAGGATGGCAAGATTGAATCTATTCCGGTTTTAAGTGAAGCGCCAACAACAGTAGAAGAAGCGCTGGCTGCAAAGGCACGCGCCCTGGCCAACCCTCTTTATATTGGTAATTATTTTTCTGATAGTGGAAACGTTTTGGCAATGATCGTTGCTGTAGTGGATAAAGAAGAAGATTCAGATTTCAGTCGCAGGATATATCAGCAAATGGAAACCCTGATATCCGAAAAAAGGGGTAATTTTGATAAACTTATTCAGGTTGGTCCCCCCAGGATAAATGCAGAATTAAAACGCAGATTGTTTGATGATTTCAGGTTGTTGGGACCGCTCTCCGCTTTTATTCTATTCGCCTCAATTCTGTTTTTCATGAGGAGTGGTATCTCTGCAGTTATTCCTATCGTCACCTCCTTTCTGAGCATTATATGGACATTCGGCATGTTGGGATGGACGGGCGTTCCTATCAATATACTCAGTGCAATGCTGCCTTCCCTGATTATTGTCATAGGTTCCACCGAAGATACGCATATGATGGCAGCCTATTTTCGTGGCCTGGAAAGCAATGTGGAAAATTCACGAGAAAAGGCCATTTATTATATGGCCAAACATATCAGTTTACCGTTGGTACTGACTGTTCTGACTACTGCATTGGGATTTTCAAGTAATATCTTGAGTGGTATTGGTTTAATTCAACACTTTGCTTTTGCGGCCACCTTCGCCATGCTTGCCAATGGCATCATTACCATTCTTGTCGTTCCTCTCCTGTTATCGGTTTATGGTCCGGAAAAAAATACCAGTGCTGTTGATGACACAGAATCAACGAGATTGCCTGATATAATTCTCAGGGTATTCAGGTATTATCAGGATAATCATCCTGTATCAGTACTCATTTTTACCACCGTAATGTGTGGATTCTTCATATACCATGCATCCAAGCTGTACGTTACCAATGATCCCTTATCTTATATTCCAAGCGATAGTGCTTTAATTAAAGATACTAAACTAATCCATGACGATCTTGCCGGGATAAAGATCTTTTTTATAAGGCTTGATAGCAATAAACAAAATGCGTTTCAACGACCAGAAAATATAAATAAACTGGTTGAAATACAACGATTTATGGATAAGCAGGGAGTTTTTGATCAGAGTATCTCTTTGGCAGATCATCTGGCCTTTGCCAACCGCGAATTTCGTGGGGAGTATGCCGCACGGGTTTTACCTGCAACGCGCCAACTGGTGGCACAGTACTTGATGTTCTTCCATCGGAGTGATCTTGATAGTTATGTCAGTCACGATTACAGCCGGGCAAATATTGTTGTACGCCATAATATAAATGATTCACATACATTAAATGCATACATTGATGAATTACAGGAGGTCGTTAAGGATATTGCAGGAGCAGGGTTCAAAGTCAACATTGTCAGCAAAAACTTGATGGTCAATGATGCGGCTGAAAGTTTAATGGTTGCACAGATAAAGGCACTGGCCTTATTACTTGCCCTGATATTTATCATCATGTCTGTCATGTTTACTTCGTTTCGTGGTGGTGCTATTGCACTGGTTCCGGCTGTTATTCCAATCGCAATGATGTTCGGTGTGATGGGCTATCTGAATATACCTTTAAACCCTGGTACTGCGATGGTGGCCGTAATAGGCATAGGCATTGCTGTTGATGGAACTGTACATTTACTTGCTCGCTATAATGAACTTTGCCGACATACTTCTGATTATATCGGCGCCGTTAATACCGCCGTAAAGGAAGAGGCAACACCATTGATCATTTCCGGCATTGCCCTGTCATTTGGATTTGGTATTTTGTTACTTTCCAACTTTACGGTGATTGCCCAGTTTGGTGCTTTGGCGGCTATCACCATGTTATTTTCGATCTACGCAAATCTGTTAATTACTCCGATTATTATGACCAGGGTCCGGTTGATCGGGCTGCACCAGATTATTGGTATGACGATTGATAAGAAAGTTCTTGAAGAATCACCATTGTTCAAAAACATGACAAATTATCAGCGGCGCAAGGCAGTATTGATATCCGAACTCAGTGAATTCGAAGAAGGCGATTTGTTGGTTGAACAGGGGACTATCGGTCGTGATATGTATCTGATTCTATCAGGAGAAGCCGAAGTAATAAGACATGATGGGTGTGAGTCACGCACCCTGGCAACGTTATTGCCGGGCACTATTTTTGGCGAAATTGGTTATATCAGAGAAACTGAGCGCACCGCTGATGTGAAAGCGCTGACAAAAATTTCAGCGTTACGTTTTGATTATGAAAGGATGCAGAAGGACCTAAAGTTCTTTCCAAACATTGTCGCCAAGTTAAATTTCAATATCAGCTACATTCTGGGAGAACGCCTGGCTGATATGGTTAGTCAGTCGAAAGGTGATTAGCTGGTGGAAAACTCCATTTTAATACTGGCAAGTTCTATCAGGTCTCCATCCTTCAATTGGTAGGCCTTGGCACCGACTTCAGTCCCATTTACTACCGGGAAACCACCACTACTCTCAATATGTGTCAGGAAGTATCCCTGGGGGCGTCTGGATATTACAGCCACCTGCGTCCCTGGTTTTCCAAGGGTAATCAGTGCCTTGGTGAGTTCCAGTTCCTTGCCTGCGATGGGCCCATTTAATACGGTCAAACGTCCCAGAGGCATTCCACCGGAAGCCGCAGGTGCCGACGCACTTTGTGGTGTAGGTGGTGGTGTAGCTGCTGCACCAGCTTTTTCTGCAGCCTGTGCAGCAGCGACTGCAGCACTGGCAGATCCAGGTTTGATGATCATGGTTTTTTCGAACTCATCATCATCAGAGGCATTTTCGTTGATGTATTTTAGTTCATGCTTGCCAATGGCTATCACATCACCATCTTTAAGCGCATGCTTCTTAACGAGCTTTCCATTGACATAGGTGCCATTGGTACTACCAAGATCTTCCAGGAATGAATCATCGAGTATCGTGATAATCATGGAATGCTTACCACTTACCGCCAAATTATCAATCTGGATATCGTTCTCCGGCTTTCGTCCGATGGTTAATCTTTCCTGATCCAGCTCGAATTCGCCTTGTATTGCACCGTTCATGCTCAGAACTAACTTTGCCATAGCCCTGTTTTTCCCCTGCTAAAATTAATCATGTTTAAGTAAGTTTTTTTCAGGGCATCTGTTCATACTCGAACTACCCTGAAACACGGGCAAGAATCACTGAAATATTATCTTTCCCGCCATATTCGTTTGCCATTTCTACCAATTTGGCCGCTGCATGTGCAAGATTAGCACTATATTTACCTAGGGTTAAGTGAATTTCTTCATCTTTTACCATATCTGTCAAACCATCTGAACACAGTAAATAAATGTCACCCACAGCAAGCTGATCTTCAATAATATCAATCTCAACCTTTGCATCAAGACCAAGTGCCCTTGTCACCAGATTTTTAGGTGCATTTTTTTCCGCTTCCTCTAGTGTAAAAAGACCGCGGTCAACCAATTCTTGCACCAACGAGTGATCCTTGGTGATTTGTCTAAAATCATCACCACGAAGCCGGTAAAGTCTTGAATCTCCGACATGGGCAATGGATATTCTATCTTGATACGTAAGCGCAGTAACAATGGTGGTGCCCATGCCCTGGCACTGTTTGTCTTCCTGTGCTGTTTTGTAAATACTTGAATTTGCACTATTTATCGCATCATGGATCAATACCGAATGGTGATCCAGACCTGAGTTCTCGTCAATCCCCACCGAGATTGATTTTTTCAGACCTGATATGACTTTGTTATAAATATGAGTGACCGCGATTGCACTGGCAAGCTCTCCGGCTTTATAGCCACCCATACCATCCGCCAGCACCAGTAGGCCTAATTCTTCGTTGGTAACTGTGCTGTCTTCATTATGCGGTCTTTTTAAACCGACATCGGAGACATTGACCACTTCAAGTTTATATTGCAAGCTCACGAGTTATTCCTAATAAAAACAAGCCGTTAAATACATATAGCAAAGATAAGACCGCATATTTTTGAAATTGTACGATGAAAATTTGACCTGTTCCCAACAGTACATTAACTATCTGATTAAGAATAGTTGTTATTTCACTGATTTAAAAGAAAAAGTTTATCAAATATCTCAGTAAAAAATCGAAAATATTTTGTTAAAACTATCTTGTTTTTGAACAATGATATGATATTTGATGGATGCGCCGGATTGCGCCCAGTTACACTAAGCGATTAACACTCTCATCAAGACAATCTGATACAAGTAATTATTTACCTGGTTAAAAAAAACTTGAGACAAGTATTAACGTTCCAATAATTCCAGTTTATTGGGTTTCCCGCGCCATTCACTTTCATCTGCGGGCGGATCTTTCATTTCATTGATTACCGGCCATTCTCTGGAGAGTTCGGTATTTAATTCCAGGTATTGTTGCATGTCTTCAGGCAGATCATCTTCAGACATGATTGCCTCTACCGGGCATTCAGGTTCGCATAGCGTGCAGTCGATACACTCATCTGGGTCGATGACCAGCATATTGGGCCCTTCGTGGAAGCAATCGACGGGACATACCTCAACACAATCAGTCAATTTACATTTAATACATTGTTCAGTGACTACAAATGTCATTTTCGATATTACCTGTTATTTTTAATAATAATGCACGCAATTATACCGGCTAAATCAGGAAATTATAAAGCGGTTATTGTATACCCAAACTACCTGGAAATGCAGGATTCAGAGTTCAGGTAGGAAGTCAGGACAAGACTAAAAAAAATTAGCCTTTCACCAGATCAACAACTTTACCTGTCAATGTCTCCCCCCGGCTAAATTCAATGATACTCACATTGTGTTTTTGCACGGTTGACATGATCTCGAGTTGCAATTGATCTGGATTTTCTGAATTGAATGATATTGTTACCCTGTGCGGGTTTGCGGGATCAGTCATGACACCATCAATGTCACTGATGAGATTCAGGTCTTTTTCTGCCTGATCTGGTAAGGAATGGCTCAATAATAAGTTTAGTGAACTGTCGCGTTCTACAAGCTCTGAAATTGGACAATACTTCACCAGTTTCCCTTGTTTGATAATGATGACCTCAGTACAAACATCATCAATTTCATCCAGGTTGTGAGAGCTTATGATGAAAGTACATTGACTGCCCATTTCTCTGATGATTTTTCTGACATCATTTGCTGCAACAGGGTCGAGACCGGAGGTTGGCTCGTCCAACAGGATGAGTTCCGGTTTGCCGATAAGTGTTTGAGCGATGGATACCCGTTTGCGTTGACCAAAACTGAGGGTTTCCGGGTATTGCCTGGCCAGATCAGTAATCTTTAGATGTTCGAGTACCTGATTGACTTCTGCTCTTGCTGCCTTGCCAGTGTAACCCTGTAACTTTGCATATAAGCTTAACTGGGCCTGCACAGAAATACCTTGCAGAAAGGGCGTATCCTGTGGCAGGGTTCCAATGCGACCCTTTATTAAAGAAGTACCAGGATTGTGCCCGAGTACACGTATCTGCCCAGATGTTGGTTTTATATAGCCACTGATCAATGAAAATAGTGTCGTCTTGCCAGCACCATTTGGACCAACCAGACCCAGTGTCTGTCCCGGTTCCACTGAGAGATCTACATTATCAATGGCTTTTATTCTGGCGAAGCTTTTTGTCAGCTTCTGACACTCAATGAGTTTACCCATCATAAATTTCTCCTGCGGAAGATAATCCATGCAAGACTCAAATAGATAATTGTAATGGCCAGAAGGCCAGGAATGGCGACTGTCAAATTATTGTTGGTAATGCCAATCAAATCGTCCTTGAAGGCGCTGGGTATTAAATAGTTGATGGCAGGATAATCGTTATGCAAATAAATAATGACGACCAGGCTTGCTATATAAACACAAGCACTTATTAGAATAGTCCCTAATGCGGATGACATCAGTGCAGACATGATCGTCATAAAGGCGACATAGGGGAATGTGTATAACAAAATGACGAACAGGCTTTGCGTGGCATAAGCGACCGTCTCACTTAAGGTATGGTTGTCGTTGTCCAGTGAAATGAGGGTACTTGCCAGACATGCGAATAAGATGGCGATTGCTATCATGCAATAGGCACTCAGAAATCTTGCGAAAAATATCTCCAGTCTTGTACAACGTGACAATAAATAACGAAAAGAACCAGTAGCCGCATCTGATGCTAACTGATTATTAGCCCCCAAAAAAACAAATAACGGTGTCACTGTCAGTGCTGTGAGTAGAAATACTGACAACGTTGGCGGGTGCAATATCAGCAATGCCTGGGCAACTTCCAGGCTGGTAAATCTGGTAATCAGCATTAGGCCTTCAGTACTTGATAAAAATTCGGATCCCCCTTGGTTTAACAATCTGAGTGTGCCGTACCAGAACAATGTAAATGGTATCAGAAAGGCAAGGCCTTTCAGGCGAAATAGTGAATGATAAAAATCAAACCCAAGCAGGGTGATAATTCTTTTAATCTTCATAAGCAGATCAGTGAATGAATCTATTTTTTTAGCAGTGACTTTAGTTGATAGAGCATATCGAGTGCTGCTTTTGGACTCAATTCATCAGGGTCAATATCAGCCAATTCTTCCAGTACGGGATCCTTCTGACAGGAATGTTTCTCTATGAACATGTCATCCTGTTTTCTATCAGGGGAGGGCAGCGTGTGCCCCGCCTCCATTTCCTGCAGAAATTGTTTTGCCTGACTAACGACATTTCGTGGCACACCTGCCAATAGTGCAACCTGCAATCCATAACTGCGATTTGTCGCACCTTTTTTTACCGTGTGCAGGAAGACAATTTTATCATCGTGCTCAATAGCATCGAGATGTACATTTTCAACCTCCTGAATGTGGTCCGGTAGCGCAGTCAGTTCAAAATAATGTGTCGCAAACAGACTGAGGGCACCGACATTCCTTGCCAGATGTTCGGCACAGGTCCATGCGAGTGCTAAGCCATCATAGGTGCTGGTTCCTCGGCCAATCTCATCCAGCAGGACCAGACTTTGATGGCTTGCATTATTCAGGATATTCGCTGTCTCAGTCATTTCTACCATAAAGGTTGAGCGACCACCTGCCAGATCGTCTGCGGCACCTATACGCGTAAAGATCCTATCTATGGGGCCTAATTCAGCACGTTCCGCCGGCACAAAGCAGCCAATATGGGCAAGGATCACAATCAGTGCAGTTTGTCTCATATAGGTCGACTTTCCACCCATGTTTGGTCCGGTAATTATCAACATCCGGTGTTTGTCATCCAGTTGCAGATCATTGGCAATAAAAGTTTCAGTTTGCATCTGCTCAACCACCAGGTGTCTGCCTGCCGTTATGGAAATTCCCTGCGATGTTTTGAACGTCGGTTGATTCAGGTTTAATGTTTCAGCACGTTCTGCAAAACAGACAAGAACATCTATTTCAGCGACTGCAGCGCTACACCTCTGCAAGGCCGAAATGCGTTCACATAATTTATCAAGCAGTTCGTCATATAATTGTTTTTCCAATGCCAGTGCTTTTTCCTGTGCACTGAGTACCTTGTCTTCAAATGCCTTGAGTTCGGGGGTGATATAGCGTTCACTGGCCTTTAATGTCTGACGACGACGATATTCTGATGGAAGTTCACAGGTTTGATTACGGCTAATCTCAATGTAATAACCATGGATGCGGTTATAACCGACCTTCAGGCCTGTGATCCCTGTTCGCTTTTTTTCACGTGATTCGAGATCCAGTAAGAATTGACCTGCTTCCGTACTGAGTTGTCTGAGCTCATCCAGCTCAGCATGATAATTTTCAGCGATGACGCCGCCATCACGAATGGTCAGAGGTGGGGAATCGTTTATCGCACCACTCAGTAGATCAACGATGTCAGGAAAACCATCGATATGGTGCCCTAGTTTTTGTAGTAAAGGGGAATCTATGTCAGCCAGGCTTTCTACAAGATTTGGCAGCACAGCCAGCGTATCGCGCAAATGTATCAGGTCTCTTGGCCTGGCAGATTTTAAAGAGATACGCGCCAGTATGCGTTCCATGTCCCCTACCGAACGGAGACTGTCGTGGAAATGAATAAATTGACGATTATGTATCAATGAGGCAACGGCATTATGACGCAGCCCTAAAGTTACCAGGTCACGTATGGGCCTGTGCAGCCAGCGACCTAACAGGCGCCCCCCCATGGCTGTTGATGTCGTTTTGAGAACACTTAAAAGACTGTGTTTCCCCGAGCCTTCGTTATCTGTCTCTAATTCGAGATTACGGCGACTCACTGCATCCAGAACAATACTGTCCTGTTGATGCTCAACACAGATTGACTGCAGGTGTCGCAGGGCAGAACGTTGGGTTTCTTCTGCATATTGTAACAAACATCCGGCAGCGGAGATGGCCAGGGGCATATCTTCGCAACCAAAGCCAGACAGTTCTCGTACCTTAAACTGATTTTTTATTATTTCAACGGCACTTTCGCTATCAAAATGCCAGTCAGGACGTGTCGTGATATTACGTAGACATTTAACTTTATGTTTCAGTGCGCTGTCTTCACTGATGAGTAGTTCTGCCGGCCGTAAGCGTTCAAGCTCACTATTGAGCATTTCCTGGTTCTCAAGTTGCATGAGCACAAATCGGCCACTGCAAATATCAATGGTCGCCAAACCAAACTTACCATCATTTTCTGAAATGGCGCTAAGTAAGTTATCTGCGGCCTGATCCATCAGTGCTTCATCGGTGATAGTGCCGGGGGTAATAATTCTTGAAATTTCTCTGTCTACTGGACCTTTGCTGGCTGCAGGATCACCGACCTGCTCGCAGATGACTACCGATTCGCCCAGTTTCAGCAGTTTTGCCAGATAAGATTCAGCCGCATGATAAGGAACGCCGGCCATGGGAATAGGTTCTCCTGCGGACTTTCCTCTGCTGGTTAGTGAAATATCTAATAATCTGGCAGCTTTTTTTGCATCCTCATAAAAAAATTCATAGAAATCACCCATGCGAAAAAACAGGAGCTTGTCAGGATGCTGTGATTTGAAGCCAAGATATTGGCGCATCACCGGGGTATGTGACGTTGATTGATTTGTTGTACCTGTGTTCAAGGTTCAGGACTCGCCCAGTCGATCGGGGCTGGGTTGTCTGTGCAAGCAATGACCCATCATTCGGATTCAGTCCGGGTATCCAGTGTCCAGAATTTAGTCTTGGTGGTGATGTCTACAGGCGGTGCTGCAGAATTAACCACAGAATGGTCGGAGACGCTACCACATTGATAAAATGGTTCGTTGCTTACCGTTGCCATACCAGGTGATATAGCCGTATTTACTGCACTTAGCATGGCGGGGGATTGCATGCGAACAATGGCTTGTGCATGTAAAGGAAAACGGCCATTGTCCAGACAGGCACGTTCAAATGAGCCAGTTGAGGTAAATGAACCAGTGCAGCCCGGACAACTTGGACTTTCAATATTGGTCAGCATGATCCCCAAAACACGATTGATATAAGGGACATAGAGCGGGTAACAGTAGCTGACTCTGATTTTCAGTAGGTTAGCATCCTGTATGCTTAGTCCTGTTGTTGAAACGGCAGAACGGTACATCAAATTATTATTCGGAATGACCAGGTCACCATCGACACTGCCATCATCTAGTTCGGTAAAAATATTGCTGTCTGGATCCGGGTTGATTACCTTGATCCTGACAAAACCTGATTCAATTTCCTTATAAACGATCTCACGTGCGCACATGACATCATCCGATGTTGGGTTGTGCGTATGTATTGCAGCCATGCTGCGCGCAAAGGCATTTTCCATTTCGCTGACCCTTGCATTGGAGACTGCCCCAGTACGCGCTGCCTCAAACGCCGCATAATTAAGCAAGGTTTTTGCGTGGTAGAGAAATGCGAATTGAAGTGCGCCAAATAACAATAACAAGACGACAGGTGTGACGATGATAAATTCCACCATACTCTGTCCTTTATTTTGTCTACGCATGATACATTCCACCAAATATTTGTTTTTGCCAGGGTGTCCCGGCTGTTTTACTTTCTGTCTTCAGGCTGGAAGCCAGAGTCGATCAAATTCGCAATTGAATTAACAGCGTGTCTTGCCCTCAAACTCAGAGGGTCATTTTCCTCTGTATATTGTTGCATTTCAAGAAAGGTATTCGCAGCCTGTTTGAGCTGTATTACGCCAAGATTATGCCAAATCTTGCTGTTTTTTGGTTCTCGGATCAGTGCCTCTCGGTAGGTTGCAACAGCAGCATCGAGTTGATTTGTGCGTGCATAGACATTACCGAG
>JACZSJ010000037.1 GCA_022574295.1 Pseudomonadota bacterium
ACGACCTATCAAAAAGGCCTGGGGAACCCTGATAAGAACTTGGTGGTTTATATAGAAGGTGATGGGAATGCCTGGAATAGTAAATATCGTCTTTCGGAAAATCCCACACCAAAAAATCCGCTAGCCTTAAAATTGGCTGCAAAAGATACTGCTGGTTCAATTTTGTATATTGCAAGGCCATGCATGTACCTTGAACAGAAACTTATGCAAGATTGCCCAGCAAGATTTTGGTCATCACACCGTTATTCTGAAGAGGTCATCTCATCCATAAATCAGGTCATTAATTGGGCTACAGGAATATCGCCAACAAACAGTTTAACCCTAGTAGGCTATTCAGGCGGTGGTACAGTCGCTGCACTTATTGCAGCAAGACGTTATGATGTTTCTATTCTTGTCACCATTGCCAGCAATCTGGATCATAAGTTCTGGGCCGATTTGCACCATCTCAATCTTTTGGCAGGTTCGTTAAACCCTTTGGATCATGCCAATAAATTATCAACTATAGAACAAATACATTTTGTTGGGGCTAATGATAAAATAGTGCCAAAGTCTATTGTTGAAAGTTATATATCAAAGATGCCATTAAAAGATAAAATAAATATTCATGTTATCAAAGATTTTAATCATTCATGCTGTTGGGAAAAGGTTTGGCCAGATTTGTTAAATGCTACATACATAAGTCAATAATCTGATTACGTTTATTTATAAAAAAATAAATTTTGGCTTTTTATGAAAAGCAAATAGATTAGCAATAAGTTTCAGGAGATGTCTATACATTAGCAAACAGACGTTACTTTTCAAAATATTCTATGTACGCAATCAACAATGATAACTAAAATAATCAATAGGCTCCGAAAACAACTGACCTGCCCCTTTCTGACCTATTCTCAGGCACTACACAGGAGGATTAGGTAACAGGAAGAAAGATGCTTGAATCTTCAGCAAATCAATACGATTGTTACCTATAGAGATTTAGAGGATGGGGTATAAACACAAATTAACCGTAACTGATTGTATTTATTTTGTTAATTGGTGGGCCGTGGGGGGATCGAACCCCCGACCTTGGGATTAAGAGTCCCCTGCTCTACCAGCTGAGCTAACGGCCCCGTATTTGACTAGATAAAAATGGGGTGACTGATGGGACTCGAACCCACGACCACCGGGATCACAACCCAGGGCTCTACCAACTGAGCTACAGTCACCATAGAGTATTTATTTGGCGCGCCTGGCAGGACTCGAACCTGCTACCCTCGGCTTAGAAGGCCGATGCTCTATCCAAATGAGCTACAGGCGCATATTTAAAGTCACTCCAGACTACACTAATTTGATAATCAGGCCACTTCTTGTGAAGACCTGATTATTTAAAAATGGTCGGGGCAGAGAGATTTATAAAATACATCCGTGTATTTTACCTTCGAACTACCGTTCTCAGGCCCGCCTATGGCGGTTCAAAACTTGTTCCTACAGTTTTGTGAACTCCTCGAAAAGAGTTCCTCACATTCTCGACCAAATTTTAAATAAATCGAACTCACTTTCTTGTGAGAGTCCGATTTTATTTAAAATGGTCGGGGCAGAGAGATTCGAACTCCCGACCCTCTGCTCCCAAAGCAGATGCGCTACCAGGCTGCGCTATGCCCCGACGTGATACTCATTTCCTGCCCATTGACAGGAGGGGCGATAATACGCGTCGCTTCAGTTTGCGTCAATTGCCACTTTATGCTTTGACAAGGGCATTTTTTACAGGCATATACAACTCAAGATCGTTGCCAGATTGTTCCTTCTGCGGCGTCTTCCAGGGTAATTCCCTGGCTTGTCAATAAATCACGAATTCGATCGGATTCTGTGAAATTTTTGTCCTTTCTTGCCTGCTCACGCTGTTTTACTAATGATTGAATTTCTTCATCTGACAGGCCTGATTTATCAGTGCCAACTCCACGCTTCAGAAACTCTTCAGGAGAATCTTGCAAAAACCCTAAAATACCGGCAAGCATTTTCAATGTAGATGCCCGTTTTCTTGCCTTTTCCTCCTGGGCCCCTGCCGGATCATTATCCTTGATTCGGTTAATCTCATGGGCCAGTTCATGCAACAGGGCAACGGCCTTCGGGGTATTAAAATCATCATCCATGACCTCATTAAATCGTGTCAAATAATCCTCATCGATTTCGTCATTGGTGCTGATGCCTCGTAACGAGGTGTACAAACCTTTCAACGCCGATCTCGCTTCATCCAGATTTGCTAATGCGTAATTCAGTGGACTACGGTAATGGCTTGCTAGAATGAAAAATCGAATCTCCTCTGCTTTGTATTTTTTCAGGACTTCACGAACAGTAAAAAAATTGTTTAATGATTTGGACATTTTTTCGTCATCAACGCGTACAAATCCATTATGCATCCATAAATTGACGAAGGTCTTTCCATTCGCGCCTTCTGACTGGGCAATTTCATTTTCGTGATGCGGGAACTGCAAATCTTGTCCGCCACCATGAATATCGAAATGTTCACCAAGACAATGTGTAGCCATGGCAGAACATTCTATATGCCAACCTGGCCTGCCTAGCCCCCATGGAGAATCCCAACTGGGTTCATCCGGCTTACTGGCCTTCCAGAGGACGAAATCGAGAGGATCATCCTTGGCTTCCTGCACCTCGACACGTTCCCCGGCCCTTAATTCATCAATCACCTTGCCTGATAATTTACCGTAACCCTCGAAGGCGCTGACGTCATAAAATACATCCCCATTATCAGCAGCGTAGGCATATTTATTCTCAATCAACCGTCCAATCATGCTGATAATTTGCGGCATATGTTCTGTGGCTTTTGGCTCTGCGTCGGGAGGTTCCACCCCCAGTGCAGCGGCATCTTCATTCATCGCCGTAATAAACCGGTCTGTCAGTTCTGATATATTTTCATCATTTTCATTGGCACGCTTGATAATTTTGTCATCAATATCGGTAATGTTTCGTACATAGTTGACATCCAGCCCCAGTGAACGCATGTATCGAGCAACCATATCGAAGACCACCATGACACGTGCGTGACCAAGGTGGCAGAAGTCGTAAACCGTCATACCACAGACATACATACGTACTTTGCCCGGTTCAATGGGTCTGAATTCCTGTTTTTCGCCAGTCAGGGTATTAAAAATTTTCAACATCTAAACATTATCTAAAACGATTCAAAGTGGCGCGCATGTTAACGAAAAGCCAGCCGACTCACAATCTCAACAGACATACCTCAGGAGGATTTCAGGGATTTTATAGCTGCGGGACGGATAACTTTATCATACACTTAGCAAAATTATCATCACAATTCATACCGAATAATAGAGTGGCTCTGTTAAATTGGATTTTTGTTCGAGTTTAAAGCGGATGAGTTTCGAGAACCGCAGTGTATAAACCATACATGAGGATCGCAAAAACCCATCCAACGTAAAAATCGGGCAAAAAGATAATGAATAGAGGTACTCTGGGAGAATAACAATGAAAGTCCGACTGAATACCAGCCACGGTGAAATCATCCTGTCGCTGAATAAAGAGAAAGCACCTATAACCGTTGAGAATTTCGTCTCCTACGTAAAGAGTGGTCACTATGACGGCACCATTTTCCACCGAGTCATCTATGATTTCATGATTCAGACGGGCGGAATGGATGCCGATATGAATGAAAAACCAACAAACAAATCTATTAAGAATGAGGCAAATAATGGACTAGGCAATTTAAGTGGCACTGTAGCCATGGCCAGAACATCGGATCCACACTCTGCCAGCGCCCAGTTTTTTATCAATACCAATGATAATGCTTTTCTAAATTTTAGTTCGGAAACGGATGACGGTTGGGGTTATTGTGTATTTGGTGAGGTTGTTGAAGGAAGCGAGACAGTCGATAAGATAGAAGATACGCCGACGACCACCAAGACGGGACATCAGAACGTACCCGAAGAAGCTGTTGTCATTATCAGTGCTGAAATCATTGAAGAAGAATAATATTCCATGACCACCCTGTTTATTTCGGATCTCCACCTTTGTGCTGAAAGACCGGAAAAACTGGAGTTGTTTAAAACACTATTACAAGGCACGGCCAGAAGGGCAGAATCACTCTACATATTGGGTGATTTGTTTGAAGCCTGGGCTGGCGACGACGACAGCACCCCACCCCACGGAGAAATTATCGCCGAACTGGCAGCTTACACACGATCTGGCCCCAGACTATTTATCATGCGTGGTAACCGCGATTATCTGATAAGTCAAAAGTTTACAGAGAAAACGGGCGCCCAATTGTTACATGATGAAACACCGATCACATTGAATGGAGACAGAGTGCTGTTAATGCACGGCGATACACTTTGTTCGGAAGATGTGAAATATCAGGTTTTTCGTCGTATTGTAAATAACATATTTTCAAGAAATTTATTTATGCTATTTCCTTACGCCTTGCGGTCAAAAATCTGGCACAAAATAAGAGGCGCCGCCAAAAAATCAGCTCAAAATAAATCTGAATATCTAATAGATGTCACTCAAGCCACCGTCGAAAAAGTAATGAAAAAACATGATGTACTTTGTCTGATTCACGGCCACACCCATCGACAGGCAGTCCATGAATTTAAAATCGATGGCAAGGAGGCGAAAAGAATCGTATTAGGAGACTGGATTCAGGAAGACAGTGTTCTCGTTTCCGACAAAGATGGTTTTAGATTGCTACGTATCGATGAATATACAGCTTGTAGCTAAGGGACCTCTGATTAAGTCCAACCTGTCATTTCGAGCGCAGCGAGAAATCTTGTAGTCAACTGATTTTACTTAATATTTTCAACTTAAGATTTCTCCCGTTGGTCGAAATGACAACTTAATCAGAGGTTCCCTAAAAACATTTTTGCAATTTTATGCCAGCACACCTGCAATCGTCATGATTCCCAAAGCAGTTAGCCAGACGATTAATGTTCTGTTGATCAATCCCTGAGCTGCCCTGATCCAGTAGGCTCTGTCTACTTTACCCTCTTCTGTATTTGTCTCCGGACGATAATGCAAGGCACCAAGACCAGAAGCAATCAGGACAGCTTCATTAGCGTCAAAGGAACTATCCTCGTTCACTCTCCAGGCTTCCATCGCTTCTATCATGTTTCCTGCCAATGCATTCCCCAGGGCAAACAGACGCACTGAAGGCCAATTTAAAAGATTGTTCAGGTGTCTTGCAGAATCTGCGTAGTCGCCATGTATATCCTGATGTTTGGTCTTCAATATATTCGCAAGGCGGTAAAGCATTGCGCCAAATGGGCCAAGCACAATAAACCAGAAAATAACTGCATAAAGACGTTCATTGGCCTGAACAAAGATACATTCAATAATTTCCTGTTCATCCTTCACTGGATCAGGTGCAGCCAATGATTGGCAGAATTCTCCTGCGTAATGTCTGGCTTGCACATCATCTTCAGCATCCAATGCCTTTACATACGCACTCAGGGATGCATCAAGAAACCTGGGGCCAATTGAATTTAATAACACGGCCAGAGCAAACAGGTAACTTAGCGGGAAAAATATATTTTTCAGACCATAGTCAATCAACAACACGAGCAACAATGGGCCTGCCAATGTCATGATGATGCCACCGGCACTATTCCAATAGCTGGATTGAACAAGTTTATTTTCCAGCCAATCGCTATAACGATCAAACCACACCATTTGTCGAACGTCATCCAGCACGCCCAGAAAATACTCCATAGCCAGTCCACATAAAAGAATAATCAAGGTCATTTCATATCTCTCACTTTAATGATGAATAATATTCATCCCACTTAAATAACGGTCCCGGATCTGTTTTCCTGTCTGGTGCAATATGGCAATGCCCGGTGATCCTCTTTCCTGTGATTTTAGGCCAAAATCGGGTAATTGCGCCTGTTATATTAACTAGCATTTCATACTGTGCCTGTGTGAAGTCCTTGCTGTCGCATCCTTCCAGCTCGATCCCTATCGAAAAATCATTACAGTTCGACCGGCCTTCGAATGCAGATTCTCCTGCATGCCATGCACGTTGATTAAACGGAACATATTGAGTGAGCTGTCCCTCCCGATTAATCAGTATATGCGCAGAAACCCTGTGCAATGCTATTTCTTCAAAATAAGGATGATAGTCCGGGTCAAGGGAATTGGTAAACAGCTGCTCGATATAATCGCCCCCAAATTCATTGGGGGGCAAGCTGATGCTATGAATCACCAATAAATCTATCTCCGCATTATCGGGCCGTTGATCGCAATTGGGGGATATGACCTTCCTGACACCTTCAAGCCATTCGCCGTGATCATCAACATGCATTTGTGGAGTTGTCTGGGTCAAATTTACATGGACCTGGTTGTTTCTTTGTTCTGTCTGTTAATATCATCTGGGCGAAGTACTAGGCTAAACGAAATCGCACTAACTGACAAAATCATTATAGCCATCAAATGTGTTGCATTGCTGCATATTTAGGTCCTGAGATATCCCTATCCAGGATTTGAGGCATTTCCCTATGAAGCTTATTCTGTCCCTATTTTGATGGTTCTCACTTTGTCATGAAGGGAGCCAGTTGATACACACTGAAAGTCACTCAACGCAGCACCTTTAGAAATTATTATCAGGCAGATAAACGATATCAGTTTGCAGGATGTCGTTTGGTATACGAACAAGATTTCATTCGAACATAATTGCAGGTTGATTTGTTCCCCCTGTTTCCTGCATCCTAGCTAATAAAGAAATCGAAGGATATTTTCATGCAAGCCTTACAAGACCTGCTCGGTAAACTCAGCGATATTATCTGGGGCGAATATGTACTGATTCCCTTGCTTACGCTGGTGGGTATTTATTTGACCCTCGGCCTGAAGGCCATGCCCTGGAGATCCATTCCCAAGGCCTTCTCGATGCTATGGCAAAGCCGTACACCTGATGATACAAACAAGGGTGATATCTCCCCTTTTCAGGCCTTGATGACGGCCTTATCTGCCACCATTGGTACAGGTAACATCGCCGGCGTGGCCACAGCCATCTATCTGGGTGGGCCTGGAGCAATCTTCTGGATGTGGGTCATTGCCCTGTTTGGTATGGCGACAAAATATGCTGAGGCTGTTCTCGCTGTGAAATACAGAGAAGTTGATGAACTCGGCAACCACGTTGGTGGGCCCATGTATTACATCAAGAATGGTCTGGGTAAAAACTGGGCATGGTTAGGCATGGCCTTTGCCATTTTTGGCATGATTGCCGCCTTTGGTATTGGCAATCTGATTCAGTCAAACTCGGTTGCCAGTGTCTTAAAAAATAACTTCGACATTCCGCTCCTGTTCACGGGCCTTATAATGGCCATCGCTGCCGGGGTAGTCATCATTGGCGGTATACGCCGACTTGGTGAAGTCGCAGCAAAGCTCGTTCCCCTCATGGCAATTGCCTATGTCGTTTCCGCCTCGATCATTATCCTTCTGAATATTGACGCTGTACCTTCCATCTTATGGATGATCGTTAATAATGCTTTTACTGGGACAGCAGCAAGCGGGGGATTTCTCGGCGCTACGATTTGGGCAGCTATCCGTTTTGGGGTTGCCCGCGGTATTTTTTCCAACGAAGCAGGGCTTGGCAGTGCACCTATTGCCCACGCTGCAGCAAAAACCAGTGACCCCGCTCGTCAAGGCATGATAGCCATGCTCGGTACCTTCATTGATACCATTATCCTCTGCTCAATGACTGCCCTGGTTATCTTACTGACGGGTGTCTGGACCAGCGGAGAGACCAGTTCCACGCTCTCTTCAATGGCCTTTGCAAACGGCTTACCTGGGATTGGCCATTATATTGTTTCACTCTCTCTGATTATATTTGCCTTCACGACGATTTTGGGCTGGAGTTATTATGGTGAACGTTGCGCCGAATATGTTTTCGGTATCAAAATTATATTGCCTTACCGCCTTCTATGGGTGTGTATCATCGTCATAGGTGCCCTGATTGAGCAAATTGATATTATCTGGATCCTAGCTGATGTCCTGAATGGATTGATGGCCATTCCAAACTTGATAGCATTACTTCTGTTAAGCCCGGTGATATTTTCAGTCACCCGTGAATATTTATCAAAAGAGTCTAGCTAAATGCATTTACTAAAAACAATTGATGAAGTCGCCTATCAGGCATTACATGAAGACCTGGGCGATGGTGATCTGACGGCAAATTTATTACCGGAAGACGCGCAGATAAAGGCGAAATTAATTACTCGTGAAGATGCAGTGCTTTGTGGTACCTGCTGGTTCGATAGCGTCTTTAAACAACTGGATAAAAAGTTAAAAATTCAGTGGCATGCTAAAGATGGCGACGACATCGTTATAAATCAGGAACTATGTACTCTGGAAGGCCCTGCCCGTGCCTTATTAACCGGAGAGCGCACTGCCATGAACTTCATCCAGACCCTGTCAGGAACAGCAACAACAGCTCGGGACTATGCCAAAGTACTGGAAGGAACAACAACCAAGCTACTGGATACGCGTAAGACCATCCCCGGATTGAGAGAGGCGCAAAAATATGCTGTCCGCACCGGCGGTGGAGTTAACCATCGGCTTGGCCTGTTCGATGGCATTCTTCTTAAGGAAAACCATATCGCTGCATCCGGCTCTATTACCAAGGCCGTCAGCACAGCAAAAGCGCGTTACCCGGAAACACCCGTTGAAGTTGAGGTAGAAACGCTTGATGAATTGAAACAAGCCATCGATGCCGCTGCAGATATCATTATGCTGGATAATTTTTCTCTGGCTGATATGCGTAAGGCTGTTGCAATCACCGATGGTCGTGCAAAGCTGGAAGCCTCTGGCGGTTATGATATGAAGGCTTTGCGCGAAACGGCAGAAACCGGGGTCGACTATATCTCTGTCGGGGCCCTGACCAAGCATGTCAGGGCACTGGATCTATCAATGCGCTTTTATAAATAGTTAAATTTACCGAAATGACAGAAAAAATATAACAGGTGTCAGACTTAATTCTGACACCTAAGCAAATTTCCAAATCAAACAAGCCTGTAGCAAGCTGGCAGAGTATTGATCGTCACTCCCGCGAAAGCGGGAGTCTAGTCAAACTACTGGATTCCCGCTTTCGCGGGAATAACAACACCTTGCAAACATCGGGAAATTGAACCCTTTCCCAGCGGATTAAAGAGGCCGGAGTAATTAAATTTTGACCAATTGCGAATAACTCTGAAGACAGGTGTCAGACTTAATTCTGACACCTGTTATTCATTTCACATTTCACTCTTCACTTTCTTTTCTAAAGTTTACTCTTGACCAGTGCGTAGATTTCGCCGGTTTGGCCCTCCGCACTTTTAAGGATCTTTTCCAACTCAGTTGATCTTTCTTCTGCGAAAACTTTATCTTTAATGCTTCCAACATTGATGTAGACATTAAGGGCGGCACTCTTCATGGCGGCATCGGCGGCGACTACGGCCACACCTGCATCACTGATAACATTCAAATTACCTTTTTCAGCGGCGGCTCGGCATAAATCAATGGCCTCAGCGCAAGCACGGGCACAATTTAAAGGTACGTCTGTTGCTTCTTTCAGCGAGGCTTGAATTTCTTCGCTACGTGCTGCCTTTTCCTCATCCGTTTCTTTTGGCAAACCATATGCAGCCATCAGACGATCAAATACTTCAACATCAGCACGAATCATATCTGTCAGACGATCACGCAATGCTTCGGCCTGCTTGAGTACGTCTTTCATATCATCTTCAACTTCTTCATAGCCTTTCTTGCCGATGGTTATATTACAGACCATGCTAATCAAAGCAGCGCCCATCGCACCCATAACGGCAGCACCACTACCACCACCTGGGGTCGGTGCATTGCTGGCAAGTTCGTCCAGAAATTCCTGAAGTGATTTATTTTTTATCATTATATTTACCTTTTAAAATAAAAATTGTGAGCAACTGCGATTGATTATAAGCCAGATTGCTTTGTCACTGAAATGTAAAGGTTCTAATGAACCTCTCATCACTGACGATCATTATATCTCTGAAGATGAAATATTTATTTATGATTTTGTTCCTGGGAACCTAATCAATGTAAATATTCTCTTTAAATATCAATAAATTAGAGATAAATAAATCTAGCCTCTCAAGATTTTTCTCCTGCCCATCGTATGCTAGTATAAGGCCCGGAGAGAAGCTAATCACACTTCGATCAGGCTTACTATAAAGCAATTATAAAAACGAAACGTTACGATTACACAATAAATATAAAATCTTAAGCGATAGGAATTTTCATGAAAAAATTACTTTTCCAGTTAGATACCGATGCCCATCCCGCTGTGTTTGATACGGTTGTCGCCTATGACGGTGGTGCAGATCATGTCATTGGACACGGGAATTGCACGCCAGACAATGTAACACCTCTGGTTGAGGGAGCTATCTTCACACGCGCCCCCAAGGAAAAGAAACACACCGCCTTGTTTATCGGTGGTAGCGATATGATGGCCGGCGAGGCTTTGTTCAAAGCTGTGCAGGAAAACTTTTTCGCAGATTTTCGAGTTTCAGTCATGCTCGACAGTAATGGCAGTAACACGACCGCAGCTGCAGGTGTCGCCAAACTCATGACCAGTGGGGCCATTGCTGGGAAAAAGGCAGTTATCCTTGCCGGAACCGGGCCGGTCGGACAACGTGCCGCTGTGATGATGGCTAAAGAAGGTGCAGAAATAACCATCACATCCCGCGAAATGGCCCGTGCTGAGCAGGCCTGCAAAAATATTAAAGCGGGCTTTGACGTAGATGCAACACCCGTTGAGGCCACTGATAATGATGCACGTGGCAAAGCCATTGAGGATGCTCAAGTAGTCTTTGCAGCAGGGGCAGCAGGTATTGAGTTACTCGAACCTCATCATTGGCAAGACAATGCAAACCTGGAATTAATCGCGGATGCCAATGCAACGCCACCTCTTGGTGTGGGTGGTACTGAGATGTTCGATCGCGGTGAGGAAAGAAGTGGCAAGATCATTTGGGGCGCCATTGGCTTTGGCACGTTAAAACTGGCTGTCCATCGAGCCAGTATTGAGAAATTATTCGAAAGAAATGACCAGGTATTTGATGCTGAAGAAATTTTCGCATTAGCCAGGGACATGGCCTAGAGAAATGAGCCAGAGAGATGGGTCGGATAAATAGCATAAGAATTTTTACTGTAAGTGAATGGAATCCTGTTTTTTGCATATCCATAACAAACTAATGTTCAGCTTAAAATTAAATTTGAGTAGAAACTTATTTTTATTCCCACTACTTTGCATTTTTATATTACTACAATGGTCTTCTGTCTGGGCAGCGAACTATGAAGAAGGTAAAAAGGCCTATCTAGACAAAGATTATGAAAAGGCCCTCTCAATACTCAAGCCACTTGCCGAACAAGGAGATTCCCAGGCACAAGTCACGCTAGGGCTCATGTATGACTTTGGGCGTGGCGTTCGTAAAGATGCAACGGAAGCAATCGAGTGGTATATCAAGGCAGCGGAACATGGTATTCCTGCGGTTCAGCATGACGTTGGTGTTAAATATTTTCAGGGTCAGGGCGTTGAACAGAATTATCTAAAGGCAGCTTATTGGTGGGAACAGTCTGCCAATTCTGGTTTGGCCGATTCTCAGTTTAACCTGGGGCTGCTGTATTATCGAGGTATTGGCCTGGAGGTTGATTATCAAAAAGCATCCTCTCTGTTTATTTCTGCATCTGAGCAAGATCATCCTCACGCACAGTACAGCCTCGCTGTTATGTATGCTTTTGGTCAAGGTTTGGATAAGGACTACGGGCAAGCACTGCAATGGTTCAGAAAGTCCGCAAGTCATGATGTTGCCCAGGCTCAATTTAATCTAGGCGTATTTTACGAAAATGGTTATGGACTTAAGGAAGATCTTGTCATCGCCAAAAAATGGTATGCGCTCGCTGCCAATGGTGGCCTGGCTGAAGCAAAGTCAAAACTTGCTGACCTTGAGAAGATGGACAAAAAAATCATTCAACACCCTGATGTCTCTGATCTGGTGAGCAATCAACCAGACAAGGCAACCCATACACCTCTTCACGATAAACGTATTAAAAGAGAAGATTGGGTCAACCAACAACCCGCAGGGACATATACGCTTCAACTTTCCAGCCTGCTTAAGGAAAAGGACATTGTTAATTTTATCCAGAAAAATAATTTGGCTGCAGATGCTGCATACATTAGAGTTGTTATTAAAGGTACCATAAGATACAACGCACTATACGGAAGTTATTCAACCTATGAAGAGGCAAAAAAAGCAATCAATTCGCTTCCTGGGAATTTAAGTAAAAGTAAGCCATGGGTAAGAAATTTTGGCATCCTACAAAATTTAATAAAACAAAGATGAAATGACTTTGAGCCATTCAGTATCAACCTGGTTTAACCGCCTACTCAGAAAGAGAGAGAAAGATGTCAGCGTTTAGCGATATTTTGACAGGAGAAGAGGAAGATCTGGTCAAAATGTTTTATAACTTCCGTGCAGATGATGGTCCTGATAACAGTCAGAAGAATCTTGCTTTAGCTGCTAAAAAACTCAAGCTTAGGCCAGAACAGCTGACCATCGCTCTTGGTTTTAACCAAAATGCCAGGAAACTGCATGAGATTTTTTCTATTCTGGGTTATGACAGTCTGGAAACACTGACTCAAGAAAGAAATGAAATTTATATAACTGATATCTATCAAAAGATTTCCCTGGAAAATATTCTGACACTTTACAGCAGAATAAGAAATAACAATGAAATGTTGCAGGTAATGCAATATCTTTTGAAAAATAGACTGGAAAATATAGAATCCAGGATAGAAGCCACCGTAAATTCGCTTATAATTGAGAAATACAAGGTCGAGATGAAAGCTGTCTATGCTGACAAAATTGCTGATATCGACTTTGCAGAAGAAAGACTCAATAGTGTTGAGAGTGGATTCAGGGCATTGCTAAACGAGGCCTGTATTATTACTGAGAGCAAGTTAATTCCTGCAGGAGATATCTTTTTCAGGGAATCGATTTTACCGGAGGAAAAACGAAAATTGTTAAGTAAAAAACTGATCCCCGTAGAACTGGTTGAGACTCGTCTTGAAGATACAAACATCTCTCAACAGGAAAAACAGATGCTGATAGATTTTCTTGCACTCAATCGTAAAAATAATACAGACGGGACAACCAAAAAATGATTAGTTTTACTGAATTACTTACTGCCAGTGATACAGAGCTCGTTAAAATATTTTACAAGGTTAACTCTGATCCATCTCAAGACTTTATAAAAAATATAAATAGTGTTGCCGCACAACTGGAACTAAACCACTCGCAACTTGTTTGTTCGATTGGTTTTAATAAGAACATACGTGATCTAACCGATATTATGACGGTGCTTGGTTTCAAGTCATACAAGGTCATGATATATCGCCGTAATGAATTATTCACAACAGACAGCTACCAGCAGCTAGGGATAGACAACATTCTGGACATCTACGCAGAACGACTGGAAGATAAAGAAATTCTTGAAACCTTGAGAGAGCTACTTCGACCTCGCCTTGAGCATATCGAAGCCGAAATAGAAAAAACGGGCGATCCAGGCCAGACTATCAGTTATCGCATGGAGATACATTCGATTTATCAATCAGGAATTGCCGATAAAGCCTTTGCAGAAGAAAGAATACTCAAAGACATTGGAAAATACCGTCACATGGCAAGTGAACTCAACGAAATAATTAGTGCTGAAATACTTCCACCCAGCAATTTCTTTTTTATGGAATCCATTTCGCCGGATGAGAAAAAAGAACTGATTGAACAGAAGCACATTTCACCCGACATGGTAAAAAATCGCTTACAAAACGCAAAAATTTCAGAGGAAGAAAGAGATATGCTGGAAGCGTTTGTATAAGGAAACCGTATTTGGGGAAAATTTCCTAATAGTAAATTCAATTTATCCATTTCTTTAGGCCTTGCAAATAGTTATCCTCACCACCCTTCAGAAATTGTACTGCTTGCTGTTGAATTGTTGGGCTTGATTCCTGGGTCTGGACTATTTATCACCTGAGTTGTTTAACGTCCATTGGGGGCATTTTTCCGTTGAGAGAAAATTTTCAATGAATCATTGTTGTCTGCGGCACGGCATGCTGTTCGGAGTCGTCATAACGTCTGTTCTTGGTAGCGGCCATCTCCTTGCTGAAGAAGCCGATATCATTCAACACGAAACTATCGAGGTGATAGGGATCACACCCGCCCATGGTACCGGCTTGCCAGAAGACATGATCCCCTTTTATATTCAAACAGCCACCGCGGAAGATATCGAACGAAGTCAAAGTCTCGATCTGACCCAGTTCCTTAATCGCAATCTTGGAAGCGTAACTATCAACGAAGCGCAAAACAATCCATTGCAACCGGATATTCAATATCGTGGTTTTACTTCTTCAGCCCTACTCGGGCTTCCACAGGGCCTCGCTATCTATCAAGATGGTGTTCGCGTCAACGAGGCTTTTGGCGACGTAGTCAACTGGGATTTGATTCCGAAGTCTTCTATCGCAAGTATCAACCTGATAGGTGGTGCAAATCCTCTGTTTGGTCTAAACACACTGGGCGGCGCAATCTCTATCACCACAAAAAATGGCTTCACTCATGAGGGACACAGCCTTGAGGTTTACGGCGGTTCATATGAGCGTATCGTTTCAACCATTGAAAGTGGTGCAAATAATGGAACCTGGGGCTATTTCTTTACTGCCAGTTATTTTGATGAAGAAGGTTGGCGTGATGCTTCAGAATCCGATGCACTCAATTTATTTGGCGCGATCAGTTGGCGAGGAAGTGACAGCACGCTAGATCTTATGATCAATCATGGCGATACTGAATTGATTGGCAACGGCCCTATTCCTGTTGAGTTAGAGGCGATTGACAGAAGTGCTATTTTTACGTCCCCTGACATCACCGAAAATGACATGTATTTGCTCAATCTCGCGGGAACACATTGGTTCAATGATGAGACTCAACTCGCTGGTAATCTCTTTTATCGCAGCAATGATACGGATTCCTTTAATGGTGATGGGACTGAATTTGAGCAATGTGATGATGGTTTTTTGCATGAGTGGGATGAAGACGATGATGACGCCGATACTAATGGAGTTTGTAATGCCGCCGAAGGTGAAGTTGTCGTTGACCAGAATGGCAACCCCATCCTTAATACAGTTGCTGGCGCAGATTTAGATGCCATCAACAATATCAGCAACCGTGAACAGGAAAGCTTTGGTGGCAACATCCAGACATCTTTCCTGAGCGATCTGTTTGATCACCAGAATTCACTGATCATCGGAACATCTTATAACCAGGCATTAGCTAGTTTCGGTGCGGTCGTCGAAATTGCCTCGTTAAATGCCGATAGAAGCACCTCCGGGACAGGGTTATTTGCTGTTGCGGACGGCACACAGATTAAAACCCATACCCGAACATGGTCTATATATCTGACAGATACATTCTCCATCACGGATGAACTGACCCTGACGCTCTCTGGTCGCTACAACAATACCAGCGTCAAGATCGGTGATCGTAGTACTCTAAATCCATTGGTTGACCCGGACGACCCTGGTGCCCTGAACGGTGAACATGATTACGGGCGATTTAATCCTGCAATTGGCCTGAACTGGTCATTTCATCCGAATATTGTCGCCTATGGTAGCTATAGTGAATCCGCTCGTGCACCCACCACAGTGGAGTTGTCATGCGCTGACCCTGGTGCACCCTGTAATTTGCCCAATGCATTCCTTGCCGACCCACCATTGGATCAAGTCGTCACCAAGAGTTTCGAGGGAGGTTTGCGGGGGAGATTAAACTCTGGTATTAAATGGAACCTGGGAGCATTTCACAGTATCAATCATGATGACATTATTTTCATCAGTACCGGTGGCATCACCTCGAATGAAGGTTTCTTTGACAATATCGGTAATACCAAAAGAATTGGTATCGAATTTGGGGCTTCGGGGACCTGGGGCAAACTGGACTGGTTTACAAACTACAGTTATCTCGAAGCAACCTTCGATGACAGCTTTACTTCAAGTAGCCCGAACAACCCTTTGGCAGATGCAAATGGTGACATTGCTGTTGAAGAAGGTGACAGGATTCCTGGTCTACCGGATCATAATCTGAAGATTGGTGGTGATTATCACGTTACATCAAAACTTAGCATTGGCTCTGATTTTGTTTATAACTCGGATCAATATTTCCGTGGTGATGAATCGAACCTTCTGGATACTATAGATGGATATATCGTCGTCAATGCCAGAGCTGCATATCAGTTTAATAAAAATATTTCAATTTTCGCTAACATAAATAATTTGTTTGATTCTGACTACGAGACCTTTGGATTGTTGGGTGACCCGGGTGAAATATTCCCCGGGTTTAGCAACCCAAGATTTGTCGGCGTCGGTGCGCCAATATCTGCTTATGTCGGTATGAAAGTAAAATTTTAAAGAAGATTCCCATCCCTCTGCTCCTGAACACGACAAAAAGCAACATCCGCTTTAGCAATCCGCTATAATTCGCCGCTTTTTGCATACTAAGCACATATCCAGGTGTCGTGACTTTGATTGAGAATATAAGAAATATTGCCATTATTGCTCATGTTGATCATGGCAAGACCACCCTGGTTGACAAATTATTACAACAGTCAGGCACACTGGACAGCCGTTTAGGTGCTCCCGAACGAATCATGGACTCCAACGAGATTGAACGTGAACGTGGGATCACTATCCTGGCAAAAAATACGGCACTGGACTGGAATAATTACCGAATTAACATTATCGACACGGCGGGACATGCCGATTTCGGTGGTGAAGTCGAGCGCGTACTGTCAATGGCTGATTCCGTTCTGTTACTGGTTGACGCGGTTGACGGGCCGATGCCACAAACACGTTTCGTTACCCAAAAGGCGTTAGCACATGGATTGTGCCCTGTTGTTGTTATCAACAAGATAGACAGACCCGGCGCGAGACCCGACTGGGTACTTGATAGAACATTTGATTTGTTTGATCAGCTCAATGCCACTGATGATCAACTGGACTTCCCGGTGGTCTACACCTCTGCATTGAATGGTGTGAGTGGCTACGAACCTGACCAGATAGAAGATGATCTGACCCCCCTGTTTGAAACGATTGTTTCCAAAGTCCCTGCCCCCGATGTCGACATAAACGGGGGCTTTCAGATGCAAATTAGTTCACTGGACTACAATAGTTACGTTGGCATTATCGGTATTGGCCGAATAAACAGAGGACAAATTAAGGCAAACAGCAACGTCACTGTGATTGACAAAGAGGGTAAGAAACGCTCAGGTAGAGTACTACAGATATATCAACTTTACGGTATCGATAAAATTGAAATTGAGAATGCCACAGCGGGAGATATTGTTGCCATTAGTGGATTAGAAGAGCTAAATATATCGGACACCCTGTGCCATCCAGATCACATTGAAGCACTGCCACCGCTCAGCATAGACGAACCTACCGTTAGCATGACGTTCCAGGTAAATAATTCACCTTTATGTGGTCAGGAAGGAAAATTTGTGACCTCTCGTCAGATCGCTGAGCGATTGGATAAGGAACTCAAACATAATGTTGCACTTCGTGTTGAAAAAACGGGCGATGCGGATAAATTCAAGATATCTGGCCGAGGGGAGCTTCATCTTTCAATATTGATTGAAAATATGCGACGAGAAGGATTTGAACTGGGCGTCTCGCGGCCCGAAGTGATTACCAAAGAAATTGATGGTGTGCTATGTGAACCATACGAACAATTGACTGTTGATCTGGAAGAGCAATATCAAGGCGCAGTCATGGAGATGTTGGGTCCCCGTGGCGGTGATCTAAAGAATATGATGCCCGATGGTAAAGGTCGCGTACGCATTGATTACGTCATCCCTGCAAGAGGATTAATTGGACTACGCACAAATTTCCTCACAGCAACTTCAGGAACAGGATTGATTTACAATGTATTTGACCATTATGGTCCGATGCATAAATCAACATTGGGCAACAGGAAAAATGGGGTGCTGATTGCAAATGGCAAAGGTCAGTCGGTCGCATTTGCATTATTTAATCTTCAGGAACGCGGACAAATGCTGTTAGGTCCAGGCGTAGATATCTATGAAGGGATGATTATTGGTATTCATTCCAGAAATAATGACCTCGTCGTCAATGCATTAAAGGGCAAACAATTGACCAATGTACGAGCATCAGGAAAAGATGATGCGATCCAGTTAACAACGCCTGTTATATTTTCACTGGAACAGGCACTTGAATTTATTAATGATGATGAACTGGTTGAAGTGACACCAAAAAATATTCGTATTCGCAAGAAAAAATTATTGGAACATGAGCGCAAGCGCGAATCACGTAATAAAAATAAAGCTGAGACTGCATAATTAATCTGAACTCGGGTATCAAGTCAATGCCTTCAACAGTTGTCATCCCCGCGAAGCTTGTACCGACCTACGAGCCGGTAGCGGAAACCATGCAACAAAAACAAAGATGAGACTGAATAATTAATCTGAACGCGGGTATCAAGTTAATACCTTCAACAGTCGTCATTCCCGCGAATGCGGGAATCCAGTCAAATAATTATTTCATATAAATCCTCACTGCTGTCCCGTTAACATTGTGAGAAATCAATATCAGTGTTGCTCTGTACAGGTCTTCAATAACAGCAATGTTTTAGACATGAAAATGAAAAAAGC
>JACZSJ010000038.1 GCA_022574295.1 Pseudomonadota bacterium
TAATCTACTTCGCAACAATATTATGCGGGGGCAACTTTGGGGGCAACTGTTAAACATATAAATTGATTTTAATATGTATATTATATAGTTACATCCTCTGTTCGGCTGTCGCCGCCTCCACCATTAAAACAAAAGACCTCCCAACGGGAGGTTTTTTGTGTTAACAGCCGGGAGTTGAACCCGCGTAGCGTGGCTTGACAATTTTGCAAGAACATAAAGTTGAACGCTGGAACAAAATGACGGCGGCCCCGAAGAGATGGGGTACAGGAAGTACTGAATACTCCCGCTACCTCCCACTAATAATGACCTTTTCGATTCTATGTTATTCTTAAGAAAAAGATAAACTCTATTCCGAGGAAACTATGAAAAAAATATTCTTTCTTGCGTTATCACTAATCCTGATTACTTCACTTGCCTATGCAGAAAAGCCCCACGGCCCAAAGGCAATTGAGGTCAATATCAGTGTTGGCACGGCAGATGGTCAAATGAAATTCACACCGGAGTCACTAACATTCGAACGTGGGACTTACTACAAGCTTGTGATTACCAATCCCAGTTCAGATGAACACTATTTTACCTCTGATGCCTTTGCGACGCATATATTCACACGCAAAGTAGAGGTCATGGATAAAGAAGGCAAAACTATTGTAGAAATCCATGGTGCAATTAATGACTTGGAATTAAAACCGGGTGCCAGGGTAGAATGGTTTTTCTTTCCTATGACAAAAGGCAATGACCTGAAGCTCTTCTGCCACAAGAAAGGCCATGAAGCGCAGGGGATGGTGGGTAGTATTAATATTATTGGGGATTTGTAATTAAACAAATCAATCGAAGGAGGTTTCGCACATCACTGTTCTTTAATATGAGAAAATGTTTATGTGATTAGCCAATATCCCCCCCTACTCCTGCCCCAACGCCGCTATCTCCGCTTCAATATTTTCAAGTGCTAGCCTATAGCCTGCAGCCTCATTTTCATAACTCGCTAATCTTCTTGTAAGATCTCTGTTTTCTTTCTGTAAATCTTTTATTTGATTATGTGCTGCAGCTACCTGCGCCAGAAGTGATTCGAGACTATTGCCTTCCGCGTAGCCTGCTGTTGTGAAAAAAAATATTGAAGTGAATAAAACTAATATCGAGGTATGTTTATACATATCTTTAAATCCTTTATCGGATCCTACTCCTCCTCCAGCCCCGCAATCTCCATCTCTATGTTTCCAAGCGCCAGCCTCCAGCCTTCGACTTCGTTTTCCCTGCTCGCTAACATCTTTTTAAGATCGTTATTTGATTCTTGTAAAGTTTTTATTTTATTTTGCATCTCAGTCACCTGTACGACGAGTTCTTCGTTTTCCGCATAGCTTGCGGTTGTGAAAAAAATCAAAGAAGCGAATAAAACCAAAGTTAGTTTGTACATACCTAAAATATCCTTTATCTGCCTGATTAAATATATCTGATTAAATATATCTGACTAAATATGCCTGACCTAATATACCCGATTGACTGTTGAGAATAGTTTATTGCAAACATTTATCCAAGTGAATTGCCATACTTAATTAGTAACTGTCATTCCCGTGGAAACGGGAATCCAGTTGAATCTGTACCGCCTAAAGGCGGACTTTATCCACTGGATACCGGATCAAGTCCGGTATGACGTATGTTTTACTAGGTATGATACCCCCTGGCTCGTTCAAATAGATCGGTTATCCAATATGCCTGTGCGCCGACGGCGGCAAATGGTAACAATATCCATGTCACATTAAATAACGCCAATATTAGGACAATGATACAAAAATCGGCACGGCTGAGTTTGTGAAATACGTATATTATCCAGTCCAGCCAGTCTTCAGGTTGTTTCGGCGCTGATGCCTGTTCTTCCCGACTTATTGCATCGGGATCTCTGGTCTTTTTCGCTTCGTATATCAGGTCAACGATGTAATCAATAAATGCACCTGCGGCTGCAGCCAGACCCAACCAGAACCAGAATTGCTGCCCGTTGACCTGCGCTGTGCCATAACCTAAAGCGGCAAAAAAACTGGCATCAACGATCCAGTCCGATAAGTCATCCAGTTTTGCACCAAACTCTGAAGACAGATTTTTTATTCTGGCAACCTCTCCATCACAATTATCGAAGGTATAGCACGCAACCAATAACAATCCGCCAATAATCCCTGCTGTCCAGCTACCCTGAGTAAAACAGGCTGCGCAGGCCAGACCTAACAAGAGCGAGAATATTGTAATCTGATTTGGGGTAACAGACGTTTTCAGAAGAATGGGAGTCAATCGATAAGATAGATGTCTTATTAGCGGAAATATCTGATCGGGCGCGACCAGTATATAATTGTGTGTCGTGGTGGCTTCACTATCCATTTTTTCATTCTACCGTGATAATAGCGGGAATGGCACGTCGTACCGTGATCATGGCGAGTATGGCACACCGCATCTTGATACATAGCGGGTATAGCACATCGTACCGTGATTAAGTTATATTAGGTCTACTAAAATTAGTATCTTTCATTTCCTGATAAATTATTTCTGACGAATTTTATGCGAGCACTTCCCATTTTTGGCCTGATATTGGGTCTGTTGATATTTGTTCTGTTAATTCTCTGGCAAGGCATTGGGGATATTTTTGATCTGCTGGCCACTTCAGGCTGGACATTGCTGACCCTGCCCGTTGTCTGGGCACCTTGCCTGCTCGCGGCAGCCATTTCCTGGCGAATGTTATTTCCGAAAGACCATATGCCGAATTTTGGCACTGTATTTAAAGCACTGTGGATTGGTCGGGCTATCAATACACTTTTACCGGTCGCGACGATTGGTGGTGAAATTGCCAAGGCCAGACTGGTCACGGTCTGGGGAACCAGAGGCATTGATGCCAGTGCTTCCGTACTGGTTGACAAGACAGTGCAAGCGATGGCGGTCGCCATATGGGCCTTTATTGGAACACTATTACTTGTTCATCTTTCTTTAGATGACGAACTCGCTATTGCTGCCATGCTGGGGATTACTGCCCTGGCGGCTGGATTGCTTGGATTTATACTGGTTCAGCATGCTGGTGTCGTTGGCTTCATGGCGACGGCCGTTGGCAAGTTCGTCAGCTCAGATGGCTGGGAGGAAATCACCAATAATGCTCAGGAGGTAGACGCGCTGGTACGTACGATATACAGCGATTATCACTGTGTCATTATCTCCACACTCTGGCGCACATTTGGCCTCATTCTACAGACTTCAGAAGTCTGGCTGGGCTGCTATATCCTGGGTTTTCCCATCAGCTTCATCGAAGCTCTGATGCTAAAAAGCCTGACCTCAACCATTAGCGATATCGCTTTCTTCATACCAAATGCCTATGGGGTTCAAGAAGGCGGTTATGTTATGCTAGGCGCCTTGCTTGGCATGACAGCAGATCTTGCGCTGGCAGTATCGCTGGCAACAAGAATTCGGGAGTTGGTGGTTGATGTCCCCGGTCTGTTAGTCTGGCACAATATAGAAAGCAAACTAATCCTAAAGAAGCAGAAAATAGTCAATTAAATCAATGCATTGAATTTTTGTTAATGGTCGCATAGTGAATTAAAAATAACTTTCACACACATAATTAGAAGAAAATAGCATGAGGGGAAGGTAGATAAATGGCAGTTATGTCTTCGGGTACTTACGAAATTGTATTTTATCTTTTGCTGCTGATTAATCTCTGTGCCATTGCTTATTTATTGTTTGCCAATTTTTGCATTATTGAACTTCGCAAGAATCTAAAAAGACCACATACCCCTTCCGGATTTACACCACCTGTGACAGTTTTTAAGCCCGTCTGCGGCCTGGAGCCGAACATGGATGAAAATTTGCGATCATTTTGTCAGCAAGATTACCCGGAATACCAGATTATCTTTGGCTTGCACGAAGAAGATGACACCGCAATCCCCATCATACAAAAAATTATCAAAGACTATCCGCAATTGGATCTGGAAATGGTCATAGACGCACGGATACATGGCTCAAACCACAAGGTCTCTAATCTGATTAATATGTTCCCCATTGCCAAACATGAAATTCTGATTGTTTCAGATAGTGATATGCGTGTCCGTAAAAATTACCTGCATGATATTGTTGCGCCGTTTGCGAACACAGCGAATGGTGCTGTCACCTGTCTCTATTCAGGACGTACAGACGATGGCTTGGCATCGAGGCTAAATGCCATGTTTATCAATGAATGGTTTCTTCCTTCAGTGCTGATTTCGAACGCACTGAAAGATATTAGTTACTGTCTGGGAGCGACCATGGCCGTCCGCCGTGAAATATTGACAGATATTGGCGGCTTTAAGGCACTCTCTAATTATCTGGCTGATGATTATATGTTGGGACAAATGGTCTCTGAACGTGGCTATAAAGTACATTTATCGCATACCATTGTAGAAAATTTATCTTATGAGCCAAGTTATAAATCATTGTTTTTACACGAGCTTCGCTGGGCCAGAACACTAAGGACCGCAGAACCTCTTGGTTATATGGGCACATTCATGACAGATACATTGATCATCAGCATCTTCACCGCATTTTTTGCACTATTATTCACACAACATACGTTTCTACCTGCCTCAATCCTGGGGATTACCATAACTGCTCGAATTTTGTTGCACCTGCAGGTAAAATCCACGCTTAAACTGAATGGCAGTGGATCTTTGTTATTGATCCCTGCGAGAGATCTGATAACCTTTTTGATTCGAATTGTGAGTTTCACGGGGAATTCAATTGAGTGGAGAAATCATACTTTTTCAGTAGATGATGATGGCCTAATGCATGAGGATGGTGAAACTGAGTCAAAATTTTTAGCCAAATATTTTAAGAACACAACATAAGATTACAGAACCTGATTCTGTGAGTTAATGAATTAAGCATAGGAGTCCCACCGGGATGTTGAAAACATTATTTTTAAACCCACCGTCTTTTAATGGATTTGACGGTGGCGCTGGCTCTCGTTATCAATGTACACGAGAAGTAAAATCTTTCTGGTATCCCACATGGTTAGCTCAACTATCAGCCCTGGTTGAAGGTAGTCGTTTGATCGATGCACCTGCAAGAGATATGTCACTGGACGAAATTTTGCCACTGGCCAATGATTATGAATTCCTGGTGCTTTACACAAGTACTCCTTCTTTTACAAATGACGTAAAAATTGCTGAAGCATTCAAGCAAGCAAACCCGAAATTGATCATTGGTTTTTGCGGTCCGCATGTTGCCGTGAACCCGGATCATACTGTGCTTGCCTCTGATGCTATTGACTTTGTTGCTGGCAACGAATTTGATTTCACCATCAAGGAAATTGCTGAGGGACGACCACTTGAAGAAGTAGATGGAATTATTTACAAGAAAGATGGCAAGCCGGTTCACAATAGAGAACGCGCACTGATTGAAGATATGGATTCACTACCATGGGTCACCAAAGTTTATAAAGAAAATCTGGTAACAGAAGATTACTACAACGGCTATATGCTACATCCATATATGTCTTTCTATACTGGTAGAGGCTGTAAATCTCGTTGTACATTCTGTCTCTGGCCACAAACGATTTCTGGTCATAATTACCGCACCCGTTCAGTTGAAAATATTATTGGAGAGTTAACTTATGCACGAGATAATTTCCCTGAGGTTAAGGAATTTTTCTTCGACGATGACACGCTGACTGACAATATTGAGCAAGTAGAAGCATTGGCCAGGGAAATTGGTAAGCTGGGCATCACCTGGTCTTGCAATGCAAAAGCCAATGTCCCTTACGAAACACTCAAGATCATGAAGGACAACGGTTTACGTCTCTTGCTGGTCGGCTATGAATCCGGCAACCAGCAAATTCTGGTGAATATCAAGAAAGGCATCAGGACGGATATTGCACGGCGATTCACCAAGGACTGCCATAGTTTGGGTATCCTGATTCACGGGACTTTTATTGTCGGCTTGCCGGGAGAAACGAAAGACACCATTGAAGAATCAATTAAATACGCACAGGAACTGAATCCGCAAACCATACAGGTATCACTACCCGCGGCCTACCCTGGGACATTCCTCTACAAGCAGGCGATAGAAAACGGCTGGCTGATTGATGACACGACGCTGGTTGGCGATGATGGTGTTCAACATTCAGTGCTGAATTATCCACATCTCCCCAGTGATGATATATTTGAGGCAGTTGATAATTTCTACAAACGATTCTACTTCCGTCCATGGAAGATGGCATCACTGTTTTTCGAAATGTGTCAGGACTGGGAAATCATGAAGCGTCGCCTACGCGAAGGTGTGGAATTCTTTAAATTCCTTTTTGTACGGGAGAGTACAGCGTGAAGGACACCGCTATTAATTCATGGATAAGCCTATTGAGTCCAAAATATCCAATAGCTGCGTTACTAAGTAATTGCAATAGAACAACTATTAAAATCACTTAGTGCCGTACCCTTAAATATTTTGAATCTCAATATTATCTCACCCAGTACTAATAGCGGTGCCCCGAAAAAATTGATCGTGACAGGTGATGATTTTGGCCTGTCGATTCCCATTAACGAGGCTGTTTCCCAGGCTCATCAAAAGGGCATTCTTACATCAACCAGTTTGATGGTTGCTGCGTCCGAGGTAAATGATGCTGTCGCACGCGCCAGGAAAATACCGACACTGAATGTTGGTTTACATCTGGTATTAAGCAACGGTCGTTCGTGTCTTCCAGCCAGCGATATCCCGGATCTTGTGAATGCCGATGGACAATTTTCTAACAATCTTGTGATTAGCGGATTCAAGATGTTTTTCATGGCAAAGATGAAACAACAATTGAAAGATGAGATAAGGGCACAATTTGAAGCATTCAAAGCAACAGGATTGCATCTTGATCATGTTAATACACACAACCATATGCATCTTCATCCCACAGTCTTTGATGCCATCATCGAGATAGGTAAGGATTACGGGATGAATGCTGTGCGAGTCCCTGAAGAAAAGCCATTGAAAGCACTGATAGACAATAACAAGGGAAAAATAACAAAATATGCAAGCTGGTTGTTCCTGAAACCGTTTACTTCCAGAATGAAAAAGCGACTTCGTGAAAATAATATCAAATACAATACGAATATTTATGGTCTTCATCATACTGGGCATATGAATCTCGATACCCTGGTTCATATACTGCCAAACCTGGAAGATGGCCTGTCGGAAGTTTACCTACACCCAGCCACAGGACGGTGGGATGATATTGATCCGGCTGCTAAAGATTATGAATTTGAAGAGGAATATAAAGCGCTCATTCATCCACGTATCAAACGTATCATCGAAAAGTTCTCGATCGAGTTAACCAGCTTTAGCGAATCATAAAGAGTTAAGCATGGTCGGTGATTCCTGGACGCACAAAATAGCACGGGTTTGTATCCTCCCGCTGGTTAACACACCAATTACACCCAATCATCTCACCACGGTAAGATTAATCACTGGGGTCGCAGCCTGCAGCCTGTTTGCCATAGGGTCAACAGAGTGGAACCTGTATGGCGGTTTTCTGTGGATATTGTCTGCATTCATGGATCGTGCGGATGGTGAACTGGCTCGAGTCAGTGGCAAAATCAGTACATGGGGCCACAAGTATGATTATTTCTCAGATGTAGTCGTCACAGCATTATTTTTTTTCGGCATCGGCATTGGCCTAAGAGACAGTGCACTACTCAACATCAATCTTGGGCTTTGGACAATTGTCATGGGAATCACCGCATCAGCTGGTGTAATTATCGCTGAGATCCTCGCTGAAATCATTGACCAGTCACAAAAAGATACTGGAGAAAAAGCCTACGCCGGATTTGCTGGCTTCGATTTCGACGATGTCATCTACCTCTTCGCACCTGTTGTTTGGTTGAATCTTCACCTACCTTTCTTGATTGGCGCCTCAGTAGGTGCACCACTATTTGCATTACTAACCTGGTTTCGTTTCAAAAAACTTTAAGCTGGGTTATTTAATGAATGCAAGGCTAAAATTATGAGTATCGAAAAAGCCGCTCAGGAATTACACAGCCTACTTGATACCCTACTTAATGATGCTGTAGACAATGATGTAACACTGAAAAAGTTCCAGGCATTTGAACTTGAGCTAATGAATGCAAGTTCACTGAATAATCTGCTTGAACTATTACTGAAAGAGAGTCTGCTTGAGCTTGGCTGGGAAACCGTCACCCTGACACTGGTTGATCCTGAATATGAAATTCAACGACATCTTGAACGCTCAGGGAGTGAATTTTCTGAATGTCCGGAATTAAATTTTATTGATACTAACGAAGAACTGGAAAATATTTATAAGCAGAAATTATTTCCAATTTTCGAATCGTATAATGATGATGCTCACCATCTTCTTTTTTCTTCAGAAACAAAAAAACCTGATGCTATCTGGTTACTTCCATTAAGCAGAAACCATAATCTTACTGGAAGCTATAATATCGGCAAACAATTAGGAAATCATCCGCAGAAAAATTGTGCCACAGATTTTTTACAACACCTGGCAGCTGTCATTTCAGCAAGCCTGGAAATAAGCATCAGCAGAGAACGCCTTAAGACCCTTGGCCTGATGGATCCTTTAACCGGTGTTAATAACAGAAGATTTTTTGACCAACGATTGATTGAGGAAGTCACCAGTGTTATTCGTGCGAATGCAGAAATAAGTTGCCTGTTTATTGACATTGATCATTTCAAAAAAATCAACGACAACTACGGTCACCAGATCGGAGATAAAGTTCTCAAGAATGTCGCACAAATCATACGTGAACTAGTGCGAAGTACTGATGTTGTCGCTAGATATGGCGGAGAAGAATTTACTGTGCTGCTCTCACATAAAGGCAAACAAAAGGCATCAGAAATAGCAGAAAGGATCAGGGAGACGATTGAAAAATGTATATTCATGGGTTCCCAAAAAGAAAAGATAGCCATCACCACGTCTATTGGTATCAACACGCTCAATATAGATGAACATGAAGGTGATATTGATGATATCACCACATTGTTTGTGGAACGTGCAGATCGTGCACTCTACCATGCAAAAAATAATGGTAGAAATCGCGTTGAATTTTATGGTGAGGACCTGGAAACCTGAAGATAGCACTTTTTCAGCAGACAGTGGTCAATACGGATAATTGGTATTGAACAATGATAATGTCTCAAAAAATCGAAAATATACTGCCAGTTCTAAAAATAACATCGTTATCTTTCCTATTTGTCATCTTGATTCAATCAACTCGGGCTGACGCACCCGATGTCACGCTTGAAGATCTGCAAGGGAATCATCACAATATCTCTGAGTATATTGGCCATGGCAAATGGACGCTGGTGAACGTCTGGAGTCCGACCTGCATCCAATGTGTTGTCGAAATGCCCGATTTGAATAAATTTCATCTTCAACACCGTGATACAGATGCAACAGTACTGGGAATTACGATTGATTACCCCAGTTTTGAATATGGCAAGAAAGATCTCGCAGAAGCCTTTATTAAAAAATACAACATCACCTTTCCTATCCTCATGGGTGATCAGGATCTTGCATCAGAAGTGGGTGGTAAACACCTGAAGGCAATCCCCACCACTTATTTCTTCCGTCCCGATGGTAAACTCGTCGCCCGCTGGCCAGGGATTGTTAAAAAAGAAGAACTTGAAGAGTATATTCAGCAATATGAACCAGAAACAGACGACTGGTTTGAATAAGTTTTAGCAAGTGTCTCTCTACATTCCGGGCAGAAACAATCCTCTCTTAATAAAGGGATCATAGAAAGTGGCAATATTATTATCCCTATCGTGTTTTATATAAAGGAAAGGCACTTTACTTGTGATTTTGAGATAATATGGAGTGATGAAAATCACGAAAGCACAACAAAAATTCCTACGCAGCAAAGTACATCATCTGAAACCCGTTATCTGGATCGGTCAAAATGGATTAACTGAAAATGTTACTGTAGAGATCGAAACCGCACTTGATCATCATGAACTGATCAAGATAAAACTACAGCCTGGAGATAAGGCGTTAAGAGATAAAACGATTAAAGACATTTGCCAGACAACCCGCTCCGTGAAGATTCAGCGTATTGGTAACATCGTTTCTATATATCGCAGAAACGATAAACGAGTTATGATCAAGCTGCCAAAATAATTCAATCTTCTATTTTTCTACACCAAAATACATACTGGGAGGCAAAGGTTTCCGGGTTTGCCTGCTCATAGGCATCCCATAACTCCAGATTTAGTGCCTGCTTATCTTCGGGGTAACATTCCTGATACTTTCGGATGGTGTGAAAATCAGGAAATTCAAAGCCAAGGAATTCCAGATTCAGTTGCTTGATGTAATCAGCTATCTGAACCAGGGTCAGACGATGCTCATTGACATGGAATATCAAATCCCGGCATTCGGATGCCGTATAAAAATCGGGAGAACCAATCACACGCTTAACCAGGTCATGTTCTGGCAGGGCAAATATAGCCTGCCTGCATAGGCGTATACCTTCGATATCGCCTGTGAATCCATGCTCTCGAATATATTTACGGGTGGCAACAATCGCTTCCCTAGCATGTTCACTATACAGACCCAGTCGCATAACACCATTCCCCTTTAACAAGCCACAAAGAACCTTCCAACCCGCTAATGGAGACTCAAGATGATGCAAAACGCCAAATGCTTCAATGAAATCAAATCGATTATTGTAATCTTTTAGATTCATAATATCGGCCTGCATAAATTCTATGTTTTCCAGCCCCATCTCCGTTGCTTTTCGCTTTGCATACGCCAGGCTATTCAAGCTCAGATCAATTGCCGTAATATTTTTGTGGAGGAATCTGCGTGCATCTCTAATCGGCTGTTGGCCCGTACCACAACCTGCGACCAGAATATTAACCCTGTCAGGCAATTTGTTATTTCTCTGCTTTGCACGGGGAAACAATGAATGAAGATAATCAGTTAAGGTCGTGGTTTCAGGATGATCACAGTAAAGCCATCTTGGATAAGGATTCTGCTCATATTGCGCCTGAACAATAGAAGACGTTTCTCCAGAGATACTGGTTAATTGCTTTATGTTCTGTTTCAGATCGTTCTCCGCCATGGGCTCTGTAATCTGTCGTTTGAATATTTCTCTGCTTGATGCTTCTGCTGATGAAGCAACCATGTTCATCAGTGAAGTATCCAGATGTAAAGTGCGAAGTGGCCTGTAACAGGCATAAAGGAGTATTAAACAGAGTTGTTCTGAATTATCTTTATTATTCTTTCGAATTTTTTCTTCAAGAATTTTCAGCTTTGACCGTTCTGACTCGCTCTCAATATAAATATATTCATTTAAAAAACATTGGTGTGCCAGGGCTGACAGAAAACGCTCAATATTGGTCCCTATTGAATGACTCTCTGCAACAGATAATTCCAGAATGAACTTGCGTGAGACATTTAATATCTTTTCCAACTCTGGATCACAGACTTGTTCTCTTTCCAGATAGAGCAGAAGCAGCGGATCAGTCAATAATTGATACGTCTCAGGTAACAATGGGTTAAAAACACCCCTTTCAATTTCATTGTGTAACTTACCTAGAGGTGTGAACTGTTTTAGAAAAATATTTACGTTTTTAGCCAGGGTGCCGCCATCGACACGATCCAGCCGCATACACCGGATTAAATCATCTCTTATATGATCTATGTTACTATTTTTACAGTGCTGTTTTCCGGCCATTATTTTTTATTGCCACTATTATTTTTACCCGGGGAACAGACGAACTAAATCCTATTGAGTACTTTGTCCATCATCCTGGCTGAAAGGACGCGCTTCAGGTATCCAAATAAATAACTTGGAAAAGTAACGTAATAACGGGGCCTTGGTTTTTTACTTTCCAGGGCATGCAACACTTTATCGAGAACAGCTTCAGGGCCCAATGTAAACGGCACCACCGGGCCCTCAGCCTTCAATCGTTCTTCCAGCCTTTCGTAGACCTTTTTAAAGGGGCTATTCTCAACAGAGATATTTTCCTCAAATGCGGCCAGGGCATTTTTTCTGAATCTACTTTCAATTGGCCCAGGCTCAATGAGTGAAATATGAATATCTGACCCCATCAGCTCAAGCCGCAGGGTGTCAGTTAATCCCTCCAGTGCATATTTAGTCGCGTTATATGCACCCCGATATTTGAGGGCAACAAAACCAAGCAACGAACTATTATGAATAATCCTTCCATATCCCTGCTTGCGCATGACAGGGAGCACCAGATTAGTGAGCTCATGTGTACCAAACAGATTCACTTCAAATTGTTGCCGTAATACATCTCTGCTTAAATCTTCGACTGCCCCTGGCTGACCATAAGCACCATTATTAAACAATGCGTAAATTTCTCCTCCGGTCTTTTGAAATATTGTTTCAAAGGCAGAATGTAAGGAAGCCGAGTTTGCTAAATCCAGTTGAACTGATTCAAACCCAGACTTAATCAAGATGTCTACATCACACTTTTTGCGGGCCGTCGCAAATACACGATATCCTCGCTCTTTCAATCCTTCAGCGACGCAGCGGCCAATTCCGGATGAACACCCCGTAATAATCACATTGCGCTGTTTCATCATTTCCTTACCGAGAAACTCTGATGGCGTGCTTCAAACAAGTCAGTGCACGTTTTCATAGTGCTGATTTTAAACTCGCAAAGTTTGATAGACATTTTTTTATCCGCTTGACTCATCCATTTTAAAAGAATGATGTTCTTTAAAATTAAGGAGATACATTTTAATCTTGATAAACCTCATTATATAATTTTATCAGTCATGGCATTTCAGATGAAAAAATCCTTAGCACAAGGCTATCATGGGTTTTAAAATCACACTATAATCAAGAAGTTACAAAAGTACTCATAGATATTGCTTTCTATGTCTATTTTATAGGGGAATCGCCCTCCCGGCGGCAAAAAATATAATAATACACGGTGAAAAGAACATTAAATAAATTATTCATGGCGCCTGTCGTCGTGACGTCAGTATTTTTGGCTCCAATGATGCCCGTCTGGGCGGCCAGCACAGAATCAGATCGGCAAGAATCAAACTGGCCCTTATGTACGGACTCACTAAACATCCCCGCTCGACCAGTGGTTGAAGCTGAGCTGGCACCTGGAGAAGTACACATTGCAGCCGATGATGCTGATCTGCAGGCAGAAGGTCTCTCTACACTGGAAGGAAATGTTGAAATAACTCGCGATGATCAACAGGTACGTGCCGACCATGTTAAATTTGACCAGCTTGATAATACCGCAGATTTAGAGGGCAATATTCAATACTGGGATGAGTCAATCTACCTGGAAGCCGACAAGGCTCATATCGAATTTAACACCGATACTGGTCAATTTGAAAACACAAAATATACCATCAAGGATAATCGGGGTCGTGGGAGATCCGCCGAACTGGAAATGAAGATTGGTATCGAGACCAACCTGAAGAAAGCAGATTACAGTACCTGTGATCCTGCTAATAAGTTCTGGTCATTATCTGCAGGTGAAATCCATCTTGACCATGTCGAAGAATGGGGCAGTGCTAAAAATGTTGTGCTCAGAATTAAAAATATACCTGTTTTCTACAGCCCGTACATGTCATTCCCGTTAAGTGATAAGAGAAAAACTGGATTTTTAACGCCCAGTGCCGGGAGCTCGAACAGGAATGGCTTTGAAGCACGTACGCCATTTTACTGGAACATTGCCCCGCAGATGGATGCCACATTGACCCCCAGATTACTTACAGACAGTGGTGTGATGCTGATGGGTGAATTTCGTCATATGTCAAAAAATAGTAATAGCGAGATCCGTGCTGAATACCTCCCCAGTGATAACGAATTCGGTGACAAGGACAGAAGTCTGATTGGCGTGAAACATCAACACAAATTTGCCAACAAGGGTAAATTCTCACTGGATTACAACAGGGTTTCTGATAAGGAATATTTCGAAAATTTCGGCTCTTCCATTGGGATCACCAGCACACGCTTTCTGCGACAACGTGGTGATATTTCATATGCTGGAAGCTGGTGGAATGCCCGCGCAAGGCTAGAGAATTATCAAACCGTTGACAGAACAATTGCTGCCGTTAACAGACCCTATAAACGTTTACCACAAATTAATTTCAATGCACACTCCCCAGGCGGTAGTAACAGATTTCATTATGATTTGAGAAGTGAATTCACATATTTTGATCGTGGTGATGATGATGCAGATTCTGCGGATAATGTGGTTGGTTCAAGGTTGGATTTATTACCTTCTATCAGCTATCCATATAGAACCGCTTCGACATTTCTGACACCAAAACTTGGTTTACGTTACACACAGTATGATCTACATAGCACGGGGTCATTTAAATCGAGTCCTAGTCGCCTGTTACCCACATTGAGTGTTGATAGCGGGATCTTTCTTGAGCGAGATTTTTCTTTATTTGGCAAGCAATCATTACAAACCCTGGAGCCCAGACTCTTCTACCTTTATATTCCAGAAGAAAATCAGGATGATCTGCCCGTGTTTGACACTGGTTTGTATAATTTTTCCTTTGATTCGTTATTCAGGGAAGACCGATTTAGTGGTAAAGACCGTGTTGGCGATGCCAACCAGTTCACTTTAGCATTAACATCCCGCCTGATAGATCATGACACAGGGAAAGAAAAAGGTTATTTAAGTCTGGGGCAAATTTATTTCCTTGATGACAGGGATGTGACTTTACCAGGGGACGAAAAAAGAGACGATATCAGCTCACCGATCATCGCCGAGCTTGGTGTAACACTGCTTAAGCACTGGAAATTTAGAGGCAATCTACAATGGGACCCACATAACAACAAGACAGAAAAATTACTTACTCAAGTTCAATACAAACCGGCTGCAAACAAGGTCGTAAATTTCAGCTACCGTGTTCGCAGGCCTTCCACCAATCTTTCTGGTATAGACGTAGAACAAAGTGATATTTCGTTTCATTGGCCAGTCAGCCAAAATTGGAGCATGATCGGAAGATGGAATTACGCGATTCCGGAGAAGAAATCATTGGATATGTTCGGTGGCGTTGAGTACGATAGCTGTTGTTGGAGCTTCCGAGTAGTTGCTAGGCGATTCCTGACTAATATAGACGGGGATTTTGAGACAGGTGTATTTTTACAACTTGAACTCAAAGGCCTGGCAGGTGTTGGTCGTAAAACAGCAGACTTCCTGAAACAAAAAATTCCCGGATACGAGAGCGGCTTTTAAGTTGAAATTTCATTATACACGCCTGCTACTGGCAGGATTACTTGCGTGTCAAACATTTAATTTACTTGCAGAAGTGGCGTTGGATCGTATAGTTGCGGTGGTTGAAAATGACATCATCATGCAAAGCGAACTCGAGACAAAACTCCGCACAGTAGTAGGTCAAATGCAACAACAGGGTATTCAACTCCCCTCTTCCAGCGTTTTAGAAACCCAGGTCCTCGAACGTATGATCCTGATAATAATTCAGCTTCAGCGGGCTGAAGAGACAGGAATACGTGTTGATGATGAAACATTGAACAGAACAATCAGCAATATCGCGGCTGAGAACAAAGTCAGTTTAAGTCAATTCAGAGATATTCTCGAAAAAGATGGGTTTAATTATGAACAGTTTCGAGAAAATATACGTAACGAGATTATCATCTCACGACTACGTCAACGCCAGGTGGACAACCGGATCTCAATCAGCAGTAAAGAAATTGACAATGCCCTCTCCAATATGGAGTTTCAGGGAAAGACCGAAACAGAATATCTGCTTAGTCACATACTCATATCCTTACCGGAAGCTCCGACTCCAGATGAGGAGGAACAGGCCAGACTGGTTGCAACAAAAGTACTTGAGGATTTAAAAGCAGGACAGGATTTTGCGATGATGGCGTCGACTTATTCAGATGGGCAGAGGGCACTTGAAGGTGGTGATTTGGGTTGGCGTAAAAAAAATGAAATCCCTACCCTGTTTAGTACGCAGATTGCGTCAATGGAAAAAGGTGACATCAGCGACCTGATTAAAAGTTCAAGTGGCTTTCACATCGTCAAATTAGCTGATGTGCGGAGTAGTGAGAAGCATATAATCACACAAACAAATGCCCGTCATATTCTAATTAAACTTGATGAATTGACCACGGCGGACGATGCCCGGGTCAGATTAGATCAATTAAAAACACGCATTGAGGGCGGTGATGATTTCGAAGTACTGGCCAAATCACACTCGGATGATACGGTCAGCGCGGCTGATGGAGGGAATCTTGGTTGGTCTAGCCCTGGAAGAATGGTACCGAAATTTGAAGAGGTAATGGATCAACTCGAAATCGGTGAGATCAGTCAGCCTTTTGACACACAATTTGGCTGGCATCTTCTTCAGGTATTGGATCGTAGAGAACATGACGACACTGAAAACGTCAGACGCACGAAGGCATCCGAAGCGATACGGAGAAGGAAGTCAGAGGAAGCGCACCAAAACTGGTTAAGACATTTACGTGATGAGGCTTATGTCGAGTACCGACTAAATGAGTACTGATACTGAACTACCTCGTATTATAATCAGCACTGGCGAACCTGCAGGTATTGGCCCTGATATTACAATTCAAATTTCTCAGGAAGATATTCATGCTGATATAGTTGCCATTGGTGATCCTGATCTGCTCCAGAATCGTGCTTCTGACCTGGGGCTGTCTCTGTCATTAACTGAATTTGATGCGGCCAGCAGACAAAAACACATCGCCAAAAGCCTGAAAATCATTCCAGTAAAAACCAGGACATCCACCATTCCGGGCCAGCTTAATACAGACAATGCTGAATACGTGCTGACCCTGCTAAAAACTGCCTGTGCAGGGTGTATCGATAAAACATTTGATGCCATGGTTACAGCCCCGGTTCAAAAATCTATCATTAATGACGCTGGTTATTTATTCAGCGGTCATACAGAATTTCTTGCCGAAAATTGTAAGCACTGTTTCCCGGTCATGATGCTGGCCAATAATATGTTGAAGGTCGCACTGGTCACGACTCACCTGCCGTTAACAAAAGTCAGTGCTGCCATCACAAAAGAAAAACTCTCACAGGTGTTAAAGATAGTCGATAATGATCTACGAAATAAATTTTCAATCAATCATCCCCGAATTTTGGTTTGTGGTCTTAATCCCCACGCGGGGGAGGGAGGCCATTTAGGCAATGAAGAAAACGATATAATTATCCCAGTACTCAATGAATTAACAAATCAGGGATTGAATTTAACGGGACCACATCCGGCTGATACAGCTTTTACCCCTGAAATGATTAATAACTCTGATGTTATTGTCGCCATGTACCATGATCAAGGTCTACCTGTTTTAAAATCTATGGGATTTGGCGAAACGGTAAATATCACTTTAGGTTTACCCATTATTCGCACTTCAGTTGATCATGGCACAGCGCTTCATCTTGCTGGCACTGGAAATGCGTCTTCATCAAGTTTAATGACGGCAATAAAATGTGCCATAGACATGACGTGCAATAAACCCGACATATTTGCTTCGTCAAATCCAGTATCATCAATAATTATTCATGGCTGAACACAGAGCAAAGAAAAGGTTTGGTCAACATTTTCTTCACGACCAGAATATTATTCATCGTATTATCACAGTCATCGACCCAAAGCATCATCAAACAATCATTGAAATTGGGCCGGGGAAAGGGGCACTCACATTTCCATTACTTGAACATCTCGATATATTACATGTCCTTGAACTTGATAGGGATCTAGCACAAGCCCTATCAAAAAAATACGCGGCTAAAAAGAACATCGTCGTACACTGTGTTGATGCCCTGAGTTATGATTTCAGGGAAATAAGCAATCAACATCTGCATATTGTAGGAAACCTGCCCTACAATATTTCAACACCGCTGATATTTCACTTGCTGCGATATCATCATTCTATAGATGACATGGTGTTCATGCTTCAGGAAGAGGTCGTTGACCGCATCTGTGCCACTCCTGGCAATAAAGATTATGGGCGTCTTTCCGTGATGGTCCAGGCACACTGTCATGCTGAAAAGTTATTTACGGTCAATCCTGGTGCATTTTCACCTCCACCCAAAGTGATGTCGGCAATCATCAAGCTAAAACCACACAACATATTTTTAAAAAAAATTATTGACCCGCCTGGGTTTGCACATATCGTCAAGCTAGCTTTCTCCCAAAGACGAAAAACATTGAGAAATTGTTTGAAAGGGGCCCTTGAAAAAAATCAAATCATTGATCTGAACATCGCCCCCGGGGCGCGTGCAGAGACCCTATCAGTAGATGATTTTATTCAACTGGCCAATTCTTACCATGAGGAAAATCAATAGCTTAAGGGGATTGTATACTTGACAAAGGTAACATTAAGTGATTGATTTAAATGGATATTAACCACGTTCATAAAACTATTAATAGCTGTACTATTGGAAACAAGGTTCGAGGAAAAAGAGCGGGTGACCGGAATCGAACCGGTATCGGCAGATTGGGAAAAACGCTGTTTTACCATTAAACTACACCCGCAAATATTAGGGGCTGAACAAGCCCCTGATTCTTTTTATACAAGACACAACATCTAGTGTTTTGCTG
>JACZSJ010000001.1 GCA_022574295.1 Pseudomonadota bacterium
AGTAGTGCCAAATATCCTGCATTTCTTGATCTCGTACGTAGGCAGTTGCAGAAGAACTATAAATCTGAAGATTTAAGGAATGAAGGTCTGAGAATTTTTACAACGCTGAACACCCATTATCAGGACATCGTTGAACGGACAGTGCCAAAGCGACTCGCGAGTCTTGAAAAATACAAGAAATTATCTGCGGGGTCATTACAGACAGCAGCTGTGATCAGCAGCGTTGATACGGGAGAAATTCTCGCCCTGGTAGGGGGCAGAGATAAAGCATCCAATGATTTTAATCGGGCATTAGATGCAGTCCGACCCATTGGCTCTCTGGTGAAACCTGCGGTATACCTGACAGCGATTATGAAGCCTGGGAAATACAACAGCCTGACCATACTGGAAGATAAACCAATCCGTTTGAAACAACATGATGGGTCATATTGGCAACCTAAAAATTATGATGAAACCACTCATGGCAATATTGCATTACATACTGCATTGTCCAAATCGTACAATCTGGCAACCGTTCATCTAGGCATGCGTCTTGGATTGAATGAAGTTGTTAAAACACTTCACTCATTAGGTCTGGAGGCTGACATACCGGAATATCCATCATTATTATTGGGGGCACTGGAGTTGACCCCATTTCAGGTGACGCAAATGTATCAAACATTGGCCAGTGGCGGATTCCAGGTGCCGTTGAGAAGCATCAAAGAAGTGTTGGATAAAAATGGCAGGCCACTACAGCGATATGGACTGGAGTTAAAACAAACTCTTGAGCCAAAGTCAGTCTTTATTACACGATACCTTCTCACAGAGGTGGCGAGCTCGGGCACAGCAAGATCTATTGCAGCAAGATTGCCCGCATTTTTGCCTTTGGCTGGTAAAACAGGAACAACGAATGATTTGAGAGACAGCTGGTTTGCTGGCTTTGGGGATGATGTTCTCGGGGTGATTTGGGTTGGACGTGATGATAATCAATCATCACGGTTGACAGGTTCAAGCGGTGCTTTACAAGTCTGGATAGATATCATGCAGGATCTGAAACCACGACCATTATCATTGATAACACCTGAAGGCGTTGAATGGGCTAAAACGTTACAGGGAAAGCGTGTGCCAGATAATTGTCCGGGGGCAGTCACCTACCCATTTGTGCAGGAGTACCTACCTGAATATTCAGGAACATGTCAGAATGATCCTGTTCAAAACAATCGTATTCATGATATTAAAACAGAAAGAAAAGATGCAAAGAATGAAACTACCATACGTCGGCATTTCAATATTCATTAATCTGCTTTTTTCTGCGTGTACGACAACGTCTGAACAGAATTACAAAACAGTGCCTGTAGAAGATCGAACGGTTACTGAGTCAACATATCAACGGGCAACATCTGGTAGCAGAGCAATCTCGAAAGCTGAAACAGCGGATGAATCTCATCTTTCAGATATTGAGCGTGAGCATGTTGATTACAGGGAATCTGTTCCTGAACAATCTACCAGCCCTGTTGCGCTGGTATTTATTAATGATGCTGACAAATACGCATCTGCTGGCGATAGTGGCCGTGCGGTTGCAAGTCTGGAAAGAGGGCTTGATATTGAACCAAAGAACCCCTGGTTGTGGAACAGACTCGCAGCAGAACGTCTGAAACAAAAAATGTGGGTGAAAGCGATCACCCTGGCTAAAAAATCAAACGCATTCACTGCAGGTAACAATCAATTACTGAAAGTTAATTGGCTAATTATTGCTGAAGCTAGATTGGCATTAGGCGATGCAGCTGGTGCCATGAAAGCGCAAGAAATGGCCCGGCGTTTTAGTCGTGAGAAGACCTGATTTCATGGCAGGGCGTATACTAAGGTGTGGGCTATTTTTTATTGTAATCTAATAGTTGTGTAACAATTTTGTCTGGTTGACGGTTTGATTCAAATTTCATTCTCGTGAATTTCAACTGCCTTGTATCGCCATGCTTCGGTCAGCTTTTCCTGCGGTGGTATCTGGGCCTTTGCTTTTAGTTGTGAAAGAAATTGTTCAGCATCAGGCAGTGAATCCCACACCGCAGGCAAAAAGGTCGCACGCCGATGACCGGATTGAATGATCAAGCCATCAATATTGGCATTTAGTTGTTGAATCAGGTCGGAGTCCGAATTGAACTGAATTGATTCTGCCGGTGTCAAAATTGAAATACTCAGTGTTATCTTCTCGAACTCATCATGGCTGAGCGGTTTAAATCTTGGATCGCGGAAGGCAGCAGCGTAAGCATGCTTGGCAACGCCTCTGACCAAAGGATGTTTGGCTTCAAGGGTGCCAATACAGCCACGTAATGACTGCGCAATTTTCAATGTGACAAAAGTCGCTCTGATATTTTGCAATTCAGAAGCATAGCTTTTCAGGTTTATTTTTATCGTCTTGCCTGATTGTAGGCCATGCTGGATACTTGAGCGCGCGGTAGAGACCAGTATCTGTTTCTGCTCTTGTGTATACATCATAGTGATATTGTGTGGTTCCTGATTCAAGCGACGCCAGGAAATTCGATCCTAAACAATGCAACTTTAGACAATTCAACTCTGGTCAATTTAATTAATAGCGTAGGCGCCATAACCCACAACCCTGTCTTTGGTCCCTGCAGTATCCCCTGAGTTTCTCAAGTCAAGCATTTTAACTTTCAGATGTTTATTTCTTGCAAGCTGTAATAGACCACGCATGGGCATACACCCACAAGCCTGTTGCGGTCCGATTGATTCCAGATGTAAATTTTCAATCGCTTTACTGGTAGACAAATCTAGCTGCTGTGCTGTTTCATAATCATGGAAATGACTTAGATCAGAACTGATAACGACAAGCGTATTATCATTTCCCCATAAAATTTCCAGAACTTCTTCAACTTCTTCAGGAGAGGCTTCACCAACGACGATGGGTATTAATTTAAAACGATCAAGCACAAGCTGCAGAAAGGGTAGATGTACTTCAATACTATGTTCCTCTGCGTGTGCTGCATCAACCACTGAAACTTGTGACAAGTTTCGTATTGAATCATATGAATCCTGATCAATTTCAATCTTGCCCAAGGGGGTTTCATAATAATCAACAGAACTTAATGCCAGTCCCTTTAAATACACTCTGTGTGCAGGACCTAACAATACGACACGATTTATTTTTTCCTTTACAGACTGCAAACTAGTGTAAGCTATTGCGGCTATCGGTCCTGAATAGATCAATCCAGCATGTGGTGCAATAATCGCCTTTGATGGTGGTGGTATTTCCTCAACGTCGTTGAGGAGAGATTCAACCATCAGTTCCAGTTCAACAGGATTAGCTGGATAGAATTGTCCCGCTACCGCAGCCGGTCTGATGGTGCTTTTTATTTTGTTTTGACTATTATTCATATATGCGGTGCACAAACCGGTGATTAACCATTGTGATAATTATAGGGTGTTTTGGAACAGCTTGCAGAAATGGTGACTAAAGTAATGAACTCAGTCGTGAGCACAAAATACTGGCATGTCCTTGAAGATGGCCGGGTGCAGTGTGATGTTTGCCCGCGGGCATGTAAATTGAAAGAAGGACAGCAGGGACTTTGTTTCGTACGCGAATGCAGGGATCAACAAATTGTTCTGACAACCTATGGTCGCTCAAGTGGATTTTGTATCGACCCCATTGAGAAGAAACCCTTAAACCATTTTCTACCGGGTACGCCGGTGCTTTCATTTGGCACCGCTGGATGCAATTTAGCCTGTAAATTTTGCCAGAACTGGGATATTAGCAAGTCCCGTGAAATTGACACTTTGGCTGATGCTGCATCACCGGAACAACTGGCAAATGCAGCAAGTCAATTAAACTGTCGCAGTATTGCATTTACCTACAATGACCCGGTGATTTTTCATGAATATGCCATTGATGTTGCGCAGGCCTGTCATGAAAAAAATATAAAAACGGTTGCAGTTTCTGCTGGTTACGTTTGCGAAGAACCGAGAGAAGAATTTTATCAGTATATGGATGCAGCCAACATCGATCTGAAGGCCTTTACTGAACGTTTTTATCATCGTGTAACCGGTAGTCACCTTGCTCCTGTATTGGAGACACTGTCGTACCTTAAACATGAAACCGACGTCTGGTTTGAAATAACTAATTTAGTTATTCCTGGAGAAAATGATTCGGTGAATGAATTTGAAGAAATGACACAATGGATTATGGATAATCTTGGTCCTGATGTACCCATTCACTTTACCGCCTTCCATCCGGACTGGAAAATGCTAGACAAACCCGCAACGAGACCAGAAATATTGATCAAAGCCCGTGAAATTGCACTAAAGAATGGAATACACTATGCGTATACAGGGAATGTGCATCATGAAGCGGGAGATACCAGTTTTTGTCACCAGTGTGGTGAAAAATTAATTGTTAGAGATTGGTATGAACTGAAATATTGGAATTTATCCGCGAAAGGAGAATGTCTAGCTTGTGGTGAACCATGTGCTGGTGTCTTTGAGGAAACTCCCGGCACCTGGGGAGCAAAAAGGCAGCCTGTTCGTCTCGCTTAGTTCATTATCTTGATTAAGTTTAAAGGTGGCTGTAACATGCGCCCCCTTAGTGCGGGGTGGAGCAGTCTGGCAGCTCGTCGGGCTCATAACCCGAAGGTCGTAGGTTCAAATCCTACCCCCGCTACCAAATGAAATGAGTTAGGGAATTTGGTAATTCGCCCTGGCGCGGAGCGCATGTCGGACTCGGTTGTTTAATAACAGGCGAAGGTCGTAGGTTCAAATCCTACCCCCGCTACCAAATGAAATGAGTTAGGAAATATGGTAATTAGGCCTGGCGCGGAGCGTATATCGGGCTCGGTTATATAATAACTGGCAAAGGATACAGGTTTAAAACCTGTCTCCGTTGCCAAAGTTTCTGAAGGGCTCCATTAGGGGCCTTTTTTACAGGCTTTCCAGAATTATTTGTCGGATGGTTTAGAAACTGGTGGTTTTAAGATGAGCGGCTATACTGCGCGTAGATTATTTTGAATTTTAGAAGTGGGCCTTGTGCCCATTTTTTATGTACAGGATGTACGGTATGCCGCGGGTGCATGGATGCACAGGAGCGGCGATGTACATAGGAGAACCTCTAATTAAGTCAGAGGTTCCATAGAAGTACGGTATGCCGCGGCCGCATGAACATCTTACAGGAAGTATTATTGTCACGAGAGGACGGGAGTTCGTAGCGACTGCACATGAGTGGCGGTTTGTAATAAATGCATAGTCAAAATAGTGATCTTATTGAGTTGTTAGAACCCGTTGTGACGGCACTGGGTTACGAAATGCTTGGTATTGAGTATTTCAAACAAAAGGATGGTTCATTACTAAGGTTGTATATAGACCATGAGTCTGGAATCACGTTGCATGACTGTACAAAGGTGAATCATCAGGTGATTGGTGTGCTTGACGTTCACGATCCCATTAAAGAGAGGTATCACCTGGAAATTTCATCACCAGGTTTGGATAGGCCTTTGTTTACGCTAGAACAGTTCGAGCGTTATCTGGGTCAGGAAGTGAAGATGAAGTTTCGGGAGAAACTTGATGGACGTCGAAAGATTAAAGGCGTAATCAAGGCAGTAGAAGAGAAAGCAGTAGTCATCAGTGAGGATGGTGTTGATTATTTAATCCCTGCTGATGTGATTGATTTGGCACATTTGGTACCAAAAATATAATGTTACGGATAATTAATTTGTTCTGAAAGTAGTGTGTTGAGAGTAATCATAGATTTATGAATAAAGAGATTTTAACGGTGGTTGATGTTGTTTCCAGTGAGAAAGGCGTCAGCAAAGATATCATCTTCGAGGCAATCGAAGCTGCATTGGCGATGGCGACCAAAAAACGTAATCGTGAGGATATTGAATCACGTGTCGCGATTGACCGTGAAACAGGCAGCTATGAAACATTTCGTTGTTGGGAAGTCATGGAGACGACAGATGAAGATCTCGAATTCCCAGGTAGACAAATAAAGCTTAAAGATGCTTTGGAAGATCACCCCGACATTGAGCCTGGTCAGTTTGTTGAAGAACCGATGGATTCCGTCGAATTTGGTCGAATTGCAGCGCAAATAGCAAAGCAGGTCATCGTACAGAAAGTACGAGAAGCTGAAAGAATTCAAGTGGTGGAGGCTTATGCAGATCGTGTAGGTGAGATGCTGAGCGGTGTTGTGAAGCGGGTTGAAAGAGGCAATGTATATCTGGATCTGGGTAGAAATGCCGAGGGTTTTATTGCGCGTGATTGTTTGATACCCAGGGAAGCAGTAAGACCAGGAGATCGTATTCGTGCCTACTTGCAGGAAGTTCGTTCCGAAACACGTGGGCCACAATTGTTTTTGAGCCGTACGGCACCTGAGTTGTTGATTGAATTATTCAAACTTGAAGTCCCTGAAGTCAATGAAGGCATGATTGAAATTATCAATGGTGCCCGGGATCCCGGCGCAAGAGCAAAGATAGCGGTCAAGGCAAATGACCCTCGGATAGATCCCATTGGTGCTTGTGTTGGTATGCGTGGTTCCCGCGTGCAGGCAGTCTCTAACGAACTTGGCGGCGAACGTATTGACATTATACTGTGGGATGAAAACCCCGCACAATTTGTTATTAATGCCATGGCACCAGCGGAAGTTGCTTCAATTCTGGTAGATGAAGATGCGCATAGCATGGATATCGCAGTAGAAGAAGATAATCTGTCACAGGCAATCGGCCGTGGGGGACAAAATATACGACTCGCCAGTGAGTTATCAGAGTGGGTGCTCAATGTTATGTCTGTGGAACAGGCAGAAGAGAAAGCCGAAGAGGAATCTCAGACCTTACAAAAGATGTTTATGGAACAGTTGGACATTGATGAAGAGATGGCCCTTATTCTGGTACAGGAAGGTTTTTCTAGTGTTGAAGAAATCGCCTATGTTCCAGAAGAGGAAATGCTTAATATTGAAGAATTCGATGATGACCTGGTGCAGGAACTACGTGGACGTGCGCGAGATGTCATGTTAACTCGAGCAATTGTTAGCGAGGAAAAATTAGTTGATGCACATCCAGCAGAGGATCTGTTGCAAATGGATGGTATGGAAGATGCGCTTGCTTATGAGTTGGCAGCAATAGGCGTTTCTACCATGGAAGATCTGGCGGATCTTTCAGTGGATGAATTAATGGAAATCGAGGGAATGGAAAATGAACGAGCAGGCAAATTAATTATGACCGCCAGAATTCCCTGGTTCGAATCTGAAACAGAGGCTGAAGCTGGAGTCGACGGAGGGTCAACAGATGCCTGAGGTTACGGTCAGTCAATTTGCAAGCGTTGTCGGTATTGCCGTTGAGCGTTTACAGGAACAGATAGAAGAGTCTGGGTTACCCAAAAAATCTCCGGACGAAATGATTACAGATGAAGAAAAAAATCATCTGTTGAGTTATTTGCGAGGTAAACATGGAAAGGGATCTGCTGAAACAAAAAAGATTACTTTGAGAAGAAAGACAAGTAGTGAAATTAAAGTGCCACTTAGCGTACAGGGAAGGAATAAAACAAAATCAAAAATAGTTAATGTTGAGTTTAGAAAGAAACGTACCTACGTTAGACGTAGTGCAATTGAGGAATTTACGAAACCAGTAGATGAAGAATTGTCTGCGGAATCGACGAAGGTTGCCGAAGATATTGTTGACAGTGCACAGCTTGTTGAAGAAACAAAGTCAGTTGATTCGACAAGTACTGAAACAGCAAATGAACATCAGGCAGAGGGGACACCTGTCGATGGGTCTGGAGAGCCCGAAATTAAGTTGGCAGCAGATGGAACGGCAGTTGCAGAAATTGAAGACAACACCTCTGTCGAAGAGATTGTCAAGGAGCCAGCCGTTGTAGAAACTCCGGTTCAGGAAAAGCCTGATCAGATAACGCCTGATCAGACAGGGATTGCTCAGGAACAAACCGATAATAAATCTAGAACAGGTAAAAAAGGAAAAGATAAATCAACTCGTTACGGTCGCCAGGAATTGCACGTCGCTTCTGAAAAATCAGGACGTCGTAAGAAAAAACCAAGACGTAGGCATAAGGTCATTCCAACGATTGAAACGCAACATGGGTTTGAAAAACCAACAGAACCCATGATCAGAGAAGTTGATATCCCTGAGAATATTTCAGTGGGCGATCTTGCTCAAAAAATGTCGGTCAAGGCAACTGAAGTCATCAAGATGATGATGGGTCTGGGAAGTATGGTCACCATCAATCAAATGCTTGATCAAGCGACAGCTTCTCTTGTTGTGGAAGAGATGGGCCATAAAGCTAAATTACTGAGTGAAACTGCGCTGGAAGACGAAATTGTCTATGCAGCGAAAAAGACTGGCGAGCAGGTCTTGCGCGCACCTGTCGTGACGATTATGGGTCACGTTGACCATGGTAAAACTTCACTGCTTGATTATATTCGCAAGACGAAAGTCGCCGAGAGTGAAGCAGGTGGAATTACCCAACATATCGGTGCTTATGTGGTAGAGACAGACAAAGGAAAAATAACATTTCTGGACACACCGGGACATGCTGCGTTTACGGCAATGCGCGCGCGTGGTGCCAAGGTTACAGACATCGTCATCGTCGTGGTTGCCGCTGATGATGGTGTGATGCCACAAACAGAAGAAGCCGTACAACATGCCAAGGCCGCTAATGTGCCCATTATTGTTGCTGTCAATAAAATTGATAAAGCCGAGGCAGATCCTGAGCGAGTCAAACAGGCATTATCTAAACTGGAGGTTATCCCGGAAGATTGGGGAGGTGATACCCAATTTGTGAATGTTTCTGCACAGACTGGTGAGGGGATTAATACTTTACTTGAAAATATTTCCCTGCAGGCCGAGTTGCTTGAACTTAAAGCATCAGAAGAAGGTCCAGCCACGGGGACGGTGATTGAGGCACGTCTGGACAAAGGGCGTGGACCCGTGGCAACGATATTGGTGCAAAGTGGTGCTCTTGAGAAAGGTGATATTGTTCTGAGTGGTAGAGAATATGGCCGCGTCCGGGCAATGGTTGATAGCAATGGCGATGAAGTTACGTCATCTGTAGGGCCATCTACACCCATTGAGGTACTTGGTTTATCTGGCATACCCAATGCCGGGGACGAAATGATCGTTGTCCCTGATGAGAAAAAGGCACGTGAGATCGCTGATCTCAGACAAACCAAGAGCCGTGAATCCAAGTTGGCAAAACAGCAAGCGGTTAAATTACAGAACGCCATGAACCGGATGAGTGAGGGTGATATCTCGACACTCAATATCATGATCAAGGCCGATGTCCAGGGATCATCTGAAGCCATCGTAGAGGCGGTCACCAAACTGTCGAACGAGGAAGTCAGGGTTGGTGTGGTTAGCAGTGGAGTTGGTGGTATTACAGAAACTGATATGAATCTGGCACTGGCATCAAAAGCAGTCGTCATCGGTTTTAATGTTCGTGCAGATGCATCTGCACGTAAGCTTGCAGATGAAGAAGGCATTGAAATTCGTTATTACAGCATTATTTACGATCTAATCGATGATGTGAAAGCAGCCATGAGCGGCATGCTTGCGCCTGAACTGCGTGAACAAATTGTTGGTGTTGCAGAAGTGAAAGACGTATTCCGGTCACCAAAATTTGGTGACATTGCCGGTTGTATTGTTTCCACAGGTGTTGTTAAAAGGAATAATCCGATTCGCGTCTTGCGGGATAATGTCGTTATTTACGAAGGGGAACTCGAATCACTCAGACGATTCAAGGATGATGTTAATGAAGTGAAGTCAGGCATAGAATGCGGAATTGGTGTGAAAAATTATGACAATATCCAGCCTGGTGATCAAATTGAGGTGTTTGAGCGAATCGAAATTGCACGCACGATTTAATTTTAATAAGCTGAGCAGTTCGATCGAAAATGACCAGAGAATTTAGCCGCAGTCAGCGAGTAGGTGACCAACTACAAAAGGAGTTGGCCTCAATCATACGGGCGCCTGTGCAGGATGCCGGGTTGGGGCTGGTGACAATTTCTGCTGTCAATTTAAGTACAGATTTGGCTTATGCGAAGATTTTTGTTACATGCCTGGGGAAGGGCCATCCAGAAAGTGACCCTCTGGAAAATAACAGGGATGATGCATCGGATAGAGCAGAAGTTCTGGCCATGTTGAATGGGCATGCTGTTCAATTTCGCCATCAATTATCCAAAATATTCACCACGCGCACTGTTCCCAAACTGCAATTTATATTTGACGAAAGCCTGGAGCGTGCAAATAAACTGACCAGTTTGATAGATTCCTTGCATTCAGAAGAGATTGATAGCCACTAAGCCAGTTGGACTGTTCGAATGGGTCGAAGACGAAAAAGAAAGCCGCACGAGCGGGATGTTCACGGTATTCTGCTTTTAGACAAACCCGCCGGCATCACATCGAACGATGCCTTGCAAAGAATCAAACGTAGTTACCGAGCTGCCAGGGCGGGGCACACGGGTAGCCTGGACAAACCCGCGACGGGCATACTACCAATATGTTTGGGTGAAGCGACAAAATTTTCTAGTTACCTTCTTAATGCCGATAAAACCTATGTTACAGTCGCGAAACTGGGTGTCGTCACCAATACCGCAGATGCCGAAGGTGAAATACTGGAAACACGTTCTGTGCCCGATTTCAATCAACAGAATTTAGAACAGATTTTGGCGCAATTTGTCGGAAACATAGAACAGATTCCACCGATGTATTCCGCATTGAAGGTCGATGGGCAAAGGCTTTATAAACTCGCTTATCAGGGAGTAGAGGTTACGCGTCAACCCAGACCTGTGTCGATACATCAGATTGATTTGCTACATTTCGATCAGGATTCATTTGAAATTCGGGTGCGCTGTTCAAAAGGTACTTATATACGAACCTTAATCGAAGATATAGGTAATGTTTTAGGCTGTGGAGCCCACGTCAGTACACTTCGTCGTTTGTCGACCGGGCCATTTACCGAAGAGCAGATGGTCACCATGGAGACTGTGGAAAAACAGATGGAGCTAGATGATAATGCATTGGATGGTCTGCTCATGCCAGTCGACAGTGCTTTGGATCATTTACCTCAGACAGAGCTAAGCGAGGATGATACATATCATCTTTGTCTAGGTCAGGCAGTGTTGGTGCCCTACGCGCTAACAGAAAAACCAGGGGAAGGACTGGTTCGGATTTATGACCAAAATCATGTTTTTATCGGAATTGGCACCATCATGGATAACGGACGAATTGCACCGAAAAGATTGCTGAAAACCGGTAACACAGCATAACTATTTGATAATTAATGATAAATAGTTGTCTTCGGATCCAGGGTGGTGGTCAGAATCAGGTCGTTCAAAATAATCATGGCATCTTGTGAATTGCGCTTGTTCATGCATCAGAGCGCGGTTACAATACGCGCCTCATTTAGACCGAGATTATTTCAGGAGCACGGTTAAGCATGGCATTAAACACTCAGCATAAGGCTGACATTGTAAAAGAACATCAACGTTCGGAAAGCGATACAGGTTCTCCGGAAGTGCAAGTTGCATTGTTAACGGCAAATATCTTAGAGCTGTCTGATCATTTCAAGACACACAAAAAAGATCACCATTCCCGCCAGGGCTTATTAAGAATGGTGAATCAGCGCCGTAAACTTTTAGACTACCTGAGAGGCAAGGATGTGAGCCGTTACCGTGATCTAATCACTAATCTTGGTTTGCGTAAATAAGATAAATAAACGGGCCTGCGTAAAATTAAGTACGCAATATTAGAACAAGCTTTGTTTACGCCAGATCCTATTAGCAACACAACATTTCATAAAAGACAGGGTTTCTATAATCAGCCTTGAACAAGAATCCCTGCAAATCATTTCTCAAATCATTTAAAAATTATTTTTAAGGTAAAAATATGAAAGCAGTCAGGAAAGAATTCCAGTTCGGTGATCACACAGTCGTATTGGAGACGGGGAAAATAGCTCGACAGGCCAGCTCAGTCATTGTCAGCATGGGAGACACCGTTGTCATGGTCAACTGTGTCGCAAAGAAAGAGGCTGATCAAGGGCGTGATTTTTTTCCACTGACAGTAGATTATCAGGAACGTACCTATGCTGCTGGTAAAATACCGGGTGGTTTTTTCAAAAGAGAAGGTCGTCCGAGTGAAAAAGAAACCCTGACATGTCGTTTAATTGACCGTCCACTGAGACCATTATTTCCTAAAGGTTTTAGAAATGAGGTTCAAATTGTGGCCACAGTGATGTCACTGGATCCACAAATCAATGCGGATATCCCGGCATTGATTGGTGCCTCAGCTGCCGTCGCCTTGACAGGGGCACCATTCAATGGCCCAGTAGGCGCTGCGCGGGTGGGTTATATCGATGGTAATTATGTCCTTAATCCCTCGTCGGATCAGTTGCTGGATTCAGCACTCAATCTGGTTGTCGCAGGAACCAGTACCTCAGTATTAATGGTTGAGTCTGAGGCCAAACAATTATCAGAAGAGGTCATGCTGGGTGCAGTGATGTTTGGGCATGAGCAGTTTAAGGTCGCGATAGAAAATATTATAGCTCTGGCAGAAGAAGTTGGTGTCGTCGCCTGGGATTGGCAGCCAGAAGTAAAAGATCAGGCATTGGCTGATGAAGTGGCCAGTCGTTCAACAGACCTGTTACGTGAAGCCTATGCCATCACAGATAAAGTTAATCGTAAGGATCGCATCAGTGAGATTCGTAATGAAGTTGTAGAAGTGATGACCGAGGGCGAAGATCCGAAATGGTCAGCATCCGAAATCAATGATGAGATCAGTAATCTTGAAAGCCACATCGTTCGTAGCAGTATTCTAGCTGGTGAGAAGCGTATTGATGGGCGTGATACAAAAACCATCAGAACTATCAGTACAGAAGTTGGTATTTTGCCAAGAGCGCACGGTTCAGCATTATTCACACGTGGGGAAACCCAGGCGATTGTTGTCGCTACCCTGGGGACTGAACGTGATTCACAAATCATCGATGCGATAGAAGGTACTTACAAGGAGCCTTTCATGTTGCACTACAATTTCCCTCCCTACTGCGTCGGTGAAACGGGTCGTGTTGGCACACCAAAACGTCGTGAAATTGGGCATGGTCGTTTAGCAAAACGTGGCATCCTGGGCGTTATGCCAGATATGGATGAATACCCTTATTCCATTCGGGTAGTTTCAGAAATTACGGAATCAAATGGTTCAAGCTCTATGGCCAGTGTCTGTGGGACGAGTCTTGCGTTAATGGATGCAGGTGTTCCGATTGAAGCGCCAGTTGCGGGTATTGCCATGGGACTGATTAAGGAAGATGACAAGTTTGTCGTGCTTTCAGATATTCTCGGTGATGAAGATCATCTGGGTGATATGGACTTTAAAGTCGCGGGGACTGAAAAAGGTATCACTGCTTTGCAGATGGATATTAAAATCGACGGTATCACCAGGGAAATTATGGAAATAGCATTGGCCCAGGCGAAAGAAGGCCGTATTCATATTCTCGGAGAAATGGCCAAAACAATTTCCAGCTCCCGTGAGGAAATGTCTGAATTTGCACCCAGAATTACCGTCATCAAAATCCATCCTGACAAGATCCGTGATGTGATTGGTAAGGGTGGCACGACCATTCGCGCCATTACGGAGGAAACAGGTGCGACGATCAATATCGATGATGATGGAACGGTAAAGATTGCCGCCGTTGACAGAGCTGCCGGTGAGGCTGCATTACTCAGAATCGAACAGATAACTGCGGATATCGAAGTCGGTAAAATCTATGAAGGCAAAGTTGCCAAGCTAATGGATTTCGGTGCCTTCGTGAATATCCTGCCGGGCAAAGATGGTTTGGTACATATATCGCAAATATGCGAAGAGCGCGTTGAGAATGTCAGTGATAAATTAAGAGAAGGTGAATTTGTCAAAGTCAAAGTACTTGAAATCGATAGACAAGGCCGCGTCCGCTTAAGTATGAAAGCAGTCAATGAGGCGGAAATACAAGAAGTCTGATTGTTAAATCAAGTATCGACAAAAAAAGGGCTATTTGGCCCTTTTTTTGTATCTGCAAATCAGATAGTGGTTTGAATGTTAACCCGTTCTTCGCTTAATACCGTTAGTACCAGATAGAACAGATGTTATATACCCAAACTACTTGGAAATGCTGAATGCTGAATGCTGAACTCTGAATCCTGCACCTCCAAGTAGTTTGGGTATAGACTTCATTGCTATGATGGGAGATGCCAGCGATGAAGAATTGATGCTTAGCTACCAGCAGGGTAACGCAACCGCATTTGAGGTTCTGTATGAACGACACAAAGGGGGCGTATTTCGTTATTTGCTGGCTAAATGCCATCAGCAAGCGATTGCTGAAGAACTATTTCAGGATGTCTGGATGAAGCTGATTGCCGCACGTGACAGATATGAAGTACGGGCTAAATTTACCACTTACCTTTATCAACTCGCACACAATCATTTCATTGATTATTACCGAAAGACGCGCATCGATGTATTCCAACAAAAAAATCCGGAGGAGGATGTTGAGCAAATAACATCAAATGATCAGAAGCAACCAGATGAGCAACTGGAGATACAGCAGCAAATAGAAACGCTCTCGGAGTTAGTTGACGGTTTGCCCGATGAACAGCGAGAAGCTTTTATGTTAAGGGAAGAGGCAGGGTTAACGGTGGCCGAAATTGCAGAAGTGACAGGAGTCAATGCAGAAGCGGCCAAGAGTCGATTGCGATATGCAGTGAAAAAATTACGCGCGGGTTTGAAAAAGAATGGCTAAGAAACCGGAAGACAACAAACAAGACGATCAGATATTTGAAGATTATCTACAGGGTGGTTCCTCTCTGTCCGGGGTTTATCGCGCTGAAGGAAAAGTACGACCACCAGCACATCTCGATAAAGCCATTCTCTCAGCGGCAAATGAGGCCGTCAAACCAGAACAAATCTCAAAGGTGGCATACAGTCCTTTTGCCAGGAACTGGTATGTGCCGGCATCGATGGCGGCCGTATTGATGTTATGTGTTGGTCTGGTATTTACCATCTACAAGGACAGCGGACATATATTATTAACGCCACCGAAAAGTGAATATGATATTGATGCCCAGGTAGCACCGATGAAATTTGATGAATCAGGAGAAAAAAATAGACAAGATAAATACGTAGAAGAAATCGCTAAGGAAGCTGAAATGCCTGTGCATGTGATATCGGAAGAAAACAAACCTGCCGCTTCATCAATAGAAGCATTCGATATGGAAGAATCAGATTTTCAGCAGAGGCCTGCGAGCAGGATGCTCCTGCGAGAAAAAGTGACAGAAATGGATGATGCCCTGCTGCCAGAAACAGTCGATGAAATGGTTCCAGGAAAAGATGTATCAGATCAGACCATGCGTGACTCCCTTTACAGCCCTGAGAGACTGGATGATTCAGGCCGCCGGGAAGCAGCGAAAACTAAGAAACAAAAACAATTGGATGTGGGCGATCTGGATAACAAATTAGGTGAAATGGAGTTGAAAACCATTGAACAGGGGATAGGGGTAAATTCAGATCAGGAGATGCGTTACAGACAGACAATGGATGATCTGCAAAGACGAAATGAATCATTGAAAGAAGAATCATTTAAGAAAGAGATTCTTGACGATGATCAGGCCACTGCAGGATTTGCTGAGCAGGAAAAAGCGATAGGTGATGAAATGATGACACCGGAGCAATGGCTGAAACAGATTAATAATTTATGGGTATCAGGGGAACACCAGGCCGCCGAAGAAAACCTTAAACAATTTTTTGAAGTCTATCCGGATTACTCAATTGAAAACATAAAAACCATTCTAGATCCGCAGATAGATCTGATGCAATACATAAGATAGTTTCTAGCCATCGGGTATGCAAGGAGTTGATTTGAAAGCTGGCATTTAGACAACAATCACGCGTTTTTCAGTTACAATTTTATCCATCAGTACGTCATTATCTTCAACAGGTATTTCATCGACCAACTGTGCTTCAAAGGCAAGGGCAATCTTGTGCTTTACTTTGTTTTGCACAAACCATTTGTCGTAATAGCCCCGACCAAATCCCATACGGTGGCCTGTCAGGGTAAATCCAAGTCCGGGGGTGATGGAGACATCGAAAGGCCCATCACAAGGCGTAGAATTGGCGGGGGCCAATATTCCCATTTCTCCAGGCACCAAATCTTCCCAACTCAAGAAGGTTTCTGCCTGCATATAATTAGAATTGACTATTTTGGGTACCGCCAGGATTTTGCCGGCATCCAGTAAGGCCCTGATGAGTGCATGAGTATGGACTTCACTGACGTAGGAAATATAGACAAAGATTAGCCTGGCGTCCCTGATTTCATCAAGCCTAAGTACTTGTTCTGTAATAGAATTAGCATAGCCCATGCGGGTGGCTTCAGGGATGCTTGCACGTGCTGATTTGAGCATTTTTCGGGTTTCTGACTTGCGTTGACTGACTTTGCTATTTTGTTGCATGAATTAGGTGTCCGTAATGCGCTGAAATACTTTATTTTTCATTAATATGCCGTACAATACCGCCTTTTTTCAGGGCAGGATTATTTTCCTGCAAGATTGTAACAGGCAACTAAAAAGAGGTTAATGAATGGTTACCATTCGATTATCACGTACCGGGGCAAAGAAAAAGCCCTTCTATCATATTGTCGTCGCAGACAGTCGCAATAAACGCGATGGTCGCTATATTGAGCGTGTTGGTTTTTATAATCCTGGCGCGCAAGGTAAGGAAGAGACTTTAAGATTGGATGGTGGTCGTGTAGAACATTGGCAAAGCCTTGGTGCACAAGTATCAGATCGTGTTGCCAAGCTGATCAAACTTAACGCGAGCGCCTGATTTATTCTCTGAATTATTATTAAATCCTGCGTTATATTATATTAGTATGACGGGGTTCGTAATTTTTAAGAAAGACTGCATGGGTGGCGAGTATGCAGGATGAACCAGGTTTCATTGTTATCGGAAAGCTTGTTGGTGTTTACGGCATTAAAGGCTGGTTCAAGATTTTGTCATTCACTCGACCAAGAGAAAATATATTTACATACAGTCCCTGGTTAATTAAACAAAACGGGGATTGGCAGGGAATGCAATTGTCGGAAGGCAAACCTCAAGGTAAGGGGTTGATTGCTTCTATAGCGGAGATTACCGACAGGGATGAGGCGATGGCTCTTGTTGGTTCAGAGATAGCGATTAATCGGGATCAGCTGGCAGAGCCCAAAGCCGGTGAGTACTACTGGCATGATCTGATTAATCTGCAAGTCATTAACGCACAGAATGAAATACTTGGTGTTGTCACGGAACTCCTCGAAACTGGTGCAAATGATGTGCTGGTTGTCAAAGCTGACAAGCAGCGGTATTTGATACCCTATGTGAAAGATGTCTATATCAAGGATGTCGATCTTGAACAAGGTATCATGCAGGTTGATTGGCAATCTGATTATTGATGGTCGTTGATGATCGATGATGGGCCAGAATGATAAATCATGGGCTGCTTGAATGTTACAGATTGAAGTAATCACTCTATTTCCGGAGATGGTGAATACCGTCACTGAATATGGGGTTATCAGTCGGGCAGTGGAGCGGGGTTTGCTCAGGGTGCAAACCTGGAATCCGAGGGATTATACGAATGATAATCATCGGACCGTGGATGACCGGCCCTATGGGGGTGGTCCAGGCATGGTCATGATGGCTGAGCCATTATGTGCAGCGATTACAGATGCACGTGGTTCGGGAAGTGCCCCACACGTGATCCATCTGAGTCCGCAAGGCAGGAAACTGGATCAGAAAGGCGTGATGGAACTGGCGCAGCGACAGCATCTGATTTTGATTGCTGGACGTTACGAAGGGATCGATGAACGTGTTATTGATAAGGAAGTTGATGAAGAATGGTCTATCGGTGACTATGTTCTGAGTGGCGGGGAACTGGCCGCGATGGTACTGATTGATGTACTGACCCGAACATTGCCGGGTGTGTTGGGTCACGAAGATTCGGCAAGTGAAGATTCATTTTTTAATGGCTTGCTTGATTATCCTCACTATACAAGGCCAGAAAAAATTGGATCAGAAAGGAGTGGCGCTGAACAAAGTGATGGGCAGCAAGTCCCGGATGTATTGCTGAGTGGAAACCATGAAGAGATCAGGCGTTGGCGTTTGCAACAGGCTCTGGGTCGTACATGGCTAAGAAGACCGGACATGTTGAACGATTTGCAGTTGGACGATGAGCAACAGGGATTGCTGGAAGAATTTAAAAAACAGAATTTGAAATAAAAGATATTTAAGTGGAGTTAGTAAAATGAGCAATATTATAGAACAGCTTGAGGCAGAACAAATGACACGAGAAATACCGGATTTTGCTCCGGGTGATACGGTCATTGTTCAGGTCAAGGTGAAAGAAGGGCAGAGAGAACGTCTGCAGGCATTTGAAGGTGTTGTGATCGCGAAGAAAAATCGTGGCCTGAATTCAGCCTTTACTGTTCGTAAAATTTCTCATGGAGAAGGTGTCGAACGTGTCTTCCAGACATACAGCCATGCGATTGCAAAAATCGAAGTAAAACGTCGTGGTGCTGTTCGACGTGCCAAATTGTATTACATGCGTGAGCGCACGGGTAAGGCAGCCAGGATTAAAGAAAAAATCAAATCTAGCTAAGCTTTATTTGTATCGTATCTTTGGAAAGGCCTGCTCTGCAGGCCTTTTTTTATGTACAGGATGTACGGTCGGAAAAGGCTCCTGCAATTCCGACATTTCCGCCATCCATGGCGGTCGTATGCCGCGGCTGCATGGACGACATACAGGAAGTATTAGTGTCGCGAGAGGACAGGAGTCCGTAGCGACTGCAGAGGAGCGGCAATGTAATAGAATAAAAAAGACAATACTATCTACACGGAGTAAGGGATAGGTTATCTCGTACTACAGTTATGTTCCGTTACTTCTTCGTTACGATCGGTGGCTGGTGGAGGGGTAGGTGAAAGCGCTGAAATCTCTGCCCGTAGTTCTTCCGTCATGCTGATTTCTACGGATTTAAGCGAGTCTTCAAGCTGTATCAAATTACGTGCTCCGATGATGGGTGCAGTGACTGCAGGGTGGCTACTGACCCAGGCGACTGCCAGTGACGCTGCGCTGTAACCACGCTCTTTGGCAAAATCTGAAAATCTCTCCGCAACTTGAAAATCTGTTTTCGCTCCGTAGCGAACCTGGTAAGTTTTGTTCTCCATCAAACGTCCGCTTTCAGGTCGCTTATTAATACCATATTTCCCTGTAAGTAAACCGCCACCCAACGGGCTGTATGGCATAACCGCCAGACCTTCAGCAGCGGCCATGGGCAAAATTTCAACTTCTGCCTGACGCTTAACAAGATTATACATTGGCTGTATACAGCGAAATTTCGGCAAGTCATTTTTAGCAGAGATACCCAACGCCTTCATGACTTGCCATGCTGCGAAATTACTTGCGGCTGGATACCTTATTTTACCTTGTTGTACCAATGTATCGAGGGCACCGAGAGTGTCTGCCAAATCTGCGTATTCATCGAATTTATGAATATAAAATACATCAATATAGTCTGTTTTAAGACGCTTTAGACTTTCTTCGACTGCAGAAAGTACGTGTTGCCGTGTGGCCCCTCGAGCATTGATATCTTCACTCATTGGATAATAGGCTTTACTGGTAATAATAATTTCATTTCTGCATGAAGAAATCAGTTTGCCAAGTATTTCTTCAGCTTTGCCTTTCGAATAGACATTGGCGCAATCGAAGAAATTGATCCCGGCATCACGGCAGTGATTGAACATTTGTTTAGACATCTGCTCATCTGCGTCGCCACCAAAGGACATAGTCCCGAAGCATAATTGCGATACGCGTTCGCCTGTGTTGCCGAGTAATTTATATTCCATGACATAATTCCTTATATCCACTTTGGGTCGTTTGTTGCTCCTAGTTGCATATATCTGAACGTCCGTATATGGACTCCTTCTCAACAGGGCAACGCACATTTTAATCTTATAGCAAAAAGATGGAGTGTTGAATATGACTTACAGAACTCGAATAAAATAGTCAGCTGAACACGACTGCATGGATGCAGGACGACTTCAAGGATGGAGGAGGTAGAGAATGTCTGGAACACATTCTCGAGGCAGAACGAATCAGGAGACAGAGTCGAGAAAGATGAGATGTGGGCCAGTTATTCTTATCCCTTCAGAGGAAGAGTGCGGTATCATTGTTTGATATGGCGCAGTCCACAGCAAAATATAATTTTTTGTATGAATCCCCCACAGGACAATTAAGTGTGTGTATTGATGAGGGAAGCATCACCAAAATCATCTGGCTGGATCAGGCCATACTGGCAACAACAGAAACATCTCCATCAAAGTTAATTAATAAGAAGCTGAAAAGAAAGATTATCTCGGTTTTGGATGATTACTTTGAATCAGGTTTAATCGAACCTGAAATTTCTCTGCGTCCACAGGGAACACTCTTTCAGAAAAAGGTCTGGCAAGCGCTAAAAAGAATCCCATCAGGGGCCGTTAAAACCTACGGTGATGTCGCAAAAGAATTGCACAGCAGTAGTCGTGCAGTGGGCCAGGCTTGTCGCAGGAACAACATTCCACTTTTTATTCCTTGTCATAGGGTCGTTGCCGCAAAAGGCCTCGGTGGTTTTATGGGCGGTTACCGGCATGTAGAACGAAAACGATGGCTGTTGCAGCATGAAGGCATCCTCTGAGTCGATCAGCCCAACTTTGACGAATTCAATGGATCATATTGATCGTTTTCTAGATGTACTCTGGATGGAACGAGGTGTTAGCGATAATACCCTGATGGCCTACCGAAGTGACCTGCAAAAATATGCCCTCTGGCTGGATAAAAACGACTGCGAGATGACAGCAGCACAGGAAGGTCATGTAAGAAGCTATTTGTCTAGCATGAAAGGAAGATCGGCAAGAACGATGGCGCGGCATCTTTCAAGTCTAAGGAGTTTGTATGGTTATTTGGTGCGCGAGGGGATAATGAAACATGACCCTGGTGCTCGGGTGGAGGCGCCAAGATTAGGCAGACAGTTACCAAAATTCCTGACAGAAGCCGAAGTAGAGGCATTGCTCAATGCGCCAGATACAGACAATTCACTTGGTTTGCGAGATAGAGCAATGTTGGAAGTTCTTTATGCAACCGGCCTGCGTGTATCAGAGTTAGTCGGACTTCAATCTGGACAAGTTAATCTACGACAGGGGGTTGTCCGTGTTTTGGGAAAAGGCAATAAGGAAAGGCTCGTGCCCCTGGGTGAAGAATCAATCGAATGGTTGACTCGTTATCAAGACAGCGCAAGGAAGGAACTGTTAGGGAAAAATATCAGCGATGCATTATTTCCAACAAGACGTGGGTCGGCCATGTCACGACAGGCATTTTGGTATTTGATCAAGCGTTATGCTGTTGTCGCAGGCATTAATAAAACGATCTCCCCACACATATTAAGGCATGCCTTTGCGACACACTTGTTAAATCATGGTGCTGATCTGAGAGTTGTGCAGATGCTTTTGGGTCATAGTGATATTTCGACCACACAGATATACACACATATTGCCCAGGAACGTCTTAAAAACCTGCATGCAGAGCACCATCCGAGAGGTTGATTTACGGGAACCTCTATTAATTGTCTTTATCCTGCGATTGCGGCGTTAGCTCCGTACTCACAAAAACGCCGGCCACGCAAAAATCCTAATGAATAGAAGTCCCCTTAGAAGCCTAAAATTTATCCAGATCGTCAGGGATGACAGAGAAGATTTCTTCAAGTGTCGTCAGGCCCTCTGCAATTTTTTCTGCCCCACTAATTCGCAAACTACGCATGCCTTGCTTCAGAGCGGTAGCTCGCAATGTAATGAGCTCCCTGTTGTCTGACACCTTTTTTTGTAGTTCTGTATTCATGGTCAATATTTCGTAGATACCGATTCGTCCAAGATAGCCCGTATGTTTACATTCATCACAACCCACAGCTTTAAAACAGCCATTTGGTACTTTCAGTTTGGAGGGTGCCGTCAGTTTGCCCCATGCAGCTTTATCCAGAGTTGTTGCTTGTTTGCAGTGTGGGCAAAGTGTGCGCACCAGACGTTGTGCAAGAATTCCCAGTAGTGATGCGTTAATCAGGAAGGGTTGAACACCAATATCTATGAGTCTTACGATAGCAGAAGGTGCGTCATTCGTGTGTAAACTGGAGAGTACCAGGTGCCCGGTCAGGGCTGCTTGGATAGCGACATCAGCTGTTTCAAAATCACGAATTTCGCCAATCATAATAATATCTGGATCCTGCCTTAATAAAGTGCGTACGCCCGTCGCAAAATCAACACCGATATTGGCTTGTACCTGCATCTGGTTTAGCTGATCATCGATCATTTCGATAGGATCTTCGATGGTACAAATGTTGTAATCTGGGCGAGCCAATTGTTTTAAAGCTGAATAAAGCGTTGTGGTTTTTCCTGAGCCGGTTGGACCTGTAACCAGAATGATGCCGTGTGGATTTTTGGCCATGCTTTTCCAGCAATTAACATCATGTTGGCTGAAGCCAAGATCCGAAAAGCTTTTGTACAACATTTCAGGATTGAAGATTCGTATCACCAGTTTTTCCCCAAATGCTGTCGGCATTGTCGAAAGTCTCATTTCGACTTCATCCCCCGCGGGTGTTTTGGTTTTAATTCGACCATCTTGTGGACGGCGCCTGTCCGTTACATCCATACGTCCCAGAGATTTTAGTCGACTGGATATAGCGCCCATCAGGATGATTGGAAATTCGTGGACCTGATGCAACACACCATCTATACGAAAGCGGACTTTACCTTTTTCTCTGCGTGGTTCCAGATGAATATCACTTGCGCGTTGTTCAAATGCAAACTGTAATAGCCAGTCAACAATACTTACGATGTGTTGATCATTCGCATCAGGTTCACCCATCTTGCCAATTTCAACAAGTTGCTCGAAATTTTGTAACTTTGATCTGCTTTCATCAGAGTTGATTAAGGCACCGAGTATAGAACGACTTATGCCATAAAACTCTATCAGATAGCGTTCGATATCATTCGGGTTCACTAAGACGCGTTTGATCCTGAGATTGACAATACGTGAGAGCTCCGACTCCCATGAATCAAAGAAAGGTTCACAGCTAGCAACAGTCAATTCCCTGCTGCTTATTTTCAGAGGCAGAATTTTCAGATTTGCAGCATAAGCCTGAGAAACAAGACTGGTTACTTTATTGACATCTATCTTCAAAGGATCAATTCGCACATAGGGCATCCTGGTTTTCTCCGCCAACCATTGAGTCAGTCTCTCAAGTGTTAGTGGATAGGATCGTTTACCAGGACTCTTCCAGCCCTCATTGGATATCGTAACAAGGGGGTGCGTTTGTTCTTTGTCATCAGGTTTATATGAACTCTCAAATTGTGAGAGTTGCTGCTCGGTAATGAGATCATCTTGCAGCAACTGTTTCAGGACATAATCCATCGTCAGTTTTTCATTTCCTGAGGATGTAATCACTTGTTGTTGCATATGTTTATTCCAGGCTGGGCTATTCAGACGACTTTAGCACCCATTAATGTGAATAGGGAATAAATGTGACCCAAATGGAACAGACATGGATTTGACATGTCTGATAGCATAGCGCGTATACTCCTGCCCGGTTCTGGATGATGAATTAACTATGATTTGACAGGGCTGATTTTGCCGAATAATGAGACATTTGATGAAAGTAATCACTATATTAATAAGCATGACCCTGGTACTGACCGTATTCAATATCGGGGCAGAAGAACAGGTCGCAGAGCGCCTGACAAGAACTCTGCAACAGGTATTTCCGGACATGGAGATCACCCGCGTAACTTCTACGCCGATTGAGAATATATATGAGGTGATGATAGGTACGGACGTAATTTATATGACAGGTGATGCCCGTTTTGTCCTGAAAGGGGACTTAATCGACATGAAGGAAAGACGCAATCTTAGTGAAGATGTGCGTTCGAGATCCAGAGCCGATTCGTTAAAAAATATACCAGAAAGTGAGTATATTGAATTTGCCTCCAAGGATAGCAAAGATATCATTTATGTGTTTACAGACGTCGATTGTAGCTATTGTCGAAAGTTACACAGAGATGTGCCCGAACTTAATGATAATGCGATAACTGTCCGTTATCTGGCATACCCAAGAGCAGGCATTGGATCCTCAGTTCATAGATTAATGGAGGATGTCTGGTGTGCTGAAGATCGTCAGCAGGCATTGACGGATGCCAAGGCCGGTAGACTAGTCAAAACAAGTGAGTGTAAAAACCCGGTAGAAAATCAGCACGCCCTGGGCAGGAAACTGGGCGTTCGAGGCACACCGGCGATATTTCTTGAGAACGGTCGCGCATTATCAGGTTATATGCCTCCGGACGAATTACTCAGAGAGATCGGTAGATAAATGACTCTCACCTGTTCGAGTAAACCCGCTCAGTGTAGTGATCATTGCTGTTGTCATGGAACCCTCATCATCCGTAGCTTCAACCTTGACGGGTAGAAAATGAAGTTCGCTCGCGCACCAAAGGGTCAGGTTTCCTTTCTCATCATGTTTCTGGCGGACAATTTTTACGGTATTCAGTTTACCGATAGGAGTATCTAACAACTCTTCTCCAAGATATTCGAAATTGTAGGTTTTAATCTTTGTCCCGTCTACAACAGTATAGGAAGCTGGATGATGGCCCCTTTCAAGATTGTGCATCATATCAAGCTGGTAGAGTAGTTTATCGGTCATCTCTGGCTTTAGTTCCAGAGTTGATTTCTTTCCGTTTACAATGGAATTTACCTGATGGTTCTCCCAGTCAAAAATCGTTTGTTTATGGCTTTTTTTCTTTTTCTTGATGCGTTGATAACTGTAGTCTAAGGGTTGTATTTTCTGGTTTTGCAGACGCCAGTGTGATTCTTCCAGAACATGGAGTTTATAAAAAATGGATACCAGACCTGTCGAGTTTGTTTCTGATCGATAAATATATTCGCCATTATCAAGCCGACTTAAACTACGATGCATTTTTGCCACTTCAACACCTTTCTTGAATATCGTATAAGACGCTTCAAACGGCAGTGGCAGGTTCTCTTCCGCGTGTAATTGTGAAGCACAGGCCAGTAAAATTATCAGAAATATTTGACTTGGTTTTTTCATGGTAATCAGTTGCATTGGAGTACTAAGACAAGCATTCGATGTTAATATTCGCCCCAACTGAAAGATTAATAAGACTTTATAACGGGGAAGGGTTGTTAACAACAAATGAAGCAGATATTTACACCAGATAACAAAGCCAGGGTGCTGATTGCTGGAGATATCATTCTGGACAGGTACCTGCATGGTGATACAACACGAATATCACCAGAAGCGCCAGTGCCTGTGGTCCATGTCAAAGAAACTGAAGAGCGACCGGGTGGGGCAGGTAATGTTGCCCTGAATATTTCTAAATTGGGTGTGCAATCATGTCTGGTGGGCGTCACTGGAGATGATGATTCAGCTGATATTCTGGAAGCCTACCTGTCTGATGTGGGTGTTGAATGTCAGTTTATTCGTCAAAGTGGTTTCCCTACAGTGACGAAATTAAGAGTGTTGAGTCAACATCAACAACTGATTCGCCTGGACTATGAATCAAATACGTCTCAAATTGATGTGGCAAAAATCAGCGAATTATTTGTTCAGCAATTAAAAGAAACAAAGGTTGTCGTCCTGTCAGATTATGCCAAAGGAAGTTTGTTGGGCATAGAAAAACTCATTCAGCATGCAAGAGATAATGGATGTACCGTCCTGGTTGATCCAAAAGGCACTGATTTTACACGGTATCGGGGAGCAACTATTTTAACCCCAAATCTTAAAGAGTTTGAAACTGTTGTTGATGGGTGTGATGGCGTTGATGAAATTGTCTCAAAGGGTAAAGCTCTATGCGAGACACTCGAACTGGAAGCATTGTTGGTCACAAGGGGCAAAGAAGGGATGTCGTTGATTCGTCCGCTCGGGTCGGTCGTCCATTTTCCCTCGCGGGCACTGGATATTTTTGACGTGACAGGCGCAGGAGATACTGTCATCGCGACATTGGCAGCTGCGATTGCATCAGGTCATGACATGGTTCATGCAACTGCTTTCGCCAATGAGGCTGCGGGTCTTGTTGTTGCAAAATTGGGGGCAGCTTACGTGACGGTTGATGAATTGAATCATGCTGTGATGGAACATCATGTTAAAAATAAAGGCATATTGGATAATGCTCGTTTAATGGGTGTGGTCAATGAAATTAAAAAACAGGGTGAAACACTGGTGATGACGAATGGGTGTTTTGATATTCTGCATGCAGGACATGTGCAATATTTACAACAGGCAAAGCAGTTAGGGGACTATTTGCTGGTTGCAGTGAATGATGATGCTTCGGTATCCCGGTTAAAAGGCAATGATCGCCCCATCAATAAATTAGAGGATCGCATGCTTGTACTAGATGCACTGAAGTCAGTAGATTGGGTTGTTCCTTTTACAGGTGATACCCCTGAAGATCTGATAAATAAAGTATTGCCAGATATTCTGGTGAAAGGCGGGGATTATCAGGCGCATGAAATCGCAGGGGCTGACTCAGTACTAAAAAATAAGGGTGAAGTTCGAATACTCCCATTACTTGAAGGTTGTTCGACTAGCTACATTATTGATAGTGTCAGGACTGGAGAGAAATAAAACCGATGATTATCGTTACGGGGGGCGCAGGTTTTATAGGCAGCAATCTTGTTAAGGCTCTGAATAAGAAGGGCAAGGCAGATATATTGCTTGTGGATGATCTGACTGATGGGGTCAAGTTTAGAAACCTGGTTGACTGTCAGGTGATGGATTATCTGGACAAAGATGATTTTCTTCAACTTGTGAAACAGGAAAAGGATCTTGGTCAGGAGATTGAAGCAGTTTTTCATCAAGGTGCTTGTTCTACGACTACCGAATGGGATGGTCGTTATATGATGGAGAATAACTATACCTATTCAAAGGAATTGTTGCATTACTGTTTGAAACTCAGGGTTCCCTTCATTTATGCATCCAGTGCCGCGGTTTATGGGTCAGGTAAGAATTTCAAGGAAACGAAGGCAAACGAAATGCCAGTGAACGTTTATGGCTACTCAAAATATTTATTTGATGAATATGTCAGGCGAATCGCAATCAACCCCGAAAGTCAGGTGCCAGAGAGTCAGGTGCCAGAGAGTCAGGTGATTGGATTGCGTTATTTTAATGTCTATGGGCCACGAGAGCAGCACAAGGGGTCTATGGCCAGTGTTGTCTGGCATTTAAATCAGCAGCTAAAAGCGACAGGTAAAGTCAGATTATTTGCAGGGAGCGGTGGATACGCAGAGGGTGAACAGCGCCGTGATTTTATCCATGTAGATGATGTAGTGAATGTTAATCTATGGCTGTTGGAAAGAGGGTGTTGTGGCATTGTCAATGTTGGAACGGGTGTAAGCCGACCATTTAACGATGTGGCCAAAGCGGTTATTGCCTGGCACGACAAGGGGGAAATTGAATATATCGAGTTCCCCGAGCATCTGAAGGGTAGTTATCAAAGTTATACTCAGGCGGACTTAAATTCGTTGAGGGAAATGGGTTATAAAGATGATTTTTTATCTGTTGAAGATGGCGTAAAACAATATCTCGATATTTTAAATACATGAATAAAACTAAATATTAGTTCAGAATTATTCTATTAGTTAAGAAATACCCAGAGACCAGACCCATTGAGAATAATCTATTCTTTCATCCTCTATTTGCTTGCCCCTCTAGTCATATTCCGATTATTCTGGCTTGGCTTCCGGAACCCTGATTACAGGAGTCGTTGGACAGAACGATTTGGCCTGCTGGACAAAACCATATCTAACGACAAGATTATCTGGTTGCATGCGGTTTCTGTCGGAGAAGTACAGGCAGCGAGGCCCCTGGTTAACGGTTTGCTGGAAGAGTATCCGGAATTCAGGATTATAATCACCACCATGACGCCCACGGGTGCTGATACCGTCAGGCAATATTTTGCAGATACCGTTGGGCACTTTTATATTCCTTATGATTTACCGGTGTCCGTCAAACGCTTTCTCTCCATCGTTGACCCAACAATATTAATCGTTATGGAAACAGAATTGTGGCCAAATTTGTTTCATTATTGTCGAGCAAACAATGTTCCAGTTGTCGTGATCAATGCACGCATGTCTGAAAAATCTGCTAAAGGTTACCGACGCCTGTCATCATTAACGCGGTCAACGCTTAAAAATATTTCATTAATTGTAGCTCAGGGGCAAAAGGATGCGGAAAGATTGATAGCCCTCGGTGCTGACAGAGAGAAAGTTAAAATTTCAGGGAATTTGAAGTTTGATATACATTTTCCTCACAGTGTTTCTGAACAAGCACAAGCACTGAGAAGATATCTTTCAGTGAACAGACCCATATGGATTGCAGCCAGTACCCATGAAGGCGAAGAGAAAATAATACTGGATGCTTTTGCTAAAATTCTGGAAAAACAATCGCGGTGTTTACTTGTGATTGCGCCAAGACATCCTGAGCGCTCACCAGGTATCAGGACATTATGCAATAGACGAAATCTTAAAGTGTTGTGTAAAACCGAAAACACAGTGTGTGATGAAAGCATACAGGTTTTCATTCTTGATACGCTGGGTGAATTACCAATGTATTATGCAGCTGCTGATGTCGCGTTTGTCGGGGGTAGCCTTACGGAAAACGGTGGTCATAATATGTTAGAGCCAGCCAGCCTGGGGGTGCCAGTGATTATGGGACCATATGTTTTTAATTTTCAGGAAATCAGCCAAATATTGATAGACGAAAGGGCCGCGTGGAAAGTGTCCTGTGCAGATGAACTATCCAGTAGGGTATGTGGTCTACTGGACGATGCGAACTTAAGGCATAGCACTGGTGAACGAGGCAGGAATATCGTTTTTAAGAACCGTGGCAACGTTGAAAATGTGATGAAATTACTGCGAGATTTTTTCCGGACTTCTGTAACTTAGGATAACATCAGGGTTTTAACTGGGTATAATGTCCGAAATTCCTTAGGTGATCAGCCTGTATAGGATAATTGTCGGATATAAATAATGTAAAATTTGGAGATATGAGAAATGCGTTTAATTAAAGTTTTTCCCTTTATACTACTGTTGGGTTTTTCATCGGTGGTTAGTGCTAATGATTTTCCGACACGTGATCGAGCTGAGTATGTGCTTAATTGCCTCCAGGAACTTGGTAGAAACTCCATGGCCGATTTACAAACATGTTCATGCCGGATCGACGCAATCGCATCACAAATACAATTTGAACAATATGGTTGGGCGGTCACCTATGAACGTAATAAAAGAATGACAGGTGAAAAGGGCGGTATCTTCAGGGATAACGATGCAGGTAAAGCATTTGCGAAAGAACTAACAGTAGCTACGGAAATAGCTGAAAGCCAATGCAAACAGGTTGTGCAGATTGTGGCACCGACGGATCTGACAGGGGATAAAAAATATCATGAGATAGTGGTATATTAAAATTAATAGAGGGTTCCTCAAGTCAGTTGCAGAATAGTGTAGTCAAGGCATTAGCATTAACAATAAAAAAGGGTGGCAAAGCCACCCTTTTTTGCGGGGTCCACGGTTTATGAAATTACATGGAATTTATAGCGTAACTGAATGTGTTGCTTTAAATTTATTATTCTTGGTATCAACAGCCTCAACGACTATGTCAGCTTCCTTTTCTGGTTTGAAAAAGAAACGAAAACTTGGATCCTGACTGACAGCAAACGTCAGAATTGCTTTCATTACCAGTTTGCCATCATAGCTTATCTTAAGTCCTTTAATAAAATGAGGGGGTGGTTTAACGCCGGTTCTGACGCTTGCCCCAAGACCCGTGATATTTGGGTGACTAATTTTAAGCTGCATCAAATTAGCATCTCCTAGGGCAACATCACCAATCGTATTTATTTTCATTTTGCCCATACGCTTCAGTGATTCTTCTACACTTGCACCTAGGGGTTCAGAACAACCACCAAGCGAACGGATGAAAGATTTACTCATCAGTAAATCACCGTTGTTCATTTCAGTCACGACGCGGAAATAGGTATTATCATCAACCCTGATACGCATGGCCAAATCTGCCTTGCCACTTTCCGGGGTAAATTCAAATATACCGACCAGTGGCAGCGGATTTTTATCCAGATATATATATAGCTTTTTAATATAGCGGTCGGCCGTTTGAGGAATCCTTGTATGTATCGAGACAGGCACGACTGAAGGATCTTCTGATCGGTATGGCGCTTTTATCTCAATAACAGCATCAGCCTGATTTTCATTAATTTTCCTGTCCTGAAATACCCCGGGACGAATGTTTTTATCCCACACAGTATCAGATTGTTTTTTAAGATCATCGGGGCTTCGGTTTCTCAGCTCGTCAACAGTTCCGGCCATTGTCGGCAAGGTGAATGCGAACAACGATATGAATAAGGTTGTTCCAATAAAAATATTTAATGAATCTCTCATCACACTCTGCCTTCTTGCAATATCCAAATAGCTATGTAACTGAAATAATGATCTTTGAAGATTGTAACACTATACGTTCACACTTTAGTTGGATGCATTATCTTAATGACAGAGACAAACAGGATTGGATAAAGTTCATGACTGCACTCAAAATCTATGTTGGTCTTGATGTATATTTGGATTGAATCTTATTGTTTAACAAAATCAACTAACATATTAATAATCAAGGGAGTTAATGGCACTAATTTAGATTAAATTTTTAATGTTTTTAAGCAGTAAATACAATCGCCGCTATGCAAGGCTAGGTCATGCATTATCGCCTTGAGTCAGAAACTTGCGTATTGTGTGACAATTGCCTAGAATCCATACGCTTATGTTGGATGTTTAAAGCAGATGAGGATATTGCTGCGCCGCATCATCAAAAGGGTATGCCTAGTTGGTGACGATGGCGGAAGTGGTATACAATAAGGCCTCACTGTAGTCGGGTAAGTTGATAATCAGGGACGGACTTATTCGCATGGCGTAGTGTTTCCATCGAAGTGCAGGAACGTACTAAAGTTCAAACACGTACAATTTGGGAAATATTGTAATTTTGAAATATGAATTTTTTATAACGCGCAGCTATGAAATGCCAAATAACGAAATAAAATATGTGGCAACGACAAAATCTTATCTCAACTGTCTGCACAGTACGTGTGCCACGGCTGCCATCTCGCACGCCAACATTCATGCAAATAAACATTCTTTATTACAGTCCTTTGATGTCTTATGATCTCGAGATATCAGGGGATTTCCTATATGTACTTTGAGATCGCACATGATCAACTAATATAAGAGGAGGAGGTCATGAGTAAAATATCTTTTAAATCAGTGGTAATCGCTGCGATCGCTCTGGTGGTGCCTGTAGTTGCGTCTGCGAATGATGAAGTTCGCAGCCTCATACAGAACCCTAACTATTGGGCGTTTCCTAGTGGTAACTACGACGGTCACCGATATACTGCGTTGAAGCAAATCAATAACAAGAATGTCGGTAAGTTACAAGTTGCGTGGACATTTTCTACAGGTGTTCTGCGTGGTCACGAAGGCGGTCCTCTGGTTCTGCCTGGTTCTGCAACTGGTCTGCCTGGTGATACGCTGTACATCCATGCTGCTTTCCCGAACAATACGTTTGCGATTGATCTGGATACACTGCAAATCCTCTGGCATTTTGAACCACAGCAGGATTTCGACGTAACTGTTCCTGTGATGTGCTGTGACACGGTCAACCGTGGTCTTGGTTACTCAATGGGTCAGATTTATCTGCAGCAAGCTGACACCGTATTGGTGGCTCTAGATGCTAAAACAGGTAAAGTCAACTGGTCAGTTCAACAGGGTGGCGATATCTCGGCTGCCTTGGGTGGTCCTTACGGTCCTGAATCAGGTATGACCAATACCAACGCACCACATCCTATTAAAGACAAAGTCTTTACGGGTTGTTCTGGTGCTGAGTTTGGTGTCCGTTGCTGGATGGCCGCTTACAATGCAAAAGACGGTAGTCTGGCATGGCGTGCTTTCAGCATGGGCCCTGACGCAGACATGATGTTCGATGCAAACACAACCTCTCTGGGCAAGAAAGTTGGTAAGGATTCCAGCCTGAAGACCTGGAAGGGTGATCAGTGGAAGCAAGGCGGTGGTTCTGCTTGGGGTTATTGGCCTGCTGATTTCGACGAAAACCTGATGTACTACGGTACTGGTAATCCAGGGACCTGGAATCCGGTAGTTCGTCCTGGCGACAATAAATGGTCTATGACTATGTTTGCTCGTGATATCGACACTGGTGTTGCACGTTGGGTCTATCAGATGACGCCTCATGATGAGTGGGACTATGATGGCGTTAATGAAATGATCCTGGCTGACTTCAAAGTTAAAGGCAAAATGACAAAAGCACTGGTTCATTTTGACCGTAATGGCTTTGCATATACCATGGACCGTATAACAGGTGCTCTGTTAGTTGCTGAGAAATATGATCCAGCAGTGAACTGGGCAACAGGTATTGATATGAAAACAGGTCTGCCACAACGTGTTGCTAAATACAGTACACACGGTAACGGTGAAGACGTCGTTTCTAAAGACATCTGTCCTTCAGCTCTGGGCACCAAGGATCAACAGCCTGCTGCTTACTCACCACAGACAGGTCTTTTCTATGTACCTACCAACCACGTATGTATGACCTACGAACCAGTTAGCTATGCTGCTGGGGGTAACAAGTATGTTTCAGGTCAGGCTTTCGTGAATGCAAACTTAACCATGTATCCTGCTGGTGCTGTATGTCCGGATTGCCCGAACAACAACGCAGCAAAAGACAACATGGGTAACATGCTTGCATGGGATGCGAGCACAGGTAAGATTGTATGGAACATCGTTGAGCAGTATTCAGTTTGGTCAGGTGTACTCGCAACCGCAGGTGGCGTAGTGTTCTACGGTAACCTCGAAGGTTGGGCTAAAGCTGTCGATGCCAAGAGCGGCAAACTTCTCTGGAAGTTTAAAACTCCTTCAGGCATCATCGGTAGCTTCAATAGCTGGGCATACAAAGGCAAGCAGTATGTCGGTGTCTTATCAGGTATTGGTGGTTGGGCTGGCGCAGTTGTTGCTATCCCAGGTTTAGCCGCAGCTCCTGACACAGCAGCACTTGGTGCTGTTGGTGGTTACAGGAGTCTGTTGCAGCACTCACGTGCTGGTGGTGTTTTGATGGTGTTCGCACTGCCATAAGTAAGTAGCACGTAACAAACTAAGTAGTATTAAAGCCCTGACCTTTTATAAGGTCGGGGCTTTTTTAATCAGTATGTGGTATGTGGTCCCTCTTGCTGAGGGAGTGTGGAAATCTAATGAATCACAAAATCCTGGAAAGTTCCGTAATATGGTAAAAAACTTTGCCTTGTTCACCAGGTCATAGTGGGTGTACCCGCTAAATGATATCTTTCGCATGCATTTATTTGGACTTAAGCGCTTTGAATAGAGTTTATTAATTATATATTAGGGATTGAATTTACAGAGTAAATCCATCAATATTAAACAATGTGCCCATGCCAAATGGTCCTGTGCAGTCGACAGCTAGAAAGTCTGCATATGGCGATGGTGGTACACAATCGTTTTAAATAGTACGAAGCCTCACTGGAGAAGGTTAAGATGAAAATAATGAAAATTGCTTTAATATCTGCTGCTTTATCAGTATTACTCGTATCTTTCAACGCAGCTGCAGAAGAACATTTGGTTGTCTCTGGCGCGACCAACTTTATTCCCATGCATCTTTTTATTAAACCTGGGGATACTGTCAAATGGACAAACATGACCATCCATAATAGTGAATCTATGGAGGGTCTGATCCCGAAAGGTGCAGAACCATGGAAATCCAACATTGGTCAGGAATTGGCCGTGACCCTGGATGTCGAAGGTGTTTATATCTATAAGTGCTTTCCTCACTTTGCTAACGGCATGGTGGCAGCCATCATTGTTGGCGAAGCAAATAATATGAATCAACTTGATAATAATGCCAAAGGCAGGGAGAAGGGCGTCATCTTTAAGCTGAAGAAGAAACTTGCAGCAAAATAAGATCCAGTAACGGCCCATAAAATGATTAACTTCAATAAAGATGCTCAACGATCAGGGCGAAAGTATTTTGTCCTGATTACAATGCTGATCCTCGGTTTTACCAGTAACATTGCGATTGCAGAAGATTCTAAATACAAGGAACGACCTGTTCTGAAAGTGTGTGCAGATCCTCAGTTGATGCCATTTTCTAATAAAAACGAAGAAGGCCTGGAAAACAAGATTGCTGAGTTATTAGCCAAAGAACTCGGGGCCGAACTCAAATATGTATGGTTTCCACAGCGAATGGGGTTTATTCGTAATACGCTTCGTTCTGAAGAAAATGGTATTTTCAAATGTGATCTGGTTTTGAGTGTGCCGGAACACTTTGAACTGGCCGCTACAACCAAGCCATATTACGCTTCAACTTATGCATTAGTGTACGTTAAGGGAAGAGGGTTAGACAGTGTTACGGAGCCGGATATGCTTGAGACACTGAACGATGAGAGACAAGATATTAAAATTGGTCTGTTTGATCGTGGCCCGGCGCAACTCTGGGTTTTTCAGCGTAATCTGATGGATAATATGGTCCCGTATCAATTACAGCTGGGTGATGCCAGGAAGAACCCAACTGAAATTATCTTGAGTGATCTGCTTGATGGAAAGTTCGATGCGACCATTGTTTGGGGTCCGACGGCAGCATATTTTGCCACACAGAACAAAGATAAAGGTGAATTGGTGATACTACCGTTAAAGGATGATCTAAAATTACCGGAAATGAAATTTGTATACAATATGTCGATGGCTGTCAGGCATGCTGATAAGGAATGGAAAGAACAATTAAATGGATTGATTGATAAATATCAGGAAGATATCAATGCTATTATCAGCAGCTATGGTATCCCTATCGTTGAAGTAATACCAAAGCCAGCATTAGATGATGATTAGTCCCCCTATTAGTTAGAAATTAAGAATTGATAAAAAATGATTAGATATTTATTACTGGTGGTTTTCCTTTCAAGCTCATTATCAGCGGTCGCTGAGGAAACGGCAAAAGAAGAAATAAAGCCACAGATTGGCTCAATGGATGATTCAGGAAGGGTTGACCCGGATGAATACGAATTTTCAAATGCCGAAAATAAATTGTGGATGGATAACCATTTACTAAATATTAAGCAGGCAGTAAGGCTACACTATGAGTTTGAGAAGACAGGCTCTTATGAAGATGGTTTCATTGACGATGTCTATCTGGATATTGTTAAAATAAATGAAGACGGCACAAGGGATGCTGTCCTGGATTTCTTTTCAGACGAACAAAAACAAAAGGTGTCACCGAGCAATGTGAAGAATATCACGGGTAATCCGGTGATAGGCATATATCTACAGGGCGACGTTTACGAAATGAGTCGTTTTACTGAAGGCAACTGGAAGTATTTTCATCGACAAATTAAGCTGGCGATGGCAGATAGCAATACCAGTGAGCATGTGACTGTTGAACTTGAAGGGAAGCTGTATCAGGGCGAAAAAATTGTACTGTATCCCTATGAAAATATTAAACAGAAAAGTCGCTTAAAAGAATTTTCTGATAAGCGTTATGAATTTATTCTATCGGATGAAATACCAGGAAAGTTATATCAAATAAGAACAGTAATTAACGACGCAGAAAATCCAGCTGTCCCTTTGGTGGAAGAAGTATTAACGTTAAAGAGTGTGGAGTTCGCTACTAAGGTTGTTGCCAAAAACGAAAATTAATCACTGATCAGGGACAGGTTAAATAATTTTTTGACAGAGAAAGGGTGGTATCTGATGATACCACCCTTTTTGTTTGGGGAGGTTTTAATTTGATGAATTAAATTTAATCCAATTAATAGTGAGTAGCGAGTTCTTAGTTAGTTTCAGGCTGTTTGTTTTTTGCGACTAATTGTATCTTGATCACGACCCCCCGATGTTAATTTTACAGCACAGAATTTAAACTCAGGAATTTTAGCGAAAGGATCCAATGCATCATTGGATATTAAGTTAGCAGCAGCTTCACTGAAAGTGAAAGGCATCATGACGACGCCTTTTTGCATATGCTCATCAGCACGTGTCGTCGCTGCAATTCTTCCACGTCTTGATTCAATCACCAGAATATCACCTGTCTTCATATTAAAGTCCTTCAAATCTTCAGGATTGATCATGATGCATGGACCAGGTTCGATTGCATCCAGAACCCGACAGTGGCGTGTCATCGTGCCAGTATGCCAGTGTTCTAATTGACGGCCTGTTGTAAAAATAAACGGGTAGTCTTTGTCGGGTAATTCGGCCGGCTCTATATGTTCAGCAGGTATAAAACGGCCTCTGCCATCGTCGGTCGGAAATATACCATCTTTAAATATCACTGGTTCACCAGCATCACCTTCATTTTCAAGCGGGTAGGTTAATGAATCTTCCTGCTCAAGTCGTTCCCACGTCATTCCCGCCATACTGGGGACTGCTTTACGAATTTCTTCAAAGACGTCTTCAGGGCCATCATAGCTCCAGTCCAGGCCAATTCGGTTTGCTAGCTCCTGAATGATCCACAAATCCTGGCGTGCATCTCCTGGTGGATCGATTGCCTGACGTCCCATTTGTACACGCCGATCAGTATTTGTGAATGTACCGGTTTTTTCAGGGAAGGCAGAAGCTGGTAAAATCACGTCGGCGTAACTACATGTCTCAGTAAAGAAAATATCCTGTATAACCAGATGATCCAACTTTGATAAGGCCTCGCGGGCATGATGCAGGTTGGGATCGGACATAGCTGGATTTTCTCCCATAATATAGAGTCCATTCAGGTCTCCACCATGAATTGCATGCATGATCTCAACAATAGTCTTGCCGATATTTGGATCGAGTTTCTTGCCCCAGAGTTTTTCAAATTTTGCCCTTACATTCGGGTCAGTAACGGGTTGGTAATCCGGATAAACCATGGGGATTACGCCTACATCAGAGGTCCCTTGCACGTTGTTTTGTCCGCGTAGTGGATGTAAACCGGTGCTGGGTCTGCCGATTTGACCGGTCATCAGCGCAAGTGATATCAGGCAGCGAGCATTATCAGTTCCATGTATATGTTGGGATATACCCATTCCCCAGAAAATGATAGCCGTTTTAGCTTTTGCATAAAGTCGAGCGACAGTTTTGATTGTCTCTGCAGGGATATAACAAATTGGTGCTACTTTTTCCGGGCTGTAATCTTTAATGACTTTCTTTAACGCTTCAAAACCATCGGTGTGGTCTTTTATAAATGCATCGTTTTGCAGGCCTTCTTCAATGATGGTGTGCATCATTGCATTGAGTAATAGGACATCAGTTCCCGGTTTAAGTTGCAGCAAGTGTTCTGCATGAAGATACATCTCAGAGCCATACGGTTCGATCAGAACTAATTTACTGCCGCGATCAATGGCATTCTTCATGAAGGTCGCTGCGACCGGATGGTTATCGTTTGGTCGTGCACCGATGACAATCATGACTTCAGCGCCAACACCGTCAGCGACCTGATTCGATACGGCAGCTGAACCTATCGTTTCTAATAGCGCGACAACCGAAGAAGCATGACAAAGTCGGGTACAATGATCGACATTATTGGTACCAAAACCGGTACGTACCAGTTTTTGCACTAAATAAGCTTCCTCATTACTTCCTTTAGCACAACCAAAACCGGCAAGTGCCTGTGGACCTTTATTATCTCTAATTTCTTTAAGACCGTGTGCAGCGAAATCAAGCGCTTCTTCCCAGCTTGTTTCCCTGAAATATTTGTGCATTTCAAGCGGGTCGATTAGATCTGGAGTTTTTATTGCATCTTCGCGACGGATAAAAGGTTTGGTTAAACGATCAATATGATGCACATAATCAAAACCGTAACGTCCCTTTACACAGAGACGACTTTTATTAGCAGGTCCATCCCGTCCATCAACAGATAGAATGTGATTATTTTTAACATTGTAGGTTAATTGACAGCCAACGCCACAATAAGGGCAGACTGACTCAACTTTTTTATCCGGTTCTATCAATCCAACATTCCTTGCTGGCATAAGCGCACCAGTCGGACAGGCTTGTACACATTCACCACACGCGACACAGGTGCTCTCTCCCATCTCTTCGTCCATATCAAATACAATTTTGGCGTGGCTGCCTCGAAACGCCATACCAATTACATCATTGACCTGTTCTTCACGACAGGCCCGAATACAGCGAGTGCATTGGATACAGGCATCCAGGTTAACGGAAATAGCCGAATGGGATAGATCGGCTTTAGGTTGTTTACGTTGATGAAAACGCGGGTCGTAAATTTCGAACTTATTGGCCCAGTAGTCAAGTTCCGAGTTTAATGTATAGGGCGATTTTCCCTGTTGAGGCATATCCGAGAGTAATAACTCCAGTACCATCTTTTGTGAATGGATAGCTCGTTCATTCTCACTGTTAACTTTCATGTCTTCAGTGGGCTGACGACAGCATGATGGTGCCAGAACTCTTTCGCCCTCAATCTCAACCATGCATACTCGGCAATTCCCATCAGAGCGATAGCCTTCCTTGTAACAAAGATGAGGAATTTCAATATCGTTGCGTTTGGCCGCCTGAAGTATGGTTTCATCGCCATAGGCTACGATATCCTCTCCATTCAGGTTGAAGGTGACAGCTTTTTCATTCATAACTTTTGGATTTGCAGCCATTATTCAAATTCCTCAGGAAAATATTTTATTGCACAACGTAATGGGTTCGGGGCTGCCTGACCCAGGCCACAAATAGAGGCATCTTCCATTGCCCGTGCCAGTTCTTCTAATAAGGACTGATCCCAATATTTTTCTTCCATCAACTTAACTGCTTTTTCAGTTCCTACCCGACAAGGCGTGCATTGCCCACAGGACTCATCTTCGAAAAATCGCATTGCATTTAACGCCATATTTTTAACGCTGTCTTTATCTGATAGTACGACAATCGCGGCTGAGCCAATAAAACAACCATGTTCCTGTAATGTATCAAAGTCGAGTGGAACGTCACCTAAAGAGGCAGGGAGTATCCCGCCAGATGCGCCACCAGGGAAATAGCCATAAAATTTATGACCATCCAGCATACCGTCACAGTATTCTTCAATCAATTCACGTATTGTAATGCCTGCTGGTGCAAGATATACACCGGGTTTATTAATTCGACCACTGACAGAAAATGATCTTAATCCACTTCGTTCATGACGGCCTTCAGATGAAAACCATTCCGGACCCTTTTCGATGATGTCCCGAACCCAATGCATTGATTCCATATTTTGTTCTAATGTCGGTCGCCCAAACAGACCGACCTGAGCAACATAAGGGGGACGTAGGCGTGGTAGCCCACGTTTGCCCTCGATGGATTCGATCATAGCGGACTCTTCGCCACATATATAAGCACCTGCACCGCGACGCAAATGGATATTGGGTAATGGGCAGGGGGGATCTTGCTTTAATGCGGACAGTTCCTTTTCCAATGCTTTTCTGCAGCCTGCATATTCATCCCTCAAATAGATATATATATCCTCAGCTTCGATTGCCCAATGCGCTATTAATGTCCCTTCAATAAATCGATGAGGATCCCGTTCGAGGTAATATCGATCCTTGAATGTTCCCGGTTCTCCTTCATCAATGTTAATAGCAATTAGTCGAGGCTTGGATTGTTGACGTAAAATGCGCCACTTTTGCCCTGTTGGAAAGCCTGCACCACCGAGTCCACGGAGTTTCGAATCTTCCAGTATTTTAATGATCTCTTCTCGATCGTGTTTTCCATTAACACAATCAATCAGCGTTTGATAACCACCAGATTTTCGATAGCTGGCATAGTCAATATACTCTGGCATTGCTGCGTCAAACTCTCTCCTATTTACAGCATTGTCTATTTTCCCCTGGTTGGCATGCTCAATTGGGTTTGTGCCAACAACGGCAACAGGGGCTGTATCACACCGACCGATACATGGCACAGCTTGAATTCTGACATCATCTTTATATTTGGCTTCTAGCTGATTAATGAGCTCTTTAGCGCCAAACATCTCGCAAGTGAGTGATTCACATACCCGGATGGTTAGTGTTGGCGGAGGTGGCTCATTTTCGTTTAACACGTCAAAGTGATGATAAAACGTGGCCGTTTCATAGATTTCAGCCATTGGTAGGCTCATGTCTATGGCGAGTGCAAGAATATGACGATTTGAAATATGGTGATAGTGATCCTGTATTTTATGGAGATTCTCAATCAACATATCGCGCGTGCGGGGCGCATCACCTAGAAGCTGCCGAACTTCTGCTAAAGATTTATGGGGTGTAGTACGACCTTGAACACGACCTTTTTTCCCACGTGTACGTTTCATGCTACTTTTTTGAGGTTGAGTGTTTGTAAGATCAGGATTTCTCCCTTTCCATTACGTGCCAAATCACCTGAAAAACGATGTGCTTCTGGTCCAAATTTATTGAAAATTGAAAATTCTTTACCCATATTCGAGAGTTGTGTAAACAGCAAGCGTAAAAACTGTATTTTTAAATTTCCGTTGCTTTTAAATGTAGCGGTGATATGAGCGGGTTTCTTCGCCAGAATGATTGTCCCGCGTCGCATCCCAGCACCTGGGTTCTTTCCAGCTTTATCAAGGACAATAATTGTTCCTGCATGCATGCGGCTACCACAAAAATCACCTGCCTTACCATATATAATAATCATGCCGCTACGCATTCTGTCGCCGACACGATCCCCGGCAGAACCAGATATTTTGATCATGCCATCAGTCATGCCAAATGTATCACCAGGTTTGCCAGCACCGATATGATCACCAGCATTGCCATTAATATCAATGCGACCACCAGACATATTGTTTCCGACCCATGACCCCGCGTTTCCGTTAATTGTAATAATGCCTCCTTGTAAATATGAGCCAAGAATTTTACCAACATCGCCATTCACATTGATTGATCCATAGGACATTTTTCTACCGACTGACACGAGCTTTTCACAACTACGATTGATCTGAATATTTTTAGAATCTGACCCAGTCACATTGAAGAGTGTGTCCAATACCACCTTGTTTTTACCATAAGGCAGCTTCAGGGATTTAATTTTAGTTTTGTTCAAACCAGCAAGATTATCGGGCGTTAATTGAGCAACATCCAAAGTAAACTTTGGTCGAATCTTTAATGTAAAGGTTAACGGATTCATTTCATTATCTTCCTGAGATGAAAATGATACGGCCCCAAATCACCGCCATAATTACCAGCACTGATGCGGCATATGCCTTTTTTTGGGCCATACGAGCAGACTGCTTTAATACCAACACGCATTGCTTCGTTGATTGATTCTTCATCAAGACCATCAATAACAATTTCCAGAACAGAGCCGATCTCATCAGTCAGTTCTGAATCAACCTGTCCTTTTAATGTAGGACAATAAGCCTCATTGGTTGATGCCGGAAGAAAATCATATTTCGATCCGACTTTTGAACCTGATCCAACAATCCCCCCCGGGAAAGCAGTAATGACACCTGGAACTTTTTGAATTTCTTCAACTGCCTTTTCACAAGCCGATAAAGCATGGCGTGTGGTTTTTGCCAGCACAAGAAAGTTTCCGCCGCCTACAGCTTTGGTAGAGCCAGTAGTATCTTCACAAATGAATTCACCATGCATAACGGGGATGCGCCAAAATCTTCGGCTGTTGATTTTTTTTGATATTTGATAGCCATCACCAAAATAACGCAGGCTTTTGCCCATGGGAATTTGATGACCATCACGAATGCCAGCGTAACAGGCTGCTGTTGCTGTAGTCATCACAGATTGGCCTACACGCATCGGGATTTGTTTTTCCAGGTCTTTCATAGACATTGCGAATATCAGTAGTGATATCCCAGGTCGACCATCAGGTGTCTCTGAAGGTGACAACTCTTTTTCAATATCTGCTTCACAACCGCAAGCGATAACCGATGAAGCAAATCCTCTGAGTGCGTTTGCTGCTCTGTATGCCCATTTTAAATTCATTGCTGTAATAATAATGCGCGTGGCTTTCATAGGGAAAGCCTCTGCAAAAGTATCATCAATATATACGCCGTTTATTTTCATTATATTTTATGTACAAGGTTGTACGATGATGTTGCCATTACCATGTTCAACGATTTCATCATCATCGATCTTGAAATTACCTAGTTTAACGGTCATATAACGGTCAAAATATTTTTTTAATGATTTTTCAATACTCTTGTCATAATCAGGTCTTAGGGTATGAGTACCACCAGTGACTACCTTGACAATTTTGCCGTTTTTGACAATTTCTTCTCCGTTCTTAAAGACATACAGTGGTTTTTCAAACATTTTTTCTTTATTCTTTATATTGTTATACACAGTAATATCTGCAATGGCACCACCGCCCAGGTGGCCTCTGTTTTTTAATCCTAAACTGCGAGCTGGTGCCGCACGTGTCATGGTCGCGATTTCATAAAGTGTGTATTCGCGGTCAATACTACTTAATATACTTGCAGCAGCAGCACCTTTGTTGATTGTCGCCAGCATGTCATTTCTGAAACTACGATCCATTAGCAATCGGATTAAATGGGGATAGCTTGTAAATGGTGCACCATTTGGATGATCGGTTGTCAGGAAAATTCGCCATGGGTCATTGATTAATAAAAAGAGTTCAAGGCCGATTGCCCATTGCAAGGCATTAACAAAATTCTTGTCTCGATATTTAAATGGGACAACACCACAGCCCGCATCACATTCAATATCCATGATCACCCACTTTTTCGGGTGAGCATGCCAGTGACCTGCATATTGACGCATAGTATCACCTGATGCAGTAACGGTTTGTCCAAACAATACCTGACCTACATCGATAGAAATATTCGGATTTGAGTTTACAGCTTCAGCAATTTCCGCAGCCCCTGATGAAAACTTTCGGTCACCTTCAGTACCATAACTATGAAATTGGACATGGGTTAAATGTAATGGCATACCTTCAACTGCACGTATAGTATCTAATGTTGTGTGCATATTGCCTGGAACACCGAGATTACAACCATGTAAATGCAGAGGGTGGGGGACACCTAACTCGCGAACTGCACGTGCAAGTGATTTTATGATCTCACGAGGGGAGACACCATAATGTTCATTCTGTTCATCCAGATCTAACTTACGTTGATTAAATTTAAAGGCATTGATGCCGCCAGGGTTTACAACTTTAATCGCTATTGCCTGTGTAGCATTGATTATCCAGCCCACGTAATCACTAATAGCTTCACGATCTTTTTTCGCAGTTAGCATACGCAGGAAAAAGTCATCACTACCCAACATGGCATAGGCGCCTTTATCAACCATTGGTGTATCTGCCATTTCCATGTGTGCCTGACGTGCATTTGAAGGTAGCATGGCAGGTTCAAAACAGGCCGTATAACCCATTTCCGCATATCGATATCCTGCAGTAAGTGTTGATGGTGCAGCATGGCCACACCCTGAACGTGTCAGTTTTGTTTTACTTACAAGGTCTGCCCGATGATCTTCGGGCAACATCATACGTGCAATATTTACCTTGCCACCACCAATATGAGTGTGGATATCAATTGCACCAGCCATAATTATTTTGCCATTAAGATCATATGTCTTATCAATCTTTATTGAAGAGGCAGGTTTTCTCGTGATGTAGCCATCCTGTAGATAAATATCTCTCTTTTCACCATTAATACCATGCACAGGATCGTAGACAGTGCCACCAGATAATTTAATTAACATAATTCAATGATTCCCTAAATCAATTCAATAATGCGATTTAATATGTCGCTAACACTCATATATTTTGAATCGCGTAATTTTTTTAGAGGGAGTGAAACAACGTTATCTGTTCGGATTAATTGGCCCGAATGATCAATGCCAGGTGTCGCAACAGGGATAAACACATCAGGTTTAAAATCCAGTTTTGCCTCAGGGGTGGCAAGTACAACGGTTGGTATCTTCGCTTTTGGCGGCCTTGTATTTGAACTAAAGCTGGAAATCCACATCAATGCATCAACTTCTTTATTTTTCAGTAAACTTTTGGTTGAATTTCTACCGACATCGTGTCTTGGAAAACCTTTACTAAAATTTACACGTAATGGAAAGCCACTTTGCCATGCACTTACATTATTTGCACTCATTGCTCCATCAGCACCAGCCAGGGTAAATCCGGCAAAACGCGTCGTTCTGGTCAGATATTTAACCAATTCACAAATACTTTGAATGGTTAATTCGGCATGTGGAAAATTTAATTCGCCAGGTGCCCAGACAATAACACCGTATTTTGCTTCTTGCATTTGTTTGGCGAGTTTCAGTAATGTTGCAAGACTAATTCCTGCAATTTTTGGTGTCTGTATTATGTTGCCAGCAATGATGGCATGCAAAACCGAAATTATTTCATTGATTTCTTCCTGTTCACACTTTAATACCGTAGGTAATTTTCCTTCGGGGCTTCTTCCTGTTGAAGTTTTCAACTTATCACCTATATAAACAATCTTCCTTTTTTTTATATTTCTGAATAATGAGTTTTTATTCCATATGACACGCTCGAAAAAGCGTGGATAATTTGATGCGTCAGTTCCCGCAAAGATAATAAAATCTGCCCGGTTTTTTATTTCTGCCATGGTCGTCATCACCCAGCCAAGGTCTTGTAATACCAGTGTGTTTCTGATCACACCATCACTATGCATATGATCGATCGTCGCACCTATATTATCGGCAAGATGCATAACAGAACGCATGCCTCCAATATCTGTGCCCAATCCAGCAATTAATGGTGCAGATGATTGTTTCAGGATTGTGGCTGCAGCCTTAATAGCCTTATCGATAGAGCAGGATTTACCTTTCAGAGCGGGGGTACTATCAGGCAGTGGTTGTGCGAAATGCGCTTTCACTTTGGCGCAGCCATTCTCTTTCACTGTTAATTTGCTGTCCTTGTTCTGAATGACTAAATCATCACAGATAAGACTGCAAAATGGACAAGGAACTTCATTCAGCACAATTGTCTGATGTGTTTTTGTTTTCATAGCGAAAGTAATTACTGACTTAAAATTATTGTACTGACTTAAAATTATTAATGGCTAAGATACAGCCATTCCAGGTATTTTCCTGCAATCGTTCAACTAGTCTAGAAAATTAAGGTCCCGAAGGGATAGAGGTATGCGTAACTCATTGTATTTATTATGTATTTAAACAGATCTGCCACCATCAATTTCATAGATGGCAATAATATACACTATTAGAAACAATCTGTAAGCTGGTAATTATGCCGGATATTTTTGCAATTTCTGCATTATATAAGGAATAAATTTCTTGCCTAATTCAGTAGTTCCAGCATTTCTTTGACGTAGGTTATTTTTTCTCGTGGTTTACCCTTCGCTTGACCACGCTCGACTTCAGTGGCATCAATTGATTTCCATTCCTGATAATTTATATACCTCACATTTCGTGAATCCAGTAGCGAATAAAGCGTTTCAGCCCCAGCTTTCTGGTCACCCGAATCAAGTGTATCGAGATCGGCGAGAAGAGAATTTACCGTTGCAACACTGCAGGCACGATTTGTGCCGATGATGCCGCTGGGGCCTCGTTTGATCCAGCCGGCAGTATAGAACTGTGGCACTATTTCGTCATTCTCCGTGATGCGGCCATCGTCGTTTGGAAAAACACCCCAGCCGTCATGAAAAGGGACGCCTTGCATTGGAATACCACGATAGCCAATGCTGCGAAACAGGATACCGGTTTCCAGTTCATAGAATTTACCTGAGCCCCGTGCAGATTGCTTAAAAGGGTCACCTGAAAGTTGATTGTGTTCGATCCTGACTCTCTCCAGTTTTGAGTCTCCTAATAATTCAACCGGACTCCTGAGAAACTGGAAATGGCATCGACGTGCCTTCCTTGATGATGCCGGGCCCGATATAGCCCGGGATGAATATTTCTGGAATAAGTCATAAATCTTTTTACTGCCGATATTCGATTTTTCTTCCAGTTCTATATGACTGGCTTTATTCAATTCCAGTTCTGTTGAGTCAACAACCGCATCGCAATGTTCTAGTTCACCAAATTCGCGCAGTTCTTTCGGTGTAAATTTGGCTTGTGCAGGACCACGTCGGCCGATGACATAAATATCTTTAATCTTGCTTTCTGCTAGTACATCCAGCGCGTGTTCGGCGATATCGGTATGTTTCAATTCATCAACTGTCTTGGACAGGATTCGGGCAACATCGGCGGCGACATTGCCCTGGCCGATAATCACAGCAACTTCATTGGATAAATCGAATTGTCGATCACGATAATCAGGATGACCGTTATACCAGGCAACAAATTCAGTTGCTGTATAACTACCAGCCAGATCTTCACCGGGGATACCCAATCTACGGTCTGATTCTGCACCACAGGTAAATATAATTGCATGGTGGGAATCGCGCAGTTCGTCAACGCTAATGTCCTTGCCCACCGTGATATTGGCAATCAGATTAAATTCAGGTGATTGTGCTATTTTATCGTAAAGTAAGATCGCCTGTTTTAGTTTTGGATGATCAGGTGCGACGCCACTTCTCACCAGGCCATAAGGGGAAGGGAGACGTTCCAGCATATCAACCTTGATATCAATATCAGATTTAATAAGTGCTTCTGCCGCATAAAATCCACTTGGGCCGCTGCCAACGATGGCAACACGCAAGGGATTTTGTTCACTGCCGAGTTGAGCCATTAAAAATATCTCCCACTGGGAATTATGTAATAAAATTATGCAATGATTATTAACGAATCATTAGAAACCAAGTTCCGTCTTACGTTCCTCAGCGCCCGGTAATGGATCCATTTGCTCATCACAAACAGGGAGATCAGGTGCTCGTTCAGCATTAATGGCAATCCATTCTTCCTTGCCTTCAGCAACAATATCATCATCCTCAAAGATTGCTTGTACAGGGCATTCAGGGATACAGGCACTGCAATCAATGCATACATCAGGATCGATATACAACATTTCATCATCAAAATGAAAACAGGCGACAGGACAGACAGTGACACAATCTGTGAAACGACAGGATTTACAATTATCAGTTACTATAGTTGTCATAATATTGACCTCCCCAAAGGTTTTAGGCCCCTTTAATAAAAGAGTTACTCGTTTGCGTATAAAAGAATTTCACCTTTGTTTAATTCGATGGCATCACCAATCCAGCGTTTGTAGTTGCCATTTATTTGTTCATCAGAGACTTCCATGCCGAGTTTTCTGATATAAGATAAATACATTCGTAAGTAGGTCGGATTATAGGTACAGACATAACTAAATGTTGGAATCATTGGTGCATGATGCATTGATATTATGGTTCCTCGCTTCATGCTGGCACCATTACGGATCCCCATTTCGCCAAGTACAATAATTGTTCCGGCAAGCATATTAACACCGGTAAAGTCACCCGTGTTTCCACCAATAGCAATCAACCCACCACGCATTGTATTGCCCGTCTCATTTTTTACGTCGCCATGAATAATTATTTCACCACCTTGCATGCCGATGGGGCTGCCTCGATAGGCGCTACCAATTAAATGTCCAGCATTACCTTTGATAGTAATCTTGCCTCCCGTCATTTCCGGGGCAACCCAGTCATGCGCATTGCCTTCAACAACGATCTCGCCACCACTCATGCAGGCGCCCAGATGTTGGCCAACATCACCTTCGATGATCATCTTGCCAATCGTCATTTCAGAACCAAGGTGTTTAACATTGGCTAAATCACCTTCGAGTTGTATTTCACCATCACATTGCCCCTTCACGGTAAAAAAATCTCCAAGTGCCGTTTGGTCATTACCATGGAAAACAGTCAAGGCCGCGATTGCAGTTTCATTCACACCATTTAATTTATCGGGACAGATAACATCTGCCTCGAGTGGTACGTCAGGTTTTGTATGTAATGAAAGTTTTAAACTCATGACTGGTTGCTTGCTTCCCTTGCTTCCAGAATTTTATTCAAATGCAGATGGTATTGGCCTAAATTGCCCCCATAATTACCCGCAGATAATTGCTTGATACCTGGTTTTGCAGCGGCATGTAAACCAACATGCATCGCCTCAGCAACAGCTTCTTCGCTCAAGCCATCAATCACAATTTCCAGTACACAATTGACACCTTCTGGCACCAGTGATTCGCTGGACACGGTACGCAGAGTCGGGCAATAAGCATCATTGCTTGATGCAATGAGTGCTTTATATTTTGAACCGACCTTACTACCACTGCGTACAACGCCATTCGGGAAAGGCAGAATGACCCCGTCAATTTCTCGCATGGCTTTTGTTGCTGCCGTTGCTGCTCTCAATGTAGTTTTTTGATCTTTACCTAAAATCAGAATATTGCCACCACCGACGGCATCCTGGATACCGAAGCGTTCATCAACGACAAATTCGCCATCCATCACCGGGATACGCCATAGCCGTTGTTTCCCCAATACCTTGCTGCTTTGATGGCCATCACCGAAGTAACGTAATTGTCCACCAACAATGGCTGTTGTGTCAGATTCAAGACCATTAAAGCAAGCCGTTGTTGGGCAGGTCATGACACATTGGCCAACACGTTCCATCAGGCGCTTTCCCAATCCATCGGCATCCATTGCAAAAATCAGGACGCTGATGCCGGGCCTGTTATCCGGTGTCTCATCCGCTGATAATTCTTTTTCTATGCCTGCTTCGCATTTACATCCAATCACCGAGGTGGCAAAGCCAGTGATGGATTGTGCTGCTGCCATTGCCCATTGTTTTGATTCAGCCGTGATAATGATCCGACTGCCACTCATTTTGAATGCTTCAGCAAAGGTATCAACGATTTCGGTAGACTTGATTTTCATCAGTATTCGCCAGTCATCTATCATTTGCCGTTGGTACGATCTCATGATCATGTAAATAGCTATCACTAACCGCATAGTTATCAAATTCAATGGTATAATAATTTTCGAAGAAAGGCTGAACGACTTCCTCGATCTTTTCGTCATACGCCGGTGTGATATGCAGGATCTTTCCGTCATGGTCACCACAAAATTCATGATTAGCAATAATGGCCTTGCCAGATTTAATTACATATCGAGGGGCATTGAACATCATTTCCTTGTCATCCATTTCATCATAGATAGTGATGTCGGCATCTGCACCTGGCCCCAGATGCCCCTTGTGCTTCAACCCTAATGCTTTGGCAGGCCCTGCGCGTGTAATGATAGTAATCTCATATAATGTGTATTCGCGATCCAGATCGTTGAGTGCTGTTTTGGCAATTGCTTTTTGATTGACGCGCGAAATTTCTTCCTGTCTAAACCCTCTGTCCATGAGCAATTTAATGAGCTTGGGATAAAGCATAAATGATCCACCATTCGGATGGTCTGTTGACAAAATGACTCGCCATGGATCTTTTGACATCAGGAACAATTCAAGCCCGATGGCCCATTGTAATGTGTGCATATAGATATGTTCCTGATAACTGAATGGAAGAATGCCGCAACCACTTTCACATTCTGTATCTACATTTACCCATTTGCTGTTTGTTAATCCACGCAAGACATAAGCCAGTGGTGCATCCGCTGTCATAATAGTTGCCTTACCAAACATGACCTGGCCGACATCGCAGGTGATATTTGGATGTGTGTTGACATATTCAATAATTTCGGCGGCTTTTGAATCCGGATTTTTACCCAATTCTCCACCATAGCTGTGAAACTGGATGTGGGCCAGATGTGCGCGCTGATCGCCGGCAGTGCGCATGGTCTCCAATGTTGTTTTGTAGTTGCCACTGTGACCGAGATTATTACAGTGAATATGGGCCGGGTGAGGGAAGCCCATATCATTCACCGTGGTGATAAATGCTTCAATGATTTGTCTGGGTGAAAGACCGTCAAATTTCTCATCAATATTGGAGACATTTGAATTTTTTTTGCCTTTCCAGGGTTCATCTCCGCCCGGGTTGACCAGTTTAACTGTGTAAGCCTTAGTTGAATTTACCCACCAGGCGACGGCTTGTCTGAACTCTTCTTTTCTTCCTTCTCTTAATAAATTTTGCAGAAAAATATTATTACCAAGCAAGACGTAAAAACCTTTATCAATGATAGGAGTGTCATGAAATTCTTCAAGCGTGTGTCTTGCACCAATGGGAGTTACTGCGGCTTCCATGGCAGTGGTATAACCTAATGTCGCATAGCGATAACCGGTTGCAAATGTTGAGGGGACAGTTCCCCCGGTGCCAGAACGAGTGAAGGGTGTGCCCGGATGGGGATCTCGACGATGATCTTCCGGTTGTAATTTACGTGCTGCGTTTACTTTAGGGCCGGCAATGTGGCAGTGGATATCGACACCACCGGGCATGACGACCATGCCCTGTGCATCGATGCGTGTTGCATCGTCGGAGACGGAATCAACAATTCGGCCATCTTCGATACAGATGTCCTGGACTTTCCCATCAATATTGTTAATGGGATCATAAAGTTTGCCATTAACAATGCGCAGTGTTGCCGCCATTTCTCTCCCTTATTTTATGCTTGTTCTTCTTTTATTGTTCTACAGGTTAATATTATTTTTCTTACTTTATCTTTTTCATGCAACCCTGGTTTATGCGACCCTGGCTTCGCCAACGGCTATCTTGATGCCTTGTTTTGCCCAAACAAGTTCCTGAACACGTTTTTTTATTGCCGTTAAAATCTCTTCATCATCAGGATAGGGTGAGTCGAACGCTGATCGCATGGTAATGGGGACATCATCCATGCGATAAACGGTTCCACCCGTGTTAATCCCATAAGTCGATGTGGCAAAAGCAACATGAGCAAGGTTGCTAGTCTCTGTCTGTTTGGTGTCAAGCGATATTACCGGAATTTTCTTCATGTGTTCGATCGCCACTTTGGGGAAATTAGAAGCCGGGTCACTGGCAATAAACATGGCAGCATCGGCATCTCCTCTTGAGAGAGTGTCGACGGTGGTAAATTCGCCGGGATTGAATCTCGGATAACCCCGATTGAAATTGACCCCAAAAGGATAACCTGTTTGCCAGGAGAGGACATTATCGGCACCAGTAACATTACCATGTCCTCTGACGGGTTTGGTGACAAAATGGGTAAATTCATTTAAATCGGTTGTCAGCGCCATTATTGCACCGGAATTAAAATGACGACCACGGGTCATGGTTAATCCCATGCCAAAAAACAGGACGCCATAACGACAATTTTTCATTTTATCGACTAGGTCTTCCAGCGTTGCTAATGACACACCGGTCTCTTCTTCGATCGAAGGATCAATATTTTTGCCTTTCACGAGTGCACGCAAAGCCCAGAGGACTTCAAAATCTTTACCAGGCTTGACCTGAATAAATAAGTCCGCTACCGGGGCACTGGGTGTTTTTCTGATATCGACCAAGACAACGGTCCTGTCTTTGCGCCCGTTTGGTATAAACATGCCTTTCGGTGTGACTGTATAGCGTGTGAAGTGACGTGGATGGGATGCAGCGGGATTACCTCCCCAATAAATCACCAGATCGGCGCGATTTTTAACTTCACCCAATGACATGGTGCTTTCACCAACACCCTGGAATGCCAGACCGCTTGGCCCATGGCAGACTGATGTCGTTGTATCAATCGTGCCTCTGATAATATCGCTGATTGCGACAGCCTGGCGCTGGGCCTCGCAAGTAGTGTCACTCAGACCATAGATGATAGGGAATTTTGCTTTGACCAGGGTTTGTGCGGTTTCTTCAATGGCTTCCTCTTTGCTCACTTCTTTACCATCGATCATGGCAACGGGCCAATCGCCAATGGTATGTTCAGCAAACCAGGCGCGGCCTAAAACACAGGCATTTTTTGCTTTGATGATCCGTTTTTCATCCAAATCGACAGTGAGTTCCATGTCATCGCAGACACAGCCGCAAAATGTACAGGTTGCATTTTTAACAATCTTTATATTCTCACTCATTACTATTCTGGCCTCATGTATCAGAATTTTCAGATATTTTTCACTGTTACTTTTTCTACCAGTACTTCAATATTTTTAGATATAGGCATGCCGGTTCCAGCCGTATCACCGTCCATCAATTGAGAAGAGGGTGGCCCATATGCGATGAATAGTATGCCTGACGGCAAGTCTTCGGGTTTACGACCTTTGCAAGTAACGACCGTTTCTCCAACTTCATTGCTTAGACGAACTGAATCACCTTCCTCCAGGCCGAGACGTTGCATATCGTCACTGTTCATCTCCAGGGTACTTGTGACTAACAGGTATTCCGGCTTTAGTTTGCCCTTGTTTAGAGCCGTGCCCTGTTTACTGGAACGCCCGGGCACTAATATCATGGTTTCCGCCATGTTGTCCTCACGCTTTAATTTTTTGGGTGTTCGACGGGTTAGCAAACCAGACTGACCTTTCAGGCATCTGAATCTGGTTTTATATATTGTGGGTACTCAACCGTATGTTGACATTATAGTCTGGAATTTTTGTCGAGAACAGCAAAAACGCGCATCACGATTAGAATACTATGAAAAAATGTTCTCGCCAGTACCTCAAAAGTCTAACTTACAGTATGATAACAGGCCAATTTTCATAAAATAATACAAAATATTCAAACCCATTTGTAAGTCAATGAAAAATCAACAATTATCAGTAGCAGGCAATGAATCAATCAGTATCATTGCACCTGCGCGTCTGCATCTGGGATTTATGGATATGCATGGTGGTTTAGGCAGGCAGTTTGGTAGCCTGGGCTTGTCTTTATCTGACATCTTCACACATATAACAGCAAAAAAATCAGATGCTATTGTGATACATGGCCCGTCGAGTAACCGTGGTACCGAGTACGTGTCCAGAATTATCAACGCACTCAAGATCAAGGGTGGCGTGGAAATTACAATTCATGATGCGATACCTGAACATGCCGGTCTGGGCTCAGGGACGCAACTTTCGCTGGCCATTGGTATCGCTATTGCAAGACTTTACGGCTTTCAAATATCTACTAGAGAAGTAGCTATATTGATGAAGCGGGGTGCACGCTCAGGTATTGGTGTGGGCGCATTCACCATGGGTGGGTTTTTAGTCGATGGAGGTAGAGGTGAATCAACAGAGGTGCCTCCGATTGTTAGTCAATGTTATTTCCCTGAAGAATGGCGAATATTACTGGTATTCGATAAAGATGTAGAGGGAATCAACGGTAACCCTGAAAAAGAAATCTTTGAGCAATTACCTCCAATGAATGAGGATGACAGCGCACGAATCTGTAGAGTAGTGCTCATGCAACTTTTACCCGCGCTGGCAGAGAAAAATTGCGATAAGTTTGGCGCTGCGATCACCGAAATACAAACTATGATGGGTGAACATTTCTCAGATGCACAAAATGGTCATTATAGCAGCCAGCAAGTTGCAGAAATTATGCGTTGGACGTTGTTGCACGGTGCGGCAGGCGTCGGTCAAAGTTCATGGGGCCCGACTGGTTTTGCCGTCTATGCAAATGAACTAAAGGCCTACCAAACGCTGCAATTATTGCGTAAAAATTGGCAGAATGAAAAGAATCTGGACTTTTGCCTATGTACAGCACGCAACACAAAGGCTGACATAATTATTGATGGTCAGTTGCCTCAAGACATTAATTTACAAAGTCATCAATAAAAAATTATAAACAATAAAGTAAGGAAGAATTAATGAAAGATCCCTATTTGCTGCATATGTTTAACCCGACCAGGAATGTCAGTCCATTTGATGTCAACATGGCCTATGAGGCCGAATATGATAGCGTCATCCCCTATGATGAAGTGACACTGGATGATATTCATATGCTTACTCAGGATACTATTTTTTCCAGAGGCCCTACAGGAGTAAAGAGAACCAGTATTTTTATTGGTGGACGTTCATTTGGATTGGCGATTGATATGTTGAATCGAGCCAGGGCTGCCATGGTACCACCCTTCGAAATTTCAGTATTTGCTGACCCAAGTGGGGCGATTACTACGGCTGCTGCTATGATTGCCTGTATTGAGCTTTGGGTAAAAAACAAAACGGGAGACTCACTCGAAGGTAAAAGTGTGCATATTATTGGGGGTACAGGTCCGGTCGGTGTGTGTGCTGGAATCATAGCTGCACATTGTGGTGCAGATGTATATTTAATCAGTAGTCGGGGTTTTGATGTGGCACAGGAATTTGCTGAAGAAAATAACGGCAAATTCCATGTCAATATGAAGGGAGGAGATGGAAGCACTGAAGAATCACTCAATAAAATGATAAAAAGTGCGGAAATTGTGATTGGTTCCGCCAAAACTGGGTTGCAGGTGTTATCACGGGCACAATTAGAAATGGCAGAAAATCTGATTATTGCTGCAGACGCAAACGCCGTCCCTCCGTTGGGTATAGAAGGTGTCGAAGTGCATGACATGGGCAAGGAACTTGATTTCACACCGAGCAAAGCTGTGGGAATTGGTGCATTAGCAATGGGTAACGTGAAATACAAGGTGCATTACCGCATGTTTGAACTGATGAAAGAATCAGATAAGGCACTTTACCTGGATCATGATGAAGCCTTCAAGGTTGCGCGGGAGTATGTCGCGAAATAATCAATTTCTGATTATTTCGCAATCTGGTCGTGCCCTGGCTGTATCTGCGAAACGTGCAGGGATTGACACGCACGTGATTGATCTCTTTGTAGATGAAGATACCGTCGAAAGTACACTTTCAAACCACTCCGTCACTGGTTTCAGTGGCAGAAGTAATTCTGAAGCGTTAATCGACATTGTTACTGAATATGTGATCAACAATCCTGAACTTCGTATTGTTGTGGGTAGCGGACTTGAGGAGTGTCCGGATTTATTGGCACAGTTAGAGCAACGATTTTCGGTGATAGGGAACCATTCCAGCGTCGTTAAACAAGTGAATGATCCCGTCGTTTTTTTTAAAAGATTGGGAGAACTCGCATTACCATATCCTGATTTTTTCACTGATAAAGATAAACCTGCAGAGTCTAAAGGAGCTTTTCTTATAAAGACGATTGGTGGGGCCGGAGGTGGACACGTCAGACCCTATAAAAAGGGAATGAAGCTGGCATCAATTTGTTATTGCCAGGTTTTTTTGCGGGGTAAAAATTATTCAGTCACATTTCTTGCAGATGGTAATTCATTCCGCGTACTTGGTTTTAATGAAACATGGGTCTGTGATGAATATCGTGACTTTACTTTTGCAGGGGCCGTTTCAAATGCAAACTTGCCTAATGAATTATGTCAGCAAGTGATTGATGCAATCAGACAATTGGTACCATCATTCAATCTGAAAGGTCTATGTAGTCTGGATTTTATCGTTGAAGAGGCAGGGCAATATTCAATTCTTGAAATTAATCCACGTCCCACAGCAACGTTTGAATTGTATGAATTCAGGGAGAGCTTATTCGTTCAACATTTGGCCGCTTTTAATGGAAAGATGCCAGGGCCTGAATCTGATCCTGGTCTTGACCCTGAATCGAGTCAAGGCCTATCGCGAGCGCTGGGGGTATTATATGCTGGGGAAAGTATTACAATACCGTTTCTGAAGTGGCCGGGCTGGGTCACTGATCGGCCAAAGCAGGGTAAGCCAATAGCCAAAGGTGAACCTGTTTGCACGGTACATGCCGAAGGATTTGATACCACTAGCGCCAAGGAGCAGTTGATGATGAGACTTGCCAGACAAAGGGCGTTATTAGGGCTGTCACTAAAGGCAGCATAGTATTTGCAGAAGCTAGTAAATATAAAAAACCAATTCTGCCAAGAGAAATTCTATAAGTAGGATTTTTGAAACATAATAATAAATGAATAATAATAACTTTTGACTAAATTAAGCAGGTAAATTTTTATGTCTAAACTGGATGACAGTCATTTCCCCAGCGTCAACGCGCTGAGCGCACCAATCGTACAATCTTTGATCGATAATGCAATTGCCTTGCGTTTAGATGTTTCAACGCTGAGTAATGGAACAACGGTGATTGATGCAGGTATCAATGCCATGGGGGGGCTTGAAGCGGGTCGTCTTATCTCGGAAATCTGTTTAGGGGGGCTTGGTAAGGTTAATCTTCGCGCGACATCAAACTATGATAAATGGTCATGGAACGTCGATATTCATACATCACATCCGGTACTTTCTTGCCTGGCCAGTCAATATGCAGGCTGGAAATTGTCACATGGAAAAGGCGAGGATGCTTTTAATGCATTGGGCTCAGGGCCCGGTCGTGCATTGGGCAGCAAGGAAGAACTATTTCAGGAATTGGGCTACAAAGATAAAGCTGAATCAGCATGTCTGGTCATAGAAACTGATAGCATCCCCCCTGTAGATGTCGCCGATCATGTTGCCAAAATGTGTGGAATTTCCACAGATAAATTAACACTAATATTAACACCGACATCAAGCCTGTGCGGAAGCGTCCAGATTGTTGCCAGGGTATTGGAGACGGCATTACATAAGGCGCATACTCTGGGTTTTTGTATTGCCAAAATCGTTGACGGTGCCGGCAGTGCACTTATTTGCCCACCATCAAATCATACAATAACTGCAATGAGTCGCACCAATGACGCTATTTTATTTAGCGGACAGGTTCATCTGTTTGTAGAGATGGATGATGATGAGGCTGCAGTGATGGCGAGTGAATTGCCAAGTAGTACTTCACGTGATTATGGCAAGCCGTTTGGCGAAGTATTTAAAGATGTTGGTTATGATTTTTATAAGATTGATCCTATGTTATTCAGCCCAGCTAAGGTTGCCGTGACTGCACTGGAAAGTGGCAATACATTCCATGCTGGGAATTTAAACTTGGCATTACTGGATAAATCGTTTAGCAATAAATGTGGCTGACATTAAGCCAAAAATAGCAATTGTTACGGATGAACCCGGCTGGCATGGTCGCCAGCTTAAGGAAGCATTGGCCGCACATGGTTTGAGTAGTCAGTATGTTTCTTCCATGGAATGTCTGATGAATATCACTGATTCTGGTACTCAGATCAATCTTCCTGGATTTGAAAATGACCCCTTAGCTGTTTTTGTCAGGGGTGTGCCAGGCGGCACCCTTGAGCAGGTAATATTTCGTTTGAATATATTGCATACCTTATCTGAGATGGGGATTGTTGTGTATAACAACCCTCGTGGGATTGAGCGAACAGTCGACAAGGCGATGACCAGCTTTCTCCTCAAGCAAGCGGGATTACCCACTCCAGAAACATGGGTTTGTGAATCAAATGAAAAAGCCGAATTCATTTACCGGCAGCAGTGCGGACAGGGGGGGAAACTGGTGATTAAGCCATTATTCGGGTCACAAGGCATAGGTGTACATTTACTTGATAGCGATACCGGGCTGATTCATGATGAATATTTCGCGGGTGTTTATTATTTGCAGTCCTTTATAGACTGTGGGGACAAAGACTCATTTGATATCAGGGTCTTTGTCATTAATGGCAAGGCAATAGCTGCCATGATACGGCGTAGCACATCGTGGATCACCAATCGTGCCCAGGGTGCTCAATGTGAACCCCTGAGGTTAGATGGGGAATTATGTCAACTATCAGAGGCCGCTGTTAAAGCTGTCGGCATTGATTATGGTGGCGTTGATTTGATTCCAGATACCAATGGACGGTTGCAAGTCATTGAAGTGAATAGCATTCCCGCATGGTGGGGACTGCAAAAGGTCACAGATATCAATATCGCCTCAAGTTTAATCGACGACATGGTCAATCGACTCACTGACTGTCCTGAACTGAGCAATAGCCTGAGCAAAAATAGAACTTAATGATAAACCCGTCCCAGGTGTCCGGTTTTCAGGATGCTGTTATGAGTAGTTTTATCATAGAGGTGAATTCACTAAAACCGGGAAATGTTAGTCGTTATTCTGAAGGTCACGACATGACAGTGGGCGATTTTGTTAGAAGTGCAGAAATAACCAGCCCAATACTGTGTGATCCTGCGTTATCGGTTGGGGAACGTGTGCTTGAGAGCGTTAGAGCGACAATTTCCGGGATCGGTTGCAACACCAATCTGGGCATGTTGTTGTTATTTGCTCCTCTGCTTAGGGCAGCGGAGCTTGGAAAATCCTCGCTTCGATCAAATTTGGGCGTTGTACTAAGCGGGTTGGATGCAAACGATGCAGCCTGTGTATTTGAGGCCATTTGCCATGCCAGTCCAGGTGGGTTGGGTGAGAGCAAAAAATACGATGTAAATAAAAAATTGGAGGACGGTATTAGCCTCAACAAGGCGATGATGGAAGCCAAAAACAGGGATTCTATTGCGAAACAATATGTTACAGATTTTATGGACATATTTTCTATGGGATATAAATGCATTGGAGATTTTGCAGTTCGATGGAATAGTGTAGAATGGGCTGCTGTAGCCTGTTATATGGGGTTTTTGGCTGAATTTCCTGATTCACATATCAGGCGGAAATTCGGTCTGGAAGTAGCAGAGCAAATAAAAATAAATGCAGTTCCTATTGCAAAAGCGTTTCAAGAAAATGATAGTCCGGAAGATGCTATAGAAATGCTGATGAAGTTTGATGAGGAACTGAAAGAAAAGGGAGCTAATCCGGGGACCAGCGCAGATTTGACTGCAGCGAGCCTCCTAGTATTTCATCTGATGAAAGCAGAATTTTAGGATTTTTAGAATTGTTGGCGTACAGATATTATGTCTTTTTATCCGTGCGTTGGCTCATTTGGTCGGGGATGAACTCCCCATATTTTTAAACTACTAGATAGGAAAACAGACTATGTCACTATTCGGAAAACTGTTTGGCTTTCTAGCTGGAGGAGATAATAAAATGGCAGTCATTGATAAAGTTTTAATTGGTGAAGCGTTGGTTGGTGATGGCAACGAAGTTGCTCATATTGATTTGATGATGGGTCCTCGCGGAGGTGCTGCTGAAGCAGCTTTCTGTAATGCCCTGACAAACAATAAAGATGGCTTTAGTACTGTGTTGGCTCTTGTTGCTCCAAATCTGGCATGTAAACCTAATACAATTCTCTTTAACAAAGTAACCATCAAGGGTGCAAAACAGGCTGTTCAAATGTTCGGTCCTGCACAGCGTGCTGTCGCTATGGCCGTGATGGATTGTGTTGAAGATGGTACCATCCCTGCTGAAGAAGCTGATGATATCTTTATTTGTGTTGGTGTGTTCATTCACTGGGAAGCTGATGACGACACTAAAATCCAGGACTATAACTACGAGGCTACCAAGCTTTCAATTAAACGTGCGGTAACTCGTGAGCCAAAGGCTTCTGAAGTATTGAGCAAGCGTGGTTCTGCAGCTCATCCGTTCGCTGCGCATGACTAAGATATAAAAAAATAATATTAAGCTGTTTTTCAGCAGAGCTTCATTATTAAATGCCCCGTTTTACGGGGCATTTTTTTGTGTAAATTTGTTGAGTGTCTCGTTTGTTATTCGTTGTCTATGTAACGCAGTTGCGATAAGTACACCATCTACACCCATTTCATCTAATAACTCCAGGTCAGCTTCATGGCGCACACCGCCCGCGACGTATATCTTCCTGTCACCAGCCATTTTTTTCAGGTTGGAGATGAGTTTATAATCTGGTCCATTATTTGAGCCAACATGAGCAAGACTCATAATAATAATTCTATTTGGCCATAGATCATTGTTTTGTAATAAAATTTCCTGCCCCAGGAATGTATCCATCTGAAAATCCAATGACAAAATAATATCCGGTATTAATGTAATGATCTCATTCAACGTATCAGGAGAAATTTTCGTTTCACTGCCAATTACATGTTGTCCGCAACACTGGTTTTTAAGATCAGTTGGCGATGATAGACCCTGATCGACCCAGAAAGTCAGCGATTGAAATGACTCATGTAACTGTCCAATGATCTTGTTATTGTTTGTTCGCCCCTCAATGGCATCAAGATCAGCAATATAAATTGTTTTAAACGGGTAGGAGCTAATAAAGGCATGTACAATATCTTCCGGAGAATTACTTTTACAAAGGGATGTTTGTAATGGAAGATAATTTTGGCGCTGGCCTTTGATAGCGTGGACAACCTGCCCCCGGTGTATGTCAATGACAGGAATAATTTCCATGAGAGTACCGAAATATTAACTGATGCGTTTATTTATTTGTGAGTTTATCACGGGTGGTGGTCTTCAAGACAATGAGTTGCCTGATAATTTAGTCAGGGAAGGCAACATGATGCTTGAAGCACTACTGACTGATCTTCTGGATTCCGGTTTCACAGACATCATCACGACACGTGATAAACGTCTTGCCCCCGTATTGTTGCCCGTTGAATCAATCCCAATAAAAGGGGACGTCTATCGTGTCTGGCAATCTTGCATGAATGACGCGGATGCAGTCTGGATGATTGCACCTGAGAATGATGATATTTTATTTAATTTGACATTAATGGCTGAGCAAGCTGACTGTCACGTGTTGGGATGTTCATCAGAATCAGTAAAGTCTGCAAGTAGTAAATTACAGACAGCCAACTTACTGGAAAAAAATAATATTCCATGCATTGAAACTATGTTATTCAAAGATGAAACTATTCCTGACAGTGAAAATGGCTGGGTGATTAAACCTGATGATGGTGTTGGCGCTGAAGATTGTTATTTCTGTGCTGATAGAGAAGATTTAAAACAATTAAGAAAATCAATTGACACTGGACATTTCGTAATTCAAAAATATCAGACAGGTACTCCAGCAAGTCTTTCAATGATCTGTTATCAGGGACAAACACAATTATTAGCATGCAATAAGCAGGAATTCTGCTTTAATAATGGGAAAGGCGAATTAACAGGACTTGTTGTTAATGGCCTGCAGGAGCAGTGGGGACAATTCGATATGATCGCACAGAAAATCGCCAAAGCTGATGAGGGTCTGAGAGGATACATCGGTGTTGATTTGATAATACCTGATAATGGGTCTGAATCTTGGCCTGTCGTTTTAGAGATAAACCCCAGATTAACGACTTCCTATGCGGGATTAAGACAATCTTTATCTTTAAATCCTGCAGAATTAATCTTATCCATCTGGCAAAATGGGGTTATTCCTGAGGTTCATAAAAAACAGTTTTTGCCTGTGAGTTTGTCGTTGGATGAAACAGATGTCGTTTAATACATATATTGGCTGGGATATTGGTGGTGCGCATTTAAAAATAGCATCGATTGACCATGATGGCTGTGTGATATTTGCGGAACAACTGGCGACACCCCTATGGGAAGGTCTAGCCAGTCTGGAAAATGCAATGTCAGAGATACACAGTCAAATCACTGATGAACCAGTCACGCACACAATCACGATGACAGCAGAACTGGCTGATATTTTCAGGGACAGGCGCACGGGGGTGAAGGAATTGGTCCGGTTTCTTTCAAATCACTTCAAAAATGAACCCTATCATTTATATGCTGGGGAAAGCGGTTTAATCAAAGCTAATCAATTAAATTCTCATATCGCTGATATTGCATCAGCAAACTGGCACGCGACAGCCAGTTTTGTCGCGCAACATTTAGATGATGCTGTATTGATTGATATTGGTAGTACGACGACAGACATTATCCCGTTTACATCAGGGAAGTTGTTAAATTCTGGTACTACTGATTATGAAAGACTGCGAAACAATGAACTTGTATATACTGGCATTATCAGAACGCCTGTCATGGCCGTTGTGAATAAAATGTTTTTTGATGGTCAATGGCAAAATATTGCGGCTGAGAATTTTTCAACAATGGCTGATGTCTATCGCTTAACGGATGAGTTGAATGAACAAGATGATTTGCTGCCAGCAGCAGATGGGGCAGATAAAACAAAGTGTGATAGTGCGAGAAGGTTGGCAAGAATGGTCGGATTGGATATTCAGGATGAAAATGATATCCCCCACGTTAAAGACATGGCTGAACATGTGGCAGATTCTCAACTGGAAAGAATCAATGGATCGCTTATTAAAATATTGTCACGGCCTGATCTAAAGAAAGTAGGCTGTTTAGTTGGTGCAGGCGCAGGCCGCTTTCTGGTACGCAAGTTGGCATCAAAAAATAACTTAAGATATATCGACTTTACTAATTTTCTTACTTGTTCCAAAGAAGATGAACAAAAAGTGCTGAGTTGTGCTGCTGCGGTTTCAGTTGCACAGATTACGAGGCTTGTCAGTTGACATTTAAATTGACAGAGTTGCCATATTGTCGCGATTCTTCGCTTCTATTTACACCTCTTGCAAAAGAACACTGGAGCATCTTTCTGGATAGCGGCTATCCGTACATTGATCTAGGACGATACGATATTATTGCTGCGCGTCCCTACATCATGTTGAAGACCTTCGCGGATGAGACAGAAATAGTTTATGCAAATGGAAAAAAAGAGCATTCTTCAGACGATCCATTCTCACTGGTGAAGACATTGCTTGGTGAGAATCAGAACAAACTCTCAACAGTTCCTTTCGCTGGAGGTGCACTGGGTTATTTTGCCTATGATCTTGGACGCGGGATAGAAAAAATACCCGAAATTTCCGAGCATGATATTGCCATGCCTGATATGGCTATTGGTATTTATGATTGGGCAGTCGTCACAGATCATCAACAACGCAGGACGTGGCTCACAGGATACGGAAAAGACGAAAAAACATTTGATGAATGGGATGAGCTACTTGATCTGTTTCAGACAAATACAGAGTCAGGTACATCAACATCAGGTGCAGACGACTTCGAGGTGTGTTCAGGTTTACAGGTAAATATGGACAATGAATTTTATGCACGTGCATTCAACAAAATTAAGCATTACATCAGAGAAGGGGACTGCTATCAGGTCAATCTGGCTCAACGTTTTACAGTTGATGTAACTGGCGATCCCTGGACTGCTTATCTGAAATTACGAAGATTAAATCCTGCCCCCTATAGTAGTTTCTTTAAGATTCCTGAAGGATCAGTATTAAGTACATCACCAGAAAGGTTTTTGAAGGTTGATAATGGCCTGGTTGAAAGCAAACCAATCAAGGGCACGCGGCGGCGTTCATCTGATGTTTATGAAGACAGGGCATTAAGCGAAGATTTGTTGGAAAGTAAAAAGGATCGTGCAGAGAATCTTATGATTGTCGATCTCTTACGTAATGATATCGGGAAATCATGTCGTACTGGCAGTGTATCTGTTCCCAGACTGTTTGCTCTGGAGAGTTTTGCCAGGGTACATCATTTAGTCAGCACCATCATCGGACAACTGGCTGTAAATACTCATGCTCTGGATTTATTACGCGGTTGCTTTCCGGGAGGTTCTATTACAGGTGCCCCAAAGTTACGTGCGATGGAAATCATTGAAGAACTTGAACCTCACAGACGCAGTATCTATTGTGGTTCAATGGCGTACATCGGCTTTGATGGCAATATGGATAGTAATATAACAATTCGTACACTGGTGCATCACAAAGGTCGAATGTATTTCTGGGCAGGCGGGGGTATCGTCATGGATTCACGACTGGATGCTGAGTATCAGGAATGTTTTGATAAGGCATCCGCATTGCTTGCATTATTCGAACTTGAAAAACCATAATCATGTGGATCATTAAACTTGGCGGTAGTTTGTTGTCGTCAGGTAGCTTGAACAAATGGTTATCAATTATTGTTGAGTTTGGTAGAGGCAAGTTGGTGATTGTTCCCGGTGGTGGAAGTTTTGCAGCTCAGGTTCGTGAAGCACAAAAAAAATGGAGATTTGATGATAAGGCAGCTCATCAAATGGCTTTGTTGGCCATGGAGCAAACTGCGCACTTGCTAAAATCTATTGAACCAGATCTTTCCCTGACAGATTCAATTAAAGATATTGAGGAGATCGTTAACCAGAACAAGGTTCCTGTTTGGTTACCATGCAAAATAATTGATAGGTCCCAGGAACTATCCTCAAACTGGGACGTGACTTCAGATAGCCTGGCTCTGTGGCTGGCCGGAAAGCTGAAAGCTGAACACACCATGTTGGTTAAATCATTAAGTGCCAGTAATAAGAATGCAAGGCAATTATCTGATTTTGATATGGTAGATAAGGCGTTTCCGGAATTCGTAAAAAAATCTGAATCGGGATTGTGGTGGCTTGAAGAGAATGATATGGGCGTATTCAAAAAAATGCTTAAGACAAAGGCCAAACCAGAAGACTATCTCAAGTCCGTTGCTTACTAGAATAATTCAACTGAACGGTGAAGATTGTAGACCAAAGAAAAACGCACCAACCTTGTTAAGGATTGGTGCGTTTAAAAGAACTTCACTTTTAGGAGAAGTTCACTCTGGAATAAGAAAGCCTGGCATCCGGAAGAGGATGGAGACACCAGGCAATAGCCAAGTTCCGTCTTGGCTTCCCGCTATTAGGCGGTCACGGTAAAATCGGTTTCGAGACGAGAGGGAAGACATCATGGGCGTTAGCCAATGACAAGATTTCATTTGCAACATGATTTTCCCCATTTACATCCCCGTATTCCACCGGCCCATATCATTGACTGGCCGATGGGTTTTCTATTGCTAGCGATGTATAGCACCACAATAGACAGTGGTCAAGTGGTAAATAAACCACAATATCATGTGGTTTAGGGTTTATTTCAGTAGAAAATCATGCGGTAAAGCCACTGCTTCTATTTAATTACACTGTAGAATTCAGAAAATAACAATAAAAACAAGTAGATATGCTTATTTGCCAGCTTAATAACTGAAAAAAATACGGTGTCATTAAAAAAGAGCGGGGGAGCAAAAAAAAGGACCCGACATATTTGCATGCCGAGTCCGCTGCCAGTTAAAACTTACTGGCGTGCAGTCTACCACAATTTCCCCACTCAAGAATAGCGGGGACTTTCCTTTACAAGCTGTTTAAATAGTACGTATTATTTAGATTCATTAATCATAATTGTTATTAGAGGAGAGATGCCGGAGTGTTCGACAAATTCGTCTGGAACGAATTTATTCGCCACATCCTTGTGGCTTACCTTTCAGGCCATCACGCACAGCGTGATGTTCAAAACATGCTCCTGCAGTTTTGTGAACATCGCGGAACGATGGCCCCAAAGGGGTGGAACTCATGGATGAGTGGAATAGCGGGGCAGACTCGACAAATTTATCTGGAATAAATTTGGACGGTACAGCCGCCCGCAGGGTGAGCTACATGGAGGTAGCGAATCAAATCTGTTGTAACAGATAAATAGTATCGTGGTTTAAGATAATAGTTTGTTTTGGAGAGGTGCCGGAGTGGTCGAACGGGGCAGACTCGAAATGAAACAGTTTCGTATGTGTAACAGATACTTAAGTGTAATATGGCTATGGGTGACCAAATAATTGTCCTGATTTACTTATATGAGGGGTTTTGTTATGGCTAAGAAGAAAGCTAAAAAGCGGGCGGCAAAAAAGAAAATAGCTAAGAAGAAAGTTGC
>JACZSJ010000039.1 GCA_022574295.1 Pseudomonadota bacterium
ACCCGGATCTGGAAAGATTTTGACAGACAAAATAGTTCGGCAATATCAGCAACAAGTACAAGATGCCTATTCATCAGAGATGCCATTGTGTATACAAGGAGGGAATTCGAAGGCATTTTATGGTAGAAAAATTGAAGCAGAGCAATTTGATGTATCAGCCAATTCAGGTGTAATTTCTTATGAGCCTACTGAATTGGTCATAACTGTTCGGGCTGGAACTACAATTTCAGAAATTAACGAAGTATTAGCGAATCATGATCAAATGCTGGCTTTTGAGCCTCCCTGCTTTTCGACAACTGCGACGGCAGGTGGAATGGTTGCCTGTGGATTATCTGGTCCACGACGACCCTATGTAGGTGCTGTCAGGGATTTTGTGCTTGGTCTTAAATGTCTTAATGGTAAAGCAGAGATTCTCAATTTTGGCGGTCAAGTGATGAAAAATGTCGCTGGCTATGATGTATCAAGGCTGATGACAGGTGCGATGGGGACACTGGGCGTATTATTGGAAGTCTCCTTGAAAGTGTTGCCCACACCAGACTATGAGCTGACACTAAAAGGTGAGGCAGATGCTGCAACAGCGATCAATATAATGAATCAATGGGCTGGACAATCTGTTCCACTGTCTGCCGCAAGTTTTTATGACAATAATATTTTTATTCGCTTATCCGGGCATAGGAATGCTGTTATTGCTGCAGCCAGTCAACTCCAATTTTCCGAGTATTCTGATGGAGAACACTATTGGCAGTCTTTGCGAGATCATGAGCATGATTTTTTTTCAGATAACAAAAAGCTTTGGCGACTCTCTGTGCCCTCGACAACCAAGCCAATGAATCTGCATGGGCAATGGTTCATCGAGTGGGGTGGTGCACTACGTTGGCTGAAAACATCAGAGCCTGTCGAACAGGTGCGCCGGGTAGTGGGTATGGTTGGCGGACATGCCACCTTATTTAGAGGGGGTAATCAAAATGACGATATTTTTCACCCACTATCAGCCGGCATTGGAAATCTGCATCTCGCTTTGAAAAATGCGTTTGATCCGAAAAAAATTTTGAACCGTGGTCGACTTTACAAGGAATTCTGAATTTTTTACCCAAACTGCCTTGAATATGGTTCTTTCTTATCTTGCTGAAACCTACATTTCCAAGTAGTTTGGGCGTATGCAAACAAATATCAGCGAAGCATTAAAAACAACACCTGAAGGACTCGAAGCTGAGAGAATACTGAGAAGTTGCGTGCATTGTGGTTTTTGTACTGCAACTTGCCCGACCTACAGATTATTGGGGGATGAACTAGATGGACCAAGGGGGCGCATCTATCTTATCAAAGGGTTGCTGGAAGGAAAGGATGTCAGCAGGAAAACCCAGTTGCACCTTGATAGATGCCTTACCTGCCTTGCATGTGAAACCAGTTGCCCATCAGGGGTTGAATATGGACACCTTCTTGATATTGGTAGACAACAGCTCAGCAGGAAGGTCAGCCGAACTTCAACAGATAGATTATATCGTTATTTACTCAGGTTAATCCTACCTTATCCGGGAAGATTTTCATTTTTTCTCAGGCTAGGGCAAAGCATAAGATATTTATTGCCCAACAAGTATCGCCGGATGATCCCGGAGGGCAGTAAACTCAGGAGGATTCAATCCTCTGAACATATATCCAAGCCTACATCTGGGCACACACGTAAAATGATACTATTTTCAGGTTGTGTTCAGCGCTCACTTTCACCTGAGACAAATTATGCGGCAACACGGTTATTAAACAGGCTCAATATCGAAACAATAATCGGTCAGGGTGAAAAATGTTGTGGTGCTATCGATCATCACATGGCCGTTGATGATAGAGCATTGTTTTTTATAAAAAATAATATAGATGCCTGGTGGCCTGATATTGAGCAAGGGACAGAGGCAATTGTGATATCAGCCAGTGGTTGTGGTGCCATGATCAAGGAGTATGGTTATATACTGAGAAATGATCCTGTTTACCAGGATAAAGCACGTCACATTTCAATGATTGCAAGGGACATCGGGGAGATCATTGTTACCGAAGGTGTTGGGAAACTCAGGGGAATAATCAATGCAAGTACTAATAGATTTGCATTTCAGAATCCATGTTCCCTACAGCATGGTCAGAAAATGAAAGACAAAACAGAACAATTACTTAAAAAACTTGGATATCAAATATGCGACGTAGAAGATACAGATCAATGTTGCGGTTCTGCAGGAACATATTCGTTGTTACAAACAGATCTATCTGAAAAAATGAGAAAGAAAAAGATAGAATCTTTGCAGGCGGTAAAACCGGATGTGATTTTGACAGCTAACATCGGTTGCCAACTGCATTTACAGCAGGCAACCGATATCCCTGTTAGACACTGGATTGAAATATTAGAGGAGGATATTCAATCTTGATTTGTTGCATGAGTAAAAAATTTAAAGTCTTATATTAATTAGTCACATGCCATGATCCATCATCTCCCCGACAGGCAGTGCCATGAACAATCTCTGCTCTCCCCTCAATCACAGCTTCCGTTGTGTAGTCGCGACATGGACCAGAAGCGGTTTCATAGGTTCTGGTGGGTGTTACACTATAATCAATATCTGTATCAGGATTATTCCAGGCCACCGTTGAGCCGGTTGGGCCAGTTTCAAGGGCTTGCTGTGTTTTATACTGATCCAGTTCATCCATATCCTGACCGATAGAACCGCCAATATACCCACCCAAAAGTGCGCCAATAGCAACAGCAGCCAATTGGCCCGTGCCGCCCCCTATCTGACTTCCAATGAAGGCACCACTTCCTGCGCCGACAAGTGTCCCGATGTCCTGTTTAGTAGGATTACAGCCAGTGAGGAGTAGAAGGGTCGCTATACTAAAGACAATAGATATTTTTGTTTTCATAATATTCTCCCATGCCCAAATTAAAGCCCGTGCAAATTACCTATGCAGTTAGGAGTTGCTACTGAAGAGTTAGTTCGGTAAGGATTATTTAATCAGGAAAAATTCCTAATGGAGAAAGCAGCGTGCTGTAAGCTATCGTTTATAAACAGAATTATGTCTTTTGGAGCTGTTTATTCGGTATTATATTTATTCAATGCTCAGTGTGTCACTATCAGAAACACCATCCTCAGCATCGTCAAAGATGTCGTCATAACCTTCCAGGGGTGGGTTGCCATCATAGATTAAATATTTACGTTGTTGAAGAAAGGCTTCACGCGTGAAGGTGTAAGGTTCAATGGCAGCTTCATCACGGAGATTTGTTGCTTCCAAAAGGTTTGCTCTTGTATTAATGAGGTTAAGCGCTGAAACCGGCCAAAGTATGGCATTTGAGATATACCAGAATGGGTTCAAAACTGTGCTGGTGACCATATCTGGTGTATTACGAACGGTATTTGGGCCAGATAAAGGTATGACCAGGTATGAACCCTGACCAACACCCCAGACGGCCAGTGTTTGCCCCAAATCTTCATCATGTTTTTCCAGGCCCATTGGTGTTGCTATATCGTTTAACCCCCCTATCCCAAGCGTAGAATTGACAATGAAACGCGTTGCATCCGACAGACCCTGTCCAAACTTGCCTTGAAGGAAAGAATTCAAGACGACATTCAGGTATGTGAGATTATCAAAGAAATTTGTAATACCTGCCCTGTAAATTGGGGGGGTATATTTAGCATAGGGTTCTGCAATTGGTTTCAGGATATATTGATCCAGCGTTTCATTGAAGTTAAATGAGACCCTGTTCACCGGCTCAAGCTGGTCGTTATTATCAAATGTATCTTTGGGTTGAGTAGATGCACATCCTGAGGCAATACTAATGAAAAGTAGCGCAAGGATGATTGGTAGAAACCTGATTTTACCGGATCTGTTCATTGTGCATGTCTCATTAATGCATGTCATTGCGTATTCTCAACGTATACGGCCGCGCCTGATTTTAACGGATGATGGTGACATACAATGGTGTTACACACAAATTATTTGTCCTTTCAATTTTCCATTTCCACAATTTTTTTTTCAATATTTGTGACAAGGTTCTCAAATCCATTCTTTTTAATGACCGCTGAATATTCAGCACGTTTCAGTGAAAGGTCATTCACTCCATCCGCGATGACACTGATGATGAACCAATTGCCGTTATTATTATGCATTAGATAGTCGAGGTTTACCGGACTCTCCCCCTTACTCCGGATTTCACTTCTAACTAGTAGTCTGCCTTTCTTGAGTTGTTCAACAGTCTTTATTGCAAAGATTTCATCACTATAGCTATCAAACCTTGATGCGTAGGTGGCTATCGTTTGTCGATTAAAAAGTTGAATGAAATTTTCCTGTTTTTGGTTCGTCAGATTTTTCCAGTAACGACTTAGAATGACTTTAACGATTATTGGTGTGTCAAAACTTTCAGTGATTGTGGGCTCCAGTTTAGAATAGCGTTCAGCAAAACTCATCGTATCTGCCGCTTGCATTACTTCCAGTAAATTTGTATGTAGTTGTTCAATGACCGCAACGGCTGCATCATGTGACTCTTCGGTTGGTTCGTTCGTGTTCGCTACCTGAGCAAATGTAAGTAGCATAATGGAGACTAGCAACCGTACCAATCGTACTGATATATATTTAAAATTGCCTTGATCTAAAAGTGAACGCATAAAATAACTCCCTGTGTGTGAAGCATGTGGCATCGGGTGCAAGGTATGACCCTGATATTAAGTTCAGGTTGCATTCAGTTCAATGTATTATTGGCGGGCACCTCGATTAATTCATGGATAAGCCTATTGAGTCCAAAATATCCAATAGCCTCGTTACTAAGTAATTGCAATAGAACAACTATTACCATCACTATAGTGCCTTGCTCTTGAATATTTTGAATCTCAATATTATCTCACCCAGAATCAATAGGGGTGCCCTGGCTATATTGCCGTTGTTTCCATGAAGAACCTGATCCGAATATATGACGAATTGCTGAAGTCCAGGTCATCAATAAGTAGATAATGCCGATGAAGGGTAGTGCGAAGCTCCAGGCAGGGTGTCTACCATAGAATTTCAATGTGGGTAGATAGGTCACGACCATAATTAACAACGTGAGCAGGGCAATCACTTTAACTGTTAAACCTGGAAGAAAAATACAGATCACCGGAAGCACAAAAACAACAATCATCATCAAGGTACAGGCCACCAGCAATAATGGAGAATAATGTAATTGCGTGTATGCAGTTCTGGCAACCATGTTCCATATCGTTCGCAATGACTCATATCGGCGATGACTTACAGCTGAATGCGTTAAACCGATCCAGATTTGTCCCCCGTTGGCCTTAATTTTACGTGCCAGCGAGCAGTCATCGATTAAATTACCTTTCAGCGAATTGAAGCCATCAATTTGTTCAAGCGCGTTTCCACGTATCAATATGCAGCCACCCGCTGCAGCTGCAACGTACTTTGAAAATATCTTGTTTGATGAGGCATTAGACAAATGGAATGGGTAAAGTAATTTGAAGAAATAAATGAAAGCGGGCATAAGTAGTATTTCCCAAAAACTACTCATTCTTAAAAAGGCCATTAGAGAAACCAGATCCAGTCGCTCAGTTTTTAACTTCTGAAGCAGGCTTGCAAGCGTTCCCGGAGCAAGAGAAATATCAGCATCCAACAATAGAATATATTCGGTTTCGACTTTTTTTCTTCCCTGTTCAAGGGCCCATAATTTACCGCTCCACCCATCGGGTAATGGTTTGCCTTTGATTATATCCAGGTTTTTTAATCCTGATCGGTGGGCGATGTTTGAGGTTTCATCGCTAGATTGATCATTGATCAAAATGATTTTTAGTAATTCATTTTGTGACTTTAAAGACGTAAGCGTCTCAGTGATGGCCTCTGCTTCATTTCTGGCAGGGATCAATACGGTGATTTGTGAAAGATTAAGGTTATGAATTTCATTTGTGCTGGCATCGAGAGATTCTCGAGTGCTCCAGGGCCGCCATGGAAGGCACAGAACCAGGCTCCAAATGATTAGGCCGGGTAGAGCCAGTAGGGTATAGACCACTAGGCGACTTGTTTTACAGAGCTACAAGATGCTGTCGGTTGTTGATGGATAACATGCTCTTCGACAACTGCCGGTTGATCTTCATACATGATGGGAAGCTCAGGTGCCATGGGCCCTTCAGTGTTGGGACCGCATCGAGCTACTTTCAGGGCCTTCAATGGGTGCCTGAATGTATCGTTGATAGCGGTTGCTTCAAAACCACAATGTACCATGCAGTTGGCACATTTAGGGTTACGCCCCTTACCGTAATTATCCCAGACAGTTTCTTCCAGCAAGCCCTTAAATGATGTGGCATAACCTTCATCAACCAGGAGATAACATGGTTTTTGCCAGCCAAAGACATTACGCGTTGGATTCCCCCAGGGGGTACATTGATAACTTTGGTTGCCCGCGAGGAAGTCCAGATAAAGAGAAGATTGGTTAAAGCGCCATTTTTTGTCTTTGCCAAGCTTGAATAAATCACGGAAAAGTTGCTTGCTTTCCTGATTTTTCAAGAATGCTTCCTGATTTGGTGCATGTTGATAGCTGTATCCAGGTGAAATGGTGACACCTTCAACACCCAGTTCCATCGCCATGTCCATAAATTCTGCAATTTCACCCGAGGTTTCTCCCTGAAACAGCGTGCAATTGATGGTGACACGAAAACCTTTAGAATGGGCAAGCTTGATGACCTCAATACACTTTTTATATACACCCCCACGACAAACAGAATTATCATGCCTCATTTCATTGCCATCAAGATGGATTGAAAACGTTAGATAAGGTGATGGAGTGTAATCTGCCATACGTTTTTCCAGGAGCAGTGCATTGGTACACAAATACACAAATTTCTTTTTATCGACATAGCCGCCAACAATTTTTGCCATTTCCTTGTGAATCAGTGGCTCACCACCGGCAATCGAGACGATAGGTGCGCCGCATTCATCAATGGCTTCCATGCATTCATCATAGCTCAGCCGTTTGTCCAGAATCTCTTCAGGGTAATCAATTTTGCCACATCCGGCACAGGCCAGGTTGCATCGGAATAGTGGTTCAAGCATCAATACCAGCGGATAGCGTTCTACGCGACGCAGTTTCTGTCCGATGATGTATTTTGCAATTCGATACTGTTGTATGAGAGGGACGGCCATTGTTGACTCCGATTTTTGTTCTATCAGGCGACTTGGCATTCTGCCTTAGTTTGCCTGTAAAATGAAGGTTTTAAAGACATACTATCCAGATCCAATCTAAAATGCTGTTTTTCTGATACTTAAAACTTGATTGATAATAATGTCCTTGCAAGGTAAATGGGGCGACTCCATAATGGCGGTTTCCGTTAATACGTTTGCAATGAGCCTAGGATAATAATTATGAAACAGGCTGGGAATCAGGCATGACAATCAATACACCATTACTGGATGGCATCAGTAGCCCTGCTGATTTGCGTAAGTTGCCAGAATCAGATCTGGGGATATTGGCAAAGGAGCTGAGAGAGTTTCTGCTCTATTCGGTCAGCCGAAGTGGTGGTCATTTTGCTGCAGGTCTAGGCACAGTTGAGCTCACAATTGCACTCCATTACCTCTTTAATACACCTGACGATAATCTGGTTTGGGATGTTGGCCATCAGGCATACCCCCATAAAATATTGACGGGTAGAAAAGGTAAGATGCATACCATCCGGCAATGGGATGGGCTTTCACCTTTTCCAAAACGGGCAGAGTCTGAATATGATGCATTCGGCGTGGGTCATTCGAGTACCTCAATCAGTGCGGCGCTAGGCATGGCCATTGCTGCCAGACAAACAGGGAGTCGGAGAAAATCAGTTGCTATTATTGGTGATGGTGGTCTGACCGCCGGCATGGCCTTTGAAGCAATGAACCATGCAGGAGATGTGGGGGTCGATCTGCTGGTTATCCTGAATGATAATAATATGGCGATCTCGCCAAATGTTGGCGCACTGTCAAACCGATTTGCCCAGATCCTGTCGGGCAAGCTCTATAAAACAGTTAAGGACGGCAGTAAATTAGTCCTGTCAAAAGTTCCTAATGCACTGGATATCGCCCGTTATGCAGAAGAGCATGTAAAAGGATTACTGACACCGGGCATTCTGTTCGAGGAATTAGGATTTAATTACATTGGTCCGATTGATGGGCATGATCTGCCAACCCTGATTTCAACCCTGGGAAACATTCGTAAATTAAAAGGGCCGCAATTCCTTCACATCATCACCAAAAAAGGGAAAGGCTATGCGCCGGCGGAGGCCGAGCCAATTAAATATCATGGCGTGACTGCATTTGATCCTGTGAAGGGCATTGTGCCTTCTGGTAAATCATCGGCACCTACGTATAGCAAGATTTTTGGTGACTGGATTTGCGATATTAGCGAAATGGATAAACGTGTGGTTGCAATCACGCCAGCCATGCGTGAGGGCTCTGGCCTGGTTGAATACGAACAAAGATTTCCCGATCGTTACTTTGATGTTGGTATCGCAGAACAACATAGTGTGACCCTTGCTGCAGGCATGGCCTGTGATGGTCTGAAACCTGTAGTTGCGATTTATTCTACATTTCTGCAGCGCGCCTATGATCAATTGATTCATGATGTGGTTGTGCAAAATCTTCCTGTGTTATTCGCCATTGACCGCGCCGGTTGCGTCGGTGCCGATGGTCCAACCCATAATGGTTGTTACGATATTTCATTTATGCGTTGTCTACCGAACATGGTCATCATGACGCCCGCAGATGAAAATGAATGTCGGCAAATGCTCTATACCGGAATTCAAATTGATGGTCCGGCCTCGGTACGATATCCAAGAGGGGGCGGCCCGGGTGTTGAGGTAGAAAAAGAGATGGTAGCACTGCCTATTGGTCAGGCAGAAATAAAAATCCGGGGTAAACGAATTGCGATCCTTGCTTTTGGCGTTGTGCTGGAATTTGCACAAATTGTTGCTGATGAACTTGGTGCCACCGTGGTCAACATGCGATTTGTTAAACCTATCGATGAAAAATTGATTCTGAAAATGGCTGCGAGTCATGATTTGATAGTCACAGTGGAGGAAAATATGGTTCAAGGTGGCGCGGGTGAAGCCGTGAACCAGGTATTAGCTGAGAATGGCGTGACACAATTAATTGTAAATTATGGTTTGCCGGATCGGATGATCCAGCATGGCTCAAGAGATGATATGTTGAATGATGTCGGTATGAATCAGGAAGGTTTGATAGAATTTATTCAGCATCATTTAGGTGAGCATAAGCAGAGCGCCAAGATTAAAAGCGTTTAGACAATCAGACAATATTTCCCATCAAAGTCACAAACCTCTCCAACTCCTGATCAGATATTTCACCCATACATGAAATTCTAAAGATTGATTGAGTCAGGGCACCCTGGCCTGCATAAATAATAAAATCATTCTCCCTGAGCGCATCGTGTAATGTTTCATAATCAATATCTGCAGGCAGATGGAAGGCATTGAGGACACAGGAGCAATCTTCTACTCGTATTAGGGCATGGATTCCCTGTTTTTCCAGGCCCTCTCTGACAATATTCAATCGGCTCCAGTAGTTCTGTTTACGTTTTTTCTGTCCGCCTTGATCCTGCAATTCCTTTAAGGCCTCAGAAAGCGCATAGAAGGTTTGTACTGATGGCGTAAATGGGGTGCCATTTGCATCCTGATTCTTCAGGTAGCTGGCAAGATCAAGATAGAGTGTCCTTTGAGGGGTTGCTTGCATTTCTTCGAGTGCGTTTCTATTGCAAATGACAAACGAGGTGCCAGGAACAGCATGTAAACATTTGTTGGCTGTGGCTGCACAGGCAATGATGTTCCATTCTTCGAATTCAATGTCCTCTGCACCGAAACTACTGACACCATCCAATAAGATCGGCAAATTATATTTTTTACATATTTTTGCAAGACCGACCAAATCATTAAGCCGACCTGTGGTGGTTTCATGATGAACCACCGCAACATGACTGAATTCTTCATGGGTTTGCAATTCATCTTCGAGTAATTTTAGATCGATTGCCTTATCCCATTCGTGATGCAATGTCCGGTGATTAATATGATGAATTTCAGCAATCCTGGTCAATCGTTCTCCATAGACGCCATTTTCAATAATTAATACCTTGCCATGATCAGGCACCAGGCTGGTCATCATGGCTTCCATTGCGGCAGTTCCTGAGCCGGTCATCAAGATCGCCGCCCATTTGTCCTCAGTTAATGGGTAGACTTCCAATAAATCATTACGAATGGTGTTTTGTAGTTCTGCAAATTCTATCTCACGATGACATAGATCAGGCCGCAGCATGGCATTGCGAACACGTTCGCTGAGCACAACGGGTCCCGGGTTTAATAATATCTGTGACATCAGGATTATATTATTTACATGGATGTAATGTATGTCGCGGGTGCATGGATGCACAAGAGCGACGGTTTAGTATTTTTCATTTAAAAACTCGTACCGATATGTTGCATCAGTCTTTGTAAGACCTCAACCGGTGTGATATCAGGACGAGGCAGGTTATCAATTGTTCCTGCGGAAATCTTAAGGTGTCCGAATCTTGCGCCCTGATTATTTTTGCAATTAAATAATTGGTCAATCAGTTCAATGTCATGCCCTTCGAAAGTTGCCGCATAACCACAGGCTGCGGCTATCTCTGCGAATTTTACATTGTTTGCGACAGTGGCCTGGGCGCCGGTTGAATCGTGAACTTCATTATCCAAAACGATGTGTGTGAGATTATTACCGCCATAACTTCCCAAAGTAGCGAAGTTACCCAGTCGCATCAGTGACGCCCCATCACCTTCAATCACCACGACTTGTAAATCAGGGCGTGCAAGTGCCAGACCTAAACCGAATGAAGAAGCACAGCCCATTGAGCCAACCATGTAGAGTTGATTTCTACGATCATCAATCGCAAATAACTCTCGACCTGTATATCCTGTTGTCGCAATGACAACAGATTTTTCAATCGGCGTGCGATCAATTATTTTTTTCAGCACCTCATTTCTGGTGGACAAAGGCATTGTGTGTTGATTGCAAATTTGTTTTTCTGTCGCTGTCTTTTTAGTTGCAACGAGCCGATCATTTTTTAGTTCGTGTTTTGCAACTGTCCCTTTCTGCATGATGAAGCCGTATGGTCTTTGCTCTTTTTCCATAAACTCACAGGCACGTTGTAATGCAGGTGCAATGTCTGCTTTTTCTGTTGGAAATGATTCCCATGGGATACGCATGGTGTCGAACATCTCACCAGTGATTTGTCCCATCAGCTCATGTTGAGGTTCATCTGTTAAACCCGGGGCACCACGATGGGTGGTGATAATAATCATCGGAATACGGAACACATAGCTTAATGAAGTGATTGGACTGACGGCATTACCCAGACCTGAGTTTTGCATCATGGCGATAGCACGTTCGCCTCCGATCGCCGCGCCGGCAGCGGTGGCGATGGCATCACCTTCATTTGAAGACGAAACATAATTCAGGGAATCATCATTGATGACATAATTAATGAGGGGTGTCAGGAAAGAGCAGGGTACTCCCGTATAGCGCTGGAAACCCAATTTGCGTGCTATCTCAATAAAATCTTCTGCCTCTATCATCCGGACATCTCTAAAAATGCACTTTTCTGCGATTGTGGCGTCAGCTCCGTGCTCAAATCCTCATGTATTCGTGATACATTACGGTTCTCCGCGCGGTGCTTCCTTACACTCACGAAAAAATTGCTATTTTTAGAGACGCCCATTTATTACTGTCTATAACTTGGTGAAGTCACCAGCACGGTCGATATCGGCCAGTGCGTTGATATCAATCCAGTGACCGTTAATGTAAAGAACTTTGACAGGATGATTCTGCTGAATCACCTGGTTCAGGAGGTCGGCGAGAGACATTTGTCGATAGTTCTCGTGTGTTTTTAATTTATCAATGGCTTCTTCTATCCATTGCCTGCCTTGACCACGTACGCGTAACATGCCAATCCATCGACCGGTAGGGGCGCCTGATGAAGTATTTTTTTCTTCAGAAACATGATTTAGAAAAACATCCCGTTTGAATATGGTCCGGTCTTCTTCTTCTGAGCAGTAGGCGTAGTCTGGTGAACCACTGTAATTTTCATTTTCGACCGTGGAATCAATGACGGCAACAATCTCACCATCACTTTCAAGCAAATCCCTGAGGATGTAACTACGAAAGAGTAAATCACCATAGGTGATGATCATGTCATCATGAAATTCACTGACGACCACGGCGAGTGAAACCAGCTCACCCGTCGTCGCATAATCCTTATTGATTTTCATCTCTATACCACTGGTGTCGATAGCCTCAGGTTTATAGCCAGCAACCAGAGTAACTTTATTGATGTTCTGATTCTTAAATTCGTCGAGTAAGTGACGTAAAACGGTCTTCCCCCCGACTGAAAGCATCACTTTAGGTTTATCATCAGTAAGTTCACCAAGCGCATGGCCGTGACTCGCTGCCAGTACGATGGCCCTGGTTTCCGAGTTTTTAGGGCGCAAATAACGTTCCTGAGCCTCGCTGAGCTCGGCTGCGCCCTGCAGAGAAAATAATTTATTTACAGGCGCAATATTATCTTCAACATCGATGACTGATTCACTTGCATATATATCGGTACTGATTTTTTCCATCGAAGCGACTGCTGCGCGGACCATGTGATTTGCCCAAATAACCAGATTGATATTTGCGTTTCTGAAGATATCTGTCGGAGTGCTGTAATAGATCGTTGGAACAATCACTAATGGAGATCGATTTCCCCACTCATGAGCGAATTCAAGAACTTCATTCGCTTGTGACAGCTTGCTATGGATCAGTATCCCGTCTGCGCCTGCTTCATGATAGGCCTCGGCACGTCGTAGTGCTTCCTTGATCCCCCAGCCAGCGATGAGCGCTTCAACCCTGGCAACAATGCAAAAATCTGGATCATCTTGACTGTCTTTGCCGGCTTTGATCTTGCCACAAAATTCATCGATATCGGCTAGTGGCTGGCGTTCCCCATCGATAAAACTATTTGTCTTTGGGAATAGTTTATCTTCTATGCAGACGCCGGCAATCTCTCTCTGTTCAAGCTTCTTGACCAGTCGGCGCATGTTATTAAAATTACCATAGCCGGTATCACCATCAAGCAAAATTGGAATTTCTGTTGCATCGGACATGAACTCCAGCATGTCAACGATCTGGGTCCAGCTTATTTCATTACTGTCACGCACACCGAATTGTGCAGACATCGCCAGTCCACTGCCCCAGATACCTTTAAACCCTGCCTGCTCGACAATTTGAGCAGAAATGCCGTTGTGCGCCTCCATGATGAATTCAAGTTCGCTGGATTCAAGTAAGGCACGGAGTTTTCCGCTTTTTGTTAGTGGGGTGTCTTTGTTCATTTATTCACTCAAGCCTTCTAAGGTCTGGCAAGTCTGTAAGTTCTGGTAGTATTTCATTCTTTGCTTTAATAACATCTTCGGGGAAATCTATTTCCAGCCAGAGTAAACCTGTAATGTCTTCGTATGAATATTTTTCAGGCGCTGTCAGCAACACGTCCCGAATTATTTCTTCGTAGGGGACTTCGTTTTGCCCTCTGTTGATATATTCACTAGCCTTCAAGCCAAGTAATTTACCGGCATGTGACGTGAACCTGAAGAAGCCTACTGATTCGCCCTGAAGATCAAAAATAAGATTTTTATCAGGCTGCTTTCTGAATTCGATCAGTTGATCATTATACACACATAATTTAACTGGTTCGTCACCTATTTCAAAATTCTGATCCAGCAGGAAAATATTTTCTTTATCTGAGTTTACCAGTCTACCAATGATATGATGATCATAAAGCACATCAGCGTCCATCAAGATAAAATTTTGTTCCAGGGCTAGCGTATTCAGCCCTGTAAGCAGACTTAGAATACTGCCTTTGGCAAAATCAGGGTTAAAACAGAGTTCAACCCGGGTTGCGCCGATATCAGAAAGCGCTGACTTAATCATATCGGATTTAAAACCTGTCACTATCACGATGTCATCCAGAGCATAGTGATGAAGAATTTCGATATGTCTTTGTAACAGGCTTTTACCACCAAATTCCAGTAAGCATTTTGGCCTGTCTTTTGAATAGCTCCCCAGGCGTTGACCTGTTCCAGCTGCGAGGATAATCGTTTTCATGTTAACGGCGGTTCAGATATTGACGTTCGGATATTGCTGTTTTGTAAAGTGGGGAGCGAATGGTACTTGATGATGCTGTGCCAAGTACAGTGGGCGCTATCATGTCTATTACCTATACAGTACTATTAATAAAAAATAAATTGACTTAAATTCAGATGATTTGACTATGGCAACCGACATACCTAAAAAACTGGGAAAGTACAAAATAATCAAGGAACTGGGTCGGGGCAGTATGGGTGTGGTTTATGAGGGCCATGACCCTTTTACAGATCATCGCGTAGCCTTGAAAGTGGCTAATACGCACACATTTAGAAACAGAAAATCTGCAGAACGTTATAAAAAGATATTTTTTAATGAGGCCCATACAGCGGGTAAATTGAAACATCCAAATATTATCGATATTTTAGATGCTGGTGCCGAAGAAGATATTTGCTACATCGTGATGGAACTGGTTGATGGTGGAAATACGTTGAAACCGTACTGTAAACCTGAAAATCTTTTACCATACGAGCAGGTTGTTGAAATAATATTTAAATGTGCAAAAGCACTGGATTATGCTCACCGAGTCGGTGTTATTCATCGGGATATTAAGCCCACGAATATTCTTCTCACAAAAGATATGGATGTCAAATTTTGTGATTTCAGTATTGCGCATTTGATGACTGAAGAAGCAGAGACTACTATGCCGACAGGTTTTGTCGGCTCACCTCGTTATATGTCTCCAGAACAGGCGCAAGAGGATCTAATTACAAACCAAACAGATCTATTTTCATTAGGTATTGTCATGTACGAGTTATTAACCGGTAAACATCCTTTTGCTGCCGATGGCTTTTCACGTTTGATATACAAGATAACCAATGAATCTCCTCCCCCGTTGAGGGATTACCGTAAAGATGTTCCTGTCATTTTTGAGAAGATCATTTATCACGCCCTACAGAAGAATCCTGAGAAGCGATATAAGATGGGTTTGAATATGGCCGCAGATTTGAGTTTGGCTTTTGATTATCTTGAAGAGCCACAGGAAGATCTTGATGAGAAAGAAAGGTTTTTGCAGGTTAAGGAACTGGATTTTTTTCAGGGGTTTTCAGAAGCAGAAATCTGGGAGATCATTCGGGCGTGTGTATGGCAGGATTATGAGGACGGACAAGAGGTTGTCGTTCAGGGAGATGTCGATGAGGCATTTTTTGTGATTGTTTCAGGGAGTGTTGATGTTTATCGAGGAACCAATCTCATTGGAGAAATAAAGGCGGGGGATTGTTTTGGGGAGATGGGGCATTTGTCTGATACTGAGCGTACTGCGACGATTCAGGCAAAAGATCTTGTTCGTCTGTTGAAAATCAACAGTACAGTAATTGACCAGCTATCGATTGCTTGTCAATTACATTTCAACAAGGTTTTTTTAAGAACACTGGTAAAAAGACTTTCATTAACAACCGCGAAGGTTTTAAACAAAGATTAGCCTTTCTATGAAGATTCGCTTTTATTGAGGCAATAAGATATTAGCCTTTCTGTTGATGAGTCATGGGTAACGTTATTATCTTTGCCCTGACGAAGTTCTTCTGAAATTATTTTTGAAAGGTTCTTCCCCAACTTAACGCCCCATTGGTCAAATGAGTCAATGTTCCATATGTGGCCCTGCACAAAGCATCTGTGTTCATACAAACATAATAGTGAACCCAGGCTTGCTGGAGATAATTCATGGAGGAGAATCGTTGTGCTTGGACGGTTGCCAGGTATATTTTTGTAAGGGGCTTTTGACGATACAGTATTACCATTCATTAAGGCTTCGCTTTGAGCGAGACAATTCGCAAGCAATTCCTTATGATGGTTTTTGTTTTCTGACGAACTCGTGACACTGATAATAAAATCAACAGGCACCAGCGGTGTTCCCTGATGCAACAATTGAAAATATGCATGTTGGGCGTTTGTGCCAATGTCACCCCAAATGACGGGAGAAGTATTGTATTCAATCTTATTCCCATCATTGTCAATCTGTTTACCGTTGCTTTCCATGATCAGTTGACCGATGTATGCGGGTAACATATTCAGCGCTTGATCATAAGGAAAGATTGCATGTGTCTGTGAATGAAAAAAATTGATATACCAAATATCAATTAGTGCAAGGATGACAGGCAGATTGTTTTCCAACGGTTGCTCACAAAAGTGTTGATCCATTGTTGATGCACCATTGAGAAAATCGTGGAAATGTTCCATGCCAATCCTGATGGCAATGGGCAGGCCTATGGCTGACCAGAGTGAATAACGCCCACCAACCCATTCCCAGATGTGAAAGATATTTTCATCTTTCACCCCAAATTCTTTTGCCGCATCATGGTTTGCGGTGACCGCCAGCAGATGTTTCTCTAGTGAATGACAGCCATTTTCCTTGAGCCATTTGACTGCGGTTTCTGCGTTAAGAATGGTTTCTCTGGTGGTAAAGGACTTGGATGAAATGATAAATAATGTTGTTTCCGGATCTGATTGTTCAAACGCTGAATTGATATCCCTGTCGTCAATGTTAGATACGAAGTGAATTTGTATGCTTGAAACGGCGAAATCTGAGAGTGCATAAGTGGCTAATCTGGGACCAAGATCGGATCCTCCTATGCCGATATTGATCACAGTATCTATGGGCTTGTTAGTGTATCCTTTTACATTGCCGGCATGCAGTAACTCAACAAACTCCTGCATATGTTGCAATTCACTATGTACCAGTTCAGTGACATTCCTGCCGTCGACAAAATAATGTTTGTCTGCAGGTGCGCGAAGTGCCATGTGCATGGCGGCGTTATTTTCAGTCTGATTGATCTTCGCACCGCTAAATATATTTTTAATGGCATCACTTAAGTCTGTACTTTTTGCCATTGAAAGCAGAAGCGAGACAGTTTCTTCTGTTATGTGGTGTTTCGAATAATCTATATAAAGCTTGTTGAATTCCCGGGAAAATTTTTCTGCGCGTCCCGGATCCTGTTTGAACATTTCCTTCAGATGGAGCCTGGAAATGTTTTTCTGATGTTTGACAAGTTCCTGCCAGCAGCGATCAGCTACATGTTTGGGTGTTCTATATGTGCTCATAAAGACGTATTAATCATAATCAACAAAATGAATAATATTCGTATTCTGATGATTTAGTATTCCTTAAGATTGCGAGGCAAGGTTGGTGCAATCGTGTGTAGTTATTATCTTTCCTCAGACTTTATCTTTCCCCGGGTTTCTCTTCTTCCGGGTCTATCCTTTTGCGGCTTACTTTTTTAACCCGAGATATAATGTTCCAGTTGATCAATAAGAATATCTTTTTCAGAAATAATATTTTTCACGACATCCATCACAGATAACATACCAATTGGGTTTCCATTTTCTGCGACGGGGAGATGTCGAATATGATATTCAGACATAATCTTCATACAGTCTTGAATAGATTGATCAGGCGCTACGGTTAAGACATCTGAAGTCATAATATCTCTGACTGGTGTCTCACGTGATAATCTGGTTTCGAGGATAATTTTCCGAGTGTAATCTCGTTCAGAAATAATCCCCACCATCTTACTATCTTCCATAACCAATAGCGCACCGACTTTTGCTTCAGTCATTAATTTAATTGCGTCGTAGACCATGGTGTCCGGTGAGACCGAATACATTTTGTAACCTTTATTGCTTATGAGCTGGCGTGCAGATGTTGTCATAGAATTTATCCTCAATAATTCGGCCGCGCCCTGCAACTGTATAAATCAAAGCATAAGGTCTATAGATGCAGTACCGGATCAGTATCGTCAGTAAAGTTTTACGACCTAAGCTTAGTCTGGTATATGACATATGTAAACTCAAACCCTGTGCCAATGGTTGAGTAATTGGGGGACGTTTATCTGTCTAAAAAGTCGCAATTGCAGTAACATCTGGAGGGTATGTATCATAACTTTTGTCACAGAAACTGAAGAATGGTTGCGGCAAAATATAAGTTCATAAGGAAAATATAGAGATACAAACGAGATGAGTATTCCCGAAAAACTGGGCAAGTACGATGTTTTAGCTGAAATAGACCGGGGCAGTATGGGGACGGTCTACCTGGGGCATGATCCGTATATCGATCGTGGTGTTGCAATCAAGGTTGCACATGATGATGCCCTAAAGAATGAAGAATCCGGGGATCGATTCCGGAAAATGTTTTTCAATGAAGCACACACTGCGGGCAGTTTGAATCATCCCAATATTGTTAGCATACATGATGCGGGCACGGATCAGGAT
>JACZSJ010000040.1 GCA_022574295.1 Pseudomonadota bacterium
ACCCAGTCAATACTAGACATCATCATTCTTGTTTAGATTTGGTTTCGCCCTGTACGGCGAGTACCTTCTTTTCAAAAAGAAGGCACGAAGAAAACCTTTCCCTAATGTCTTCCCCTGCGGGTTCCTGAATTTACTTCAATGATTAACGCGCCGTCCACAGGACTCATCCCTGATCCGGTGGACTAAAAATCACATCCCTGTGATTTTTGCGCTACTCATCAAAATAAATCCAGTAAGACATAATGGGGGATCCCTTCGCTTATCTCAGCGCCGCTTTTCAGTCATCCGTCTCGATTTACCTTCTCAACCCTGCCCTGTGACAGAACTTTGAAGCAGATTCGTACAAAGATTGTTAAGGCTTTTACCAGACGCTGCCGCTTTAATCGCCAATGCTTTATGCAAATCTTTACCTACACGAATAACAAATTTACCTGAAAATGATTTACTAGTGAGTGACTCAGGCAAGGGAAGTCCTTCCTGTTGATGAATATCGACCCATTCTTCGACAATGCTACAAAGCTGTTTATAAACCTTGGTTTCATCTTTACCATGACAACAGGAGCCGATAAATCCTGGAGACGATCCTACATAACACTGATCTTCTTCGGACCATTCAACCAGTTTTATATATTTATCTGCGACTTTCATTTTTTGACCTCTGTGATTTTTGACTTAACTTCCTTCTCCTGGTACTTGAGTGCATCATCACCGAGCTTCCCGAAAATAGTTATCTTTATCCCTGAAGGATGGAGAAAATTCCGATGGCTGCCTTTTCCTCCTCTATTAGAGAATCCAGCTTTTTCCAGCATTGAGATTAACTCACGTATCTTCCTTGGCATAAATATATAGTACTATATGTCAAATGGCGATTGGGAAAATGTATCTACGCTTAGATATTATATATTTGTCATCCCGAACCGAAGAGAGGGATCTTGCACACTTCTATAAGTGTTTAATATTGGTTTCGCTCGCTGGCGAGTACCTTTTCATAGCGCGGCCAAAGAAAAGGCACGAAAAGGTCGCTCTTGTGCATCCTGCACATCAAAGGCCGCCCGAATGCCCTGGCCCCAAATAATACCTTGGGGTTTCCCGGATTGATCCCTTCGTTAATCAGTTGAGCTTAGGAACGACGCTTTGTGATGTATCGTTCCTGAGCGATTGCCTAGAGTGAATATTAATTTTAACCATGTACTACTCCCCATAATCCTATAATGGCAAGTGATGAACAGATAAAAGCAGACAATACAGAGACAATAGATATTTTTCTTATTTCTGAATGTCTCAACCCTGGAATACCAAGTAATAAATTAAGCAATGCTAATATTATTATGGTAATCGGTAGACCATAATAAATGATCGCTCCCCATTCCCACTGTCGCCAGAACTCCAGGCCAATTGCATACCACGCAATTTCTTTACAAATCATGGCTAGCCACAAAGTGATAAGCAACCATTTCATTTTTATTTTGTGATTCATTCTAACATTTGACCTGTCTACTATTTCGCATCCATGCTCAATTGAACTAAAAATCACGTCCCTGTGATTTTTACGCTACCAACGGCAACCAGCCTGGTTAGGCATAACGGGATTGACCCCTTCGCTTATCTCAACGACCAAGTTCACTCGACGAAAACCGCATCGCGGTTTTTGGTCGAGTGAAGCGCATTGTTATGCGATCTCATGTGCTTGATTAACCAATTCTTTGAAATCACTTTCTTTGATGATTCGAATTTTTTGTCCTTTTGCTATAAGTTGCTCTGCTTTCAAGTGTTTTGAACTTTTTACTTTGCCTGCTAACTTTGTTACATCCTGATCCCCAACAACTAACAAAGTAGTCTTTTTTGTTACTCCAGAAGCAACAGTACAACCAATGCTTGCGGCAAGATCGGCAGCCTCTCGACGAGGGATTTCTAGTGCGCCAGTAAATACCAAGACTTCCCCGTACAATTCTCCTTCTGGGTTTCCATCCCGGTTAATAGCTGACCCACTAGAAGAATTTTCTGGATCAATTGGTTGATGTACCCGTTTTAACCAGGCATCAATATCTAACCCTGTTTTTTCTACAGCCGCGATTATAACCTGACCAGATGCCTTTGCATCTTCTAATGCATCATGGTGTTTAAATTTATAACCAATAATTTTACATACATTAGATAAGCCGTAGCCTCTCCATGCACATTCTTCCCATGTGCGACGAGCTACTCTTGCTGAATCAAGCCATATAGTTTCAATTGAACTTAGTGAATATTTTTCCAGTGCGCGCCCAACTGATACGCGGTCAAAATGCGTATGACTAACGCAAACCGAACCGGACAAAAAACCCGATAAGTCACCTAAGATTTTGGGGAATTTTGGCGCACCTACAACATCTTCTTCATTGATTCCGTGAATATCAATATTGATAAAATCAAAATAATCTTCTGGATCAATAAGTGATGACCATTCCTCTACCAAAACGCCATCTTTGAATCTAGCAAGACCAATTTGGCATATTGAAGCCATATCAGCATTTGCAGTTTCTACATCAATAGCGACAAATTCCATAACTGGTTCCTTTTACGCATAACGACCAAACTCACCCGGCGCCTCTTTTGGTGCTCGGGTGGAGTGCTTTGTTATGCAATTACACGCTCTCTCTCAATGCCATTAATTTTGGTTTCATTTCTTCGATCCATTTGCTACCAAGTGTGTGGAATCTATGCACAAATACATGTGCCGCACCTTTTTCAAATAGCCCTCTCTGTGCAACGCCTTTATGTAACATCATTAATGTTGGTTTTTTGAGCATAATAGATATGGCTGCTTCTATATGATTCCATTCGGTTGGAAGAGAAATACTTTTTTCAATATCAGCTCCTTTTATTGTTCCTTCTTTGATTCTGATCTGTGGCAAACCCAGCACTATTGTGCAACTACATTCTTCCATTAAGTCAACAACATGTTGGAAAGGAGACGATAGTGGCACAACATTCTTTCCAATAGTTCTTGGATTAAAGCCATAATCATCCAACAATGGATAGAACTTCTCAAATTGCTTCTCTACATGCTTAGGAACCCAATTTGGCCTAGAAAGAAATACATCAATTATTTCCATACTAGACACCATAATTTATTTGCATAACAGTATGTTAATGAGGAAGGGTTCCTCATTAACAATATTAGTGGGAACCCCTTATAATTATTAAAGAGGGTTGATAAAAATAGAATAAACCTTTGTCTTATCAATGATTTAATCAAAACATCCATTTCCTTGTTATCCATTATATGGGAAGGGTTCCCATATAATAAAGGGGTAAAACATATCCTTTAGTAATAATAAGTAGTAGTTCAGGATAGATGGAACTTAATCAATATGCCAGCTTGGTTGTGTGGTTTTTAACCCCCTTTTATCATGCCGAGGAAGGAAGTAGTGATAGGGGTAGCTGCACAGGACGTGCAGATAAGCGGCTCCATGACAGGATGTCATGTAGGCGCGTCCCCGTGAGCACTGCTGACTGACGAGGGTTAGTCGAAGACCTTGATATCAGGGGTGTCTTTTTTTCTTGGGTACTTCATTTTTTGGACAAGCAAAAAAGAAGTACCTCGCCATGAAGGCGAAATAAAAGCTAAAGAGAATGAAGATATTTAAAATAGACTGGATACTGGCATTCGCCAGTATGACGAGAAGGTAGGTCTGGATTCCCGTCTGCACGGGAATGACGGACTGAATGACGAGGGTATCCGTAGGACACGATATCGGGGGAAAGGTTTTCTTCGTACCTTCTTTTTGAAAAGAAGGTACTCGCCGTATAGGGCGAAACCAATACTAAAAAAGAATAATAATATCTAATATTGACTGGATTCCCGTCTGCACGGGAATGACGGGCTGAATGACGAGGGAAGGCCCAAGTTTTTATTTGGGGACATGACATCGGGGGTGACATTCGTGCATTTTCTTTCGTTCGTGCAAAGAAAAGGTACTCGCCAGCGGGCGAAACAGGTGCTAAAAAGAAGGGCATAAATGTTTTTTGACTATTAAATATTTATTTTAATTTTTTTATTTCCTCAAGGACTTCCCCTACATGTCCCTTCACTTTGACCTTTCGCCACTCTTTAACCAGCACACCTTTTTCATCTATCAGGAACGTGCTACGTTCAATCCCTATGACTTTTTTACCGTACATATTCTTTTCCTTGATGACATCAAATTGTTTGCATAATTTTTCATCAGGATCAGACAACAAATCAAAAGAAAAGGATTGTTTGCTTTTAAAATTCTCATGAGATTTAACACTATCGCGAGAGACCCCAAGGATGACTGTATTTCTTGCACTGAATTTTCTTTTGTTGTCCCGGAAATCCTGACCTTCGAGTGTGCATCCCGGTGTATTGTCTTTCGGGTAGAAATATAAAACGATGTTTTTACCTCTGAAGTCAGATAACTGGATTATTTGGTCGTCTGTGGAGGCTAATTTTATGTCTGTAACTTTATTGCCGATTTTTGCCATTGTCATATTAATTTTGCGCCATTTTTAAATTTTTACTATGGATTCTATTTGTTTATGTTTATGATTATTTTATGGGTTCCATTATCGCATCAAGATTTAGCCGATCACAAAAATCTATAAAATCACCACGAATTCCTGAGATAGAAATATCAGCAGGAATGTTGATGGCGATATGTAACGAAAACATCGGTGTACCACTGTGTGTTGCCTGGTAGGTGTTTGTACACAACTCCTGGATATCAATCTGATTGCTTACCAGAAAATCAGTGATGTCATGAACGATACCTATGCGATCCATGGATGCAATATCGATTGCATAAGGCATACTGCGACCGGATTTATCTTGTGGACTTGTTCGACGAAACTGGAAATCAACTTTCAATTCTTTTTTCAGCATGGGGAGCATGTGTTCCAGTTTGGCAACAGCATTCCAGCTGCCACTAAGCATCATTGATAAAGAAAGCTCTTTTCCCAGCACAATTACTCGGCTGTCAATAATGTTACAATCACATTCCTTAATCGCTTTGGTAAATTTCTCAATGAGTTGAGGGTGATCTTCCCCCAGAGCGGTTAGCACAATGTAATTCTGCATTTTATCCAATAGGAATTTATGGCAATAGCCAATAGATTTTGTGGTGGTGGATTCTATGACAATGGATTTTCATGGATTGCGGATCCATTGTCCGGCTTTGCTCCTGTATCTGCAAGACTTATATGACGATGTTTTCGGGAAAACTCCTGGGAACAGGGGAATTGTTTATTGGTCGGATTTATTGTCAACGTATAGCTGTAGTATACTGTGCCGCCGCTCGGTTAAGTGGTTCATTCAGAGTTGGTCAGAATGGCTACTTAAGGGTATTCAGTCATGATTTTCAGGGCTTGGGATCATCGTCGCGAAGAGTTGGTTTTCTGCGATATTTCAGAAGATGACGTAATGGGAGATAAAGGGCTTAAATGATGTTTCAAGGTAGTATGGTTGCTATTGTCACCCCAATGCAAAAAGGCAACGCTCCGGAAACCCCGTTGGACAAAGAAAGTCTGGCCGGATTGGTTGAATTCCATATTGAGCAAAAAACGGATGCCATCGTGGCCGTTGGCACCACAGGTGAATCAGCGACACTGAATAATGAAGAACACTGCGAAGTAATTCGTCAGGTGGTGGAATTCGTCAATGGTCGAATTCCTGTCATTGCTGGTACCGGGGCAAATTCGACAACAGAGGCAATTTATCTAACGCAATGTGCAAAAGATATTGGCGCAGATGCGTGTTTGTTAGTGACACCTTATTATAACAAGCCGACACAGGAAGGTTTGTACCTACATTACAAGACAGTGGCAGAAGCGGTAAGTATTCCTCAGATTCTATATAATGTACCGAGTCGCACTGCCTGTGACATGCTGCCAGAGACGATTGGCAGACTGTCGAAGGTCGACAATATTATCGGTGTCAAGGAAGCAACAGCCGATTTAAGTCGTATTGAGATTATCAGATCTTTATCTGGCGATGGGTTCATGCTGGTCAGTGGTGATGATGCAACGGCAAAGGAGTTTGTATTGCAGGGGGGGGATGGTGTTATTTCTGTGACAGCAAATATAGCCCCCAGAGCAATGCATGAACTATGTGAATTAGCAATAAAAGGCGATCATGAAGCAGCAAGCAATATTGACGAGACCTTGGCCGGTTTACACGATCATCTGTTTATTGAATCTAACCCGATCCCTGTCAAGTGGGCATTACACAAGATGGGATTGATCAAGGAAGGGATCAGGCTTCCGCTCACATGGCTCACGGAGAACTCGGAAGAGTTACTTATGAATGCTATGAAGCAGGCCAATATAATTTAAATCATGGCAATTTAAACCAGGACAATATAGGCAAACACAATCTAGAAGACTTAATTATGTTACGAAAAAAAATATTTTTGTTATTTCTTGCTTTATTTTTAATCAATAGCTGTGGGTCACTTCCCAGTCTGGATGAAGTGTTGCCTGACAATCGGACCAAGTATCAGAAGAGTAGGAAGCTTCCTGATCTGGAGGTGCCACCGGATTTAACCAGCGAGGCACTGAATGATCCGCTGGCGATTCCGGATGAAGAAAATGCCACCACATTGTCTGAATTTCAAAGAAGAAAGCTCATGCGCGAAGGCGGGCAGTTATCAGATGCAGAAATGGCTATGCTGGACAATGCCGACGAACAGTGGCTGGTGGTGCAGGGAACATCTATAGATGTTTGGCCAAAACTGCGCGAATTCTGGATAGCAAAAGGTTTTGATATGGATCTTGATGACGCTGAACTTGGTGTTCTGGAGACACAGTTCAAGAATATTTTGATCGATGGCGAGGTGACGAACAGAGAAAAGTTCAAGATATTTTCAGAAGAAGGCGGGACGCCAGGGAAGTTAGTGTTGTTTCTTTCAAGCGAAAGACAGGAAAAAATTTCAGGTAGTGATGGTCAGGTCGACTGGATAGGCCAGGAGAGTAGCGAGGAACGGGAAAAAGAACTGATGAGCGAGCTGAATATATATTTTTATGGTGTGTCTGCATCTCCAGACACATCTTTGTCAGTTTCTGGTGAAAGTGGAACACGCAGTCGTAAGGTTCCAGAAATCAGGGCCGAGATATTGAACGCAGGGGATGATAAGGAATATCTGGCCGTTCCTGATGAATTCTCCAGAGCCTGGAGAAATGTTGAAGATGCGATCAGTGCATCCGGGATGTATATAGAAAGTAAAGATAAAGAGAAAGGTATTTACATCGTTTTATATTATGGTTCTTCGAGTGAAGATGAAAAGAGCTTCATGCAAAAGCTTAAATTTTGGGAAAGTGATGACGCGGATGGAAAAGAATTCCACATAAGTTTGACGGGTGTAGGGGATAAAACTGAGATTGTTGTACTGGATGATAATGATAAATGGTTAACGAGTGACGATGCTGGACGCGTATTGTCCTTACTTCAGAGTCAGTACAATAGAATCCTCAGATAAATAGTACCTCTATTAATTGAGCTTCCCCGCGATAGCGGCGTCAGTTCCGTGCTCAGATCCCCATGTATCTCATATACACTCCGGTCTTGCGCGCGGTGTTTCTTTACACTTATGGAACCTCTGAACAAGTCTGTCCGGGACTTGTCAGAGGGCGCAAATGAAAAATCTGACTTAATGAGGTATCCTAAATATTGATGGTAGTCGTTTATTTCTTTTTTACATGACGCATCAGGCGTCTGCGTTTTTCCATTTGCCTGTTTGTCAGAATATTTCTCCTGTTCTTATAAGGGTTCTCACTCTGTTTAAACTCAATGAGCACGGGCGTGCCTACCAGTTTTAAGTGCTTTCTCATCTGTTTCGCCAGATAGCGCCTGAAGGATTCTGGCACACGTTCGGTCTGGTTTCCGTGCACAATAATTCGTATAGGGTCGTGGCCGCCCAGATGTGCGTAGCGTAGTTTGATACGTCTGCCATGAACCACTGGTGGTGAGTGCGCCTCGACTGCCTGTTGCAGAATTGTTGTCACTTCTGAAGCCGCGGGCGCAATTGAAAGTGATTTTGAAATTTTATTGACCGAGACGAATATCTTTCCAACACCACTCCCATGTAGTGCCGAGATAAAATGAATACACGCATAATCGAGAAATCCCAATTTACGATCCAGTTGTGCCTTGATCCTGGCTTTGTGAGATACCTCTAAGCCGTCCCATTTATTTACTGCGATAATCAATGCTTTCCCACTATCAGCAATCAGCCCGAGCAAAGTGGCATCCTGTTCTGTGATGGCTTCCTGTGCATCCAGCACAAGAACAACAATTTGTGTGCTATCAATTGCCTGTAAAGATTTCACGATGCTAAATTTCTCAATGGTATCGGTAACCTTTGAGCGTCTTCGTATGCCTGCCGTATCAATGAGCGTATAAGACTTACCGTTGCGCTGAAAAGGGATGGCAATACTGTCACGAGTAGTTCCAGGCTGATCAAAGGTAAGCACGCGTTCTTCGCCAAGAATTCGATTGATTAGCGTAGATTTACCGACATTGGGTCGGCCAAGTATTGTGATGCGTAAATCGTGTCCTGCCAGAATTTTATCTTCTGCCTCAGTTGGTAAGTGCTTGATAATTTCATCCATAAGATGGCGCACACCACTACCGCGTTTTGCGGAGATGGCATAGAGGCCATCAAAACCGAGACGGTAAAAATCAGATAGAACTATATCCGTATTGAGTCCTTCTGTTTTGTTCGCGGTTAGAAAGATATGTTCACACATTGGGCGCAGTACTTTGGCAAGATGTTCATCTTCTGTTGTCAGGCCCTCACGTCCATCAACCAGCCATATCAGAACATCCGCTTCTTCGATTGCTCGCAATGACTGATCAGATATCAGGTTGGAAATATTTTCCGAGTCTTTATCGTTTCGACCTAGACCGCCGGTATCAACCAGAATAAATTCATGGCCTTTATAATTCCCAAATCCATATTGGCGATCCCGGGTCACTCCAGGCCGATCAGCGACAAGTGCATTTCGACTCTTCGTAAGAAAATTAAATAAGGTAGATTTGCCTACATTGGGACGGCCAACGATGGCAATTACGGACTTCATATCTGTATTTCTGCCTGATGAATGGGCCTATTGGGCGGTATATGCAGCCAATATCCCATCACTGCTGTAAACATAGACGATGTCTTCAATTGCAATAGGGGGCGCGATGATTGGGCTATTGGAAACTCGCGTGCGGGCGACGAATTGACCATTGCTCTTATCCATCCAGTGTAAGTAGCCTTCCAGATCACCAACAACGACAAGGTCACCAATTGTGGCAGGTGCTGTGACCATCCTGGCAAATAGGTTTTCCTGTTTCCATACTGAATTGCCAGAAGCCCTGTCTAAAGCCCATACATGACTTTGGTCATCTGTGATGTAGATATATTGCCCGTCAGAGGTGAGACCTGCGTAGGAAGATATATCCCGGGTCCAGGTGATGCGACCACTTTCTAATGTGACTGAGGCCAATCGCCCCTGGAATGTCGCAACGTAGATATCATTGCCAATGATGACAGGCTCAGAATCAATATCCACCATTCTTTCCAGTTGTGAACGACCGGATGCTAGCGATATGCTTGTCTCCCAAATTAATTTGCCGGTGTATAATTCGATCGCAGCAAGACGACCACCATCAAAACCAGCAATTACAATATCTCCTGTAATCACCGGATTACTGGTGCCGCGTAATGTTAATGCCGGAACTGTGCGATCATAGATCCACAAATGACTGCCGTCGTTTGCATTGAGGCCAAATATTTTTCCATCTATGGTACGTACAACGACGATGTCATATGCTTCCTGTGGGGCTGATAAAATTTCACTGGAAACCTTAGTTTGCCACAATAATTCGCCGGTTTCACTGGTGTATGCCAGTACGTCACCTTCATCAGACCCAACGAGTATCAGTTTTTCGCTGGCTCCCGGCCCGCCGGAAATGGTCAGATCAGCGTCATTTTTCCAAAGGGTGTTACCATTAGTTGCGTCAATGGCTTCTAGATTTCCACGTATATCTGCGACAAATACCTTGCCCTGAACATGCGCTGGAGTTAGTTTAAGAAAATGTTTAGAAGCGCCCTTGCCTGTATTTTTTGACCACAGCTCTACGATCTCGACAGTTGTCTCTAATTCCACCAAAGGTGTTGGTGGGTCAGAATTGTCCGTGCCACCGAACGTCTTATGCATATATTCCCTGGCACCACATCCAGATAATAAAAATAATACAGCAGCGGAGAAAAAACATAAGGCAACGGATCGCATCAGAGTTGATGAGCTCCCAGATCATCCAGCTTCATTTGCACAACAGACTGATTACCTCGAATGCTATTCTGATTTGCCAGTGACTGAATATAGGCATCCTGAGCGCCCTTGGTGTCACCTTGTTGTATCAGAATATCGCCACGCAACTCTAAATAGCTTGCTGCAAATTTCCCTGTATCAACATTTTCAATTAAAGATAAGGCTGTATCTTTGTCGCCCTCTCCCAGTAACAGGCGTGATAGTCGCAACCTTGCAAGATGCCTGAATTCATTACTGTCCGTATTATCAAGGACCCACCGCAGATGGTCTATTGCAGCATCGATATCATCTTTCTCCACTGCTTCGCGTGCCAGTAACAATGAAGAGAATGTTGAGTAAGGCGTTGATTGGTAATCCTGATTCAACTGGTTTGCGATTGCCTCTATGCCTTTATCGCTATCTGTGTTGGTTTCTTTCTTCTGACGCATGTCTGCTGTCATTTGTTCATAGAGATCAGAGGCATTTTCCCCTTGTGTAACAAGGTGGTCTTGCCAGCCACGCCACCCGAAAATAGCGATCAGGCCGATGGCAATGCCGCCAATAATTGATTTGCCGTTTTCGTCCCACCACTTTTTTAGGTGTTCAATCTGTTCTTCGTCTGTTCTGTAACCTTCCAATATTCACTCCTCCAAAATTCACTTGCCAATATTTATTCCACATAGCTCTATATTTACTGGGAACCCATTCCTCCAGGATTCATACTTCCTGGGGAATAATAAAACCTGGCTGCGCGATGATAATGATGCTTGACACTTAGTACAAGAAACCTTTGCACGAAGCAACTTTTCCGCCATAGCTGCGTTCACCCCTCAAGGGGGTACCGAGGAAAAAGTGTCTCAAAATGCTCATTTACTATGTGTAAACTACACTTTTTCGACACTTTTCGTCTTGCTCTGACTAAAAATTTACATCGTGCATAGGTCTCTACAAATCACTATTGAATGTTTTTTGCCAATATTTTGCCAATATTGCCCCATGGAATAGTTTCCTGCTCTGATTTATCCCTCAGGGATTTGAGGCCAACGGTCTGGTTTTCTACTTCTTCACTACCGAGGATGAGTCCGAATAATGCACCGGATTTGTCAGCACGTTTAAACTGGCTCTTGAAACTTCCCCCCCCGCAATGCGTCGTCAGTCTGAGGTGGGGTAACTGATCACGTAATAACTCCGCCAGTTTCAACCCAGCAGCAATGACTTCTTCTTCGGCCGACAGGATGAGATAAGCATGCAGTGGTTGTCGTTCAATGTCATTGCCATTGGTTTTAATGAGCGCCATCAAACGTTCCATCCCCAGTGCAAACCCGAAGGCAGGGACGGACTTGCCTCCGAAGTGTTCAATGAGGCCATTGTAGCGACCACCTGCACAGATCGCGCCTTGCGCGCCGAGTTGATCAGTTACCCATTCGAATACAGTTTGCCCGTAGTAATCCAGGCCACGCACAAGTCGTGGATTGATCTCATATTCAATACCTGCCTCATTCAGCATGTGTAGTAATTGATCAAAGTGTTCCTCAGATTCTGTATCCAGATGATCCTTTATAGCTGGTGCAGAGTTGATTAATCCCTGCAACTCCGGGTTTTTACTATCGAGAATACGCAATGGATTTGTCTGCAACCTGCGTCGGCTGTCTTCATCCAGTTGTTCTTCATGCTTCAAGAAATAATCGATCAGTATTTCACGATATTTACTTCTTGCCTGCAAGGTCCCCAGTGAATTCAGTTGCAGGGTAATATCCTTAATCCCCAGTTCACGCCACAAGCGTGCGCTTAATATAATGAGTTCAGCATCGATATCAGGGCCATCAAAACCAAATGCTTCAACACCGATCTGATGAAATTGTCTTTGCCTGCCTTTTTGCGGTCTTTCATGTCTGAACATGGGCCCCATATACCAGAGCCTCTGTGTCTGGTTGTAGAATAATCCATGTTCAAGTCCGGCCCTGACACAGCCTGCTGTGCCTTCTGGTCGTAAGGTCAGACTGTCGCCATTGCGATCTTCAAAGCTGTACATTTCTTTGGCAACAATATCTGTCTGTTCGCCAATAGAGCGCGCGAATAACTCAGTCTTTTCAAGAATGGGCAGACGGATTTCCTGATAACCGTAACGATCCAGCACTTGTATGATTTTCCTTTCAACACACTGCCAACGAACGCTTTCTTCCGGCAGTATGTCACGCATGCCGCGTATGGCCTGTAATTTTTCAGACAAGGTATTTCCTCGGGAAATAAAATTTATTGAATTTCAAATTTAACATTATACCAGTGCGTCAGTATATATACCCAAACTACCTGCATTTCCATGTAGTTTGGGTATATGGTCATTCACTCATGGGTATGTGGTGGTGCCCTGCATCAACGATACGATTAGGGTGAAATGATGCTCTATTTAAAGATTATTCCAGGAATTTACTCTAGCAGAAAACGGGCGACACCCGCTTTGGTATGTTTGCTTGTATCAAAGGGTTTGCCATTGAAATTGACAGAAACGGCCCTGGCATTGCCAAGTTTAACCGAGAAGGGTGGGGTGCCTGTTAAGCTGATTTTTTCCCCGGGTTTTGCAAGGTTGATATAGAGTTTTTTACCCAGGGCATCATATACCTCAATCCATGATTCAGCGCTTAATTCTATCTTCAGGATATCTGAGTTTGTTTGAAAATCTATCGGGCTTGATGGATCTTCTATTGATAACAAATCACTGTATTCCAAAAAGGGTTCCAGACTCCCAGACGATTTAGTCCCAGGAGGTTTAGCAACGCCAGGAGTAGCCGTTGTCCCCATGGTTTTCAGGCCATTGTTTTCCGGGGCATCTGTTTCAAGCACTGTGAATGTTCCCGGATGAGCGACAATATCATAGGTATAATTAAAGCCGCCTGGGTACTTGCCACCTTCGCTAGTCTTGGCTCCAGTGGAGAAAAAGTCAGTATTCACAATATTTTGGCCCTGCCACCATGCAATTAGCAAGATCACCAATGTGAATGTAATTAGATAACTCATTGCCTGAACTGGCTTATCTCTGCTACTTGCCTGAACCGGTGGTTTAACATCAGGAAGAATTTCCGGCGGCTTTTCGGCTATACCTTCGTATATGCTGATTAGCGTATCTGAGTTTAGATTGACAGTCCGCGCATAACTTCTGATATATCCCATCACATAGGTTGGAGCAGGTAATTTATCGAAGTCATTAGCATCCAGTGCTGCAATAATTTCTTCCCTCAGGTTGAGTCTGGACGCAATCTCCTTTTGGGATAGCGCCAACTTTTCTCTGGCCCTGGTGAGCAAGGCCCCAAGTTTTATACTATCTTCCATATGATCTTCGTCATCACTCATATATTTTAACATTACTTATTCGCCAAACTGTCTCTTAACATGGTGGCTTGTTTGCTATCTGGAAATTTATTTTTCAGTAATAATATGTAGCTCGATAGTGTGTTTTTATCACCGAGTTCTCTTTCTATTCTAATTCCCAGCCAGAGGCTTTTTGCTGTATGAGAACCGATCTCAAGGTAACGTTGCAAATAAGCCCTTGCCGACAGGTAATTGGCGGTCTCATATGATATCTGTGACATCTGTATCAGGGCAACTGCGACTCTGGGATTTATTTCCAGTGCATTTCTGAAATGCGTCTCAGCTGTATCTGGCCTGCTCTGGATCATTGCACAGGTTCCGGCATTCGAAAGAGCAATTTCTGGTGTCGCGTATAATGGATTCTGCGCAGCTTTAAGAAAATTTTCCTCTGCTTCATCATAGCGTGCTTCCTGACAAAGGAATTGTCCGTAGTTATTCAGGGTTGAAGCATCCGAACTATTCAAACTGAGGGCCTTCCTGTAATATTTTTCTGCGGTTACTTTGTCCCCAAGCTGTTGGTATAGGACACCCAGCGTATTGTAGATAGGCGGATAATCCGGATCAGCTGTTTGTGCTTTTTGAAGTTTAGTCAGTGATTTTTCGTATTCACCCCTTTTCAAATAGGCGATCCCAAGATTGAGATTGGTCTGTGCAATATCGTTGGTTCTGCCCGTGGATTTGATAGATTCCGTCCCACCTGTGCCTGCCGTCTGATCACAACCAGCCAAGCCCAGACTGGTGATGACAAGACAAATGAGAATGATTTTCCCCATAGTTTATTTTCCAATTAACCGATGTTGATGCTTCTTCGCGCGTGCCATCACCTTACCTACCAGCTGACCGCAGGCTGCATCAATATCCTTGCCTCGGGTTTTGCGGGTGACCGTGACAATACCAGCCCTGACTAGAATGTCCCTGAATCTGTTAATTGCGCTTGTACTGGAACATTTATAATCAGTTCCCGGAAATGGATTGAATGGGATCAGATTAATCTTTGCGGGGATTCCATTCATAAGCTTTACAAGCATGCGGGCCTCGGCTTCACTATCATTAACACCGTCGAGCATAACATATTCGAATGTAATCGTGTCTACAGCCCGGACTTTTACATATCTTTTGCAGGCCTCCATTAATTCCGCCAGAGGGAAGCTCTTGTTAATAGGCACCAGTATGTTGCGTAGTTCATCATTGGTCGCGTGTAATGAAACGGCCAGACTGACATCGCTTGTTTCTGCCAGCTTATCAATTGCGGGGACCAGGCCAGAGGTGCTCAAGACGACCCGTTTGCGGGAAAGTCCAAAGGCATGATCCTCCGTCATCAGCCTCATGGCACTAATGACATTATCAAAATTAAGTAATGGCTCTCCCATTCCCATCATGACGATATTACTAATGGTACGATTTTTATGTTGATAAAATCCCAGTGCCTGATTGGCGATCCATAATTGACCAATAATTTCCCCGATAGACAGGTTGCGATTAAACCCCTGTTTTCCTGTAGCACAGAAGGTGCAATCTAGTGCGCAACCAACCTGAGAAGAGACACATAAAGTGCCTCTGTCTTTTTCAGGGATAAATACGGTTTCAATGCTATTGTTATTATCAAGTCCAAGTAACCATTTACGTGTACCATCTTCTGATATTTGTTCGGAGATGACTTTCGGAAGTGTTATACGGGCGATATCAGATAATTTTTCACGCAGTGCCTTACTTAAAGTTGTCATCTCAGAAAAATCGGTGACGCCATGCTGATAAATCCACTTGAGCACCTGGGAAGCACGAAAAGGTTTTTCTCCTATGGCGGCAAAATATGCCTCCATGGATTGTCGATCCAGATCAAGCAGGTTGGTTTGCTTGTTCATTCTCCATTTTACCGTTTGAGGTCGAAGATTTCCTCAGACTTGAAGAAAAACTTAATTTCTTCTGCTGCAGTTTCCGAGGCATCCGATCCATGTACTGCATTTTCGTTAGCCCTGCCATCTCTCGCCAGGTCATAACGAATCGAACCAGGAGCAGCAAATTCTGGCATGGTCGCACCCATTAAGGTGCGGTATTTTGCAATTGCATCCTCACCTTCAAGGACAGTGACCATCACTGGGTCTGAGATCATGTATTCAATCAGCATGGCGAAAAAGGGGCGATTTTTATGAATAGCATAAAATTTTTCAGCCTGTTCCTTGTTTAAATGTACCATCCTGGCAGCGACGATTCTAAGATCATTGGCTGCGAATCGAGAGTAAATCTCCCCAATAAATTTATTAGCAACCGCATCGGGTTTGATAATCGATAACGTGCGTTCAACGGCCATTTACTTACTAACTCCAGAAAAGCATTTCAAAAGGGGAAACCAGTGTTGCTGATTAATTAAACGCGGGATTATACGTGCTTGGATTGAAGGGTAAAGTCCTTATATCTCTTCGTGTGACAAAAAGTCGACTAACTCGTGTTTTTGAGGTTTTTACATGAAATTAAAAGTATCGCCTAACAAGGGAATCAGACCGAAATTGGTAAGGCGGTTTCAAGTAATAAATGCAATTTAATTACGCAGCCAGTAAGTCCACTCGCTGCCCCATAAATAATTCATTAGGTGATCGACAACCCCGTGTTTCCCTTGGGCGGTTATTCAGTCGCTCCATGACCCTTTTGATTTGTTTATCACTCACTCGATTAAAATCCGTTCCCTTTGGAAAGTACTGCCGTATCAGGCCGTTGGTATTTTCATTGGTGCCCCGCTCCCAGGAAGCATAGGGATGGGCAAAGTAAATATCTGCATCCAGTCCTTTGCCAATGTCCACATGTTCCGCAAACTCCAGGCCATTGTCGAAGGTAATAGTCTTGACCTTTGATTTCAGTTGCTTCATACCCGCAACAGCTGCCCTGGCCAATAAATCTGCACGCTTCCCCGTCAATCGGATAATCATGGTATAGAGTGTCTTGCGCTCAACCAACGTCAATAGGGCACTCTTACGTCCCTTGCCTATGATCGTATCACCTTCCCAATCACCAATACGAGAACGCTTCTCGACAATCGCTGGACGCGCTTCAATGCCCACCCTGTTCTTGATCTTCCCGCGTCGGTCGTAATGGCCATAACGTTTGCGATAGGGCCTGGAGACGATGCGCAAATGTTGATACAGCGTCCCGCCTGTCGCCTTATCGTCATAGATAAGTTGATAGACCGTTTCATGGTGCAAGGATAACTGCTTATGCCGTTTCAGATAATCAACCACCTGTTGTGGACTGAGCTCTTGCCGAATTAGTCTCCTAATCCAGTTCATGACTTCGGGGGTTAATTTGTAAGCTTTTCGTGCTTCTTGTCGTCGATAATCACTGAAACGCTGTGCCTGTGCAGGCCGATAGCCTCTCAAACCTTGATTGCGACGCAACTCTCGACTAATCGTCGAGGGGCTTCTTTCAAGTATCTCGGAGATGTCTTTCTGGCTATGTCCTGCTTTCTTCATCACGTAAATCTGGTATCGTTCGTTCTCGGTCAGCTGTTTATAGTTCATTGTGCATTTTCCTTTGGTGAGAAAAATGGCGAACTATATCAGCTGGCCACTTTAATCAGGAATTGCACTTATTATCCGAATCCGCCTTATTTTGATTTTAACTTTTTCGTTAAATACTTCATCTGTATTTGCAACATAATTATGTCATTAATATTTTTTAATTTTTATCGTGTTTACCTTTTGTTATTGGGTATATTGTTCACCTTGATATTCTTTTTCACAAGCCCAGTCTGCGCGGACCCGAAGGTCTATTCACCGATCGTGAAAAAAGGTGAAAGGGCCTTTGAATACCGGGGAAATACCACCGTCGATGATGACGATAACAAGGACGGATCCCAACGCCATGTCGTGGAGCTGGAATACGGAGTCACGGACTGGTGGCATACCGCTGTCTTTGGACGCTGGAACAAACCGGCAACGGGTTCGCTCGGTTATGCCTTGACGGCATGGGAAAATATTTTTCAGTTGACCCCGAAGGGCAAATATTGGCTGGATGCGGGAATTTATCTTGAATACAAGTTGGCGGATGATGACGATGATTCCGATCAGTTTGAAGGTAAGTTACTTTTTGAAAAACGCATTAATAATTACCAGAATCTACTCAACCTGACCATTGAACAGGATCTGGAAGCCAAAGGTGATGATGACTTGGTCTTTGAATATGCCTGGCGTACGCGAAAAAAGATTGCAGATCATATGAAGGTCGGGTTTGAAGCTTTTGGAAAGTTAGGTGAATTGGGTGATCTCAAAGGACTGGAAGATCAGGAACATCGCATAGGACCCGTGTTTTATCATGAATTTCACATTGGATCACTGGAAATCGAATATGATCTGGCTTGGTTGATTGGCTTGACGGATCCTACACCGGATAATACCTTTCGCTGGAAAATTGAGATACCTTTCTAAATTCAACAGATTAATATTTGATTTTAGCAATTACCACTATAGATACGCGTTGTGGTATTGATTTATCCCCACAACAATTCCACCAATTAATGAGTGTCCGCTTTCGCTGGATAGCAGACGGTCAATTGCAGCGCTTTGTTAGCCATTTTTGTCTTCATTCTCCTGCAATGGGTGAATACCCAACTTCCACCAAAGGGCGAGCATACCTTGAAGGGTTGATGGATTCTCCGTTAATTGATCTTGTGATTTT
>JACZSJ010000105.1 GCA_022574295.1 Pseudomonadota bacterium
CCTCTATATCATCTCCAAATATTTATGTAATATTAACTAGAGTTGGTACTTTGATGTAAACCTCCCCAAATTAGTTCCAGGCTAAATTAGAGTTTTCCAGTGGGTTATTGGCCATCAGATATTCACTGGGCGTTAAATCTCCCAGCGAGTCATGAGGCCGTTCTTCGTTGTATTCTCGGATCCAGTTATCCGTAATCTCTCGTACTTCAGTTAATGTTTTGAATGCATACATATTCAGTATTTCATCCCGGTAGGTTCGATTAAATCGTTCAACATAAGCGTTCTGTGTTGGTTTTCCGGGTTGTATAAATTCCAGTTTAATACCGTTATCCTCTGCCCAACTGGCTAACGTGACGGAGATAAACTCTGGGCCGTTATCCATCCTTAGTTTCTTTGGATAGCCACGCCAGGCCGCTATTCTCTCCAGCACACGAGTGACGCGTAATGAAGGCAGACTCAGATCAACCTCAATGGCCAACGCTTCACGGTTAAAGTCATCACGACATTGAAGGTTCTGAAACGTCTTCCACAGAACAGACTGTCGCTCATAAAATCCATCGACCAACATTGATTGGCCATCCCCGGTACGGCTAGTGGCTCGGGGTGTCTGCTGGGTAAACGGCGTTTACCACGGCGCCGCATATTCAGGTTCAACAGGCAATATACTCGGTAAACTCGCTTGTGATTCCATGCATGACCCCAACGACGCAGTATCTTGAACAGCTTGCTAAAGCCATAAGCCGGATAGCGTTCGACCGCAGTCTGCAATGTGGCAATCACTTTATCATCCCGATGACGATCGGGTTGATAACGATACACAGAACGACTGATGCCAACAGCACGACAAGCGAGTCGATGACTCGTCCCATAAATTTGAACCGCATAATCTACGAGTTCTCGTCGGGCTGCTGGCCTTAAAGCTTTTTTTCAACGATATCCTTGAGTATTCGATGTTCCAGACTCAGATCGGCGTACATTTGCTTGAGTCGTTGATTCTCCGTTTCCAATTCTTTCAATCGTTTAATGTCTGAGGCTTCCATACCTCCGTATTTGCTTTTCCAGTTGTAATAGGTCGCATCGGATATACCATATTCACGGCAGATATCCTTAACCAGCTTTCCTGTTTCGACCTCTTTCAAAACCTTTACAATTTGTGTTTCTGAGTAACGCGATTTCTTCATCTTCAGTTCTCCTTATTAGCATAGTATGCCGGAGAACTCTAAGATTGCATGGGGCTATTCTAAGGGGGTGTTACAGATGGAGGAAGAGAATCTCTGGAAGCGCGTAGTCCACCACCATTAAGGGGCTATAGAAAAGATTGCTATACCTTTGGAGGCACTAATTTTTCAGCAATTACCGAGCGACCGTAGGCGGCTGGTAAGAAGTTCCTACATTTTGACTATTTGAATTGCTTGTATCAGGTTATTACATTATTAGTAATTTTGAAGCGGCATCTGCATCTGCTTTAGTCATTTTGTTTAATAGCAGGCGTATTGATTCCTCATCCTTTGTTTTATGAATACTTTGAATAGAAGATTTAATTAGAAAGAGAATATCACCACTGCTCATGTTAGCAGTGAGGGCTGTTAGTTCATTAGTAGTAATACCTTCTGAGACTGTCGGTATTACTTTGACCAGAATATTCAATTTGCTCTGAGAAGATTTTCCTTTTATGTTGCTCATAAGAGAAATTAGACGTGCAGATCGGTAATCAGTAGGCACTGCTGATTTTTCATGTTTAACGACAGGTGTGGACTGTTTCTTTAATTTCTTGTTTTCTTTTGTGGAGGTGACCAGCTCAGCTTTTAATGTAGTGATATGTTCTACGTACTTGTTTCGTTCAGCTTCTAATGTTTCTTGATGATCCAAAATTAATACTTCCTGCATTTCCTTGAGAAGTTCTATTTCTTCTTCGAGCCGTGCCATGGTCGTAAAAATTTGATCATTGCTGTTTTTTTCTACAAGATATTTTCTTTCCCAATCACCTAATTGGTAATCATTTAAATTTTCCTGCATATATTCCATTTTTATGGTGGCAGCAGTCAGATTATTTTCCAGTGATGTCCTGAGATCTGAAACATCACTATATCGATCCAGTAAATCCTGTTCATGTTGGCCTCGTTGCTGCAGTTGCTGTTCCAGAGCTTCAATTCTGTCCAGATACGAACGGGATGTCAGATGATTCTGCTGTTTGGTGTCATTCCAGATCCATGCCCATATAGCGCTTATTATAAAAGCCACAACAATCGCCGTCAGGGCCAATAATTTTAATTGATATTTTGACTGTTCTTCCACCATAGAGGGGATTTTGGACAAAGGCTCACATCAGGTCAATGATTATGTAAGCCAGGAAGTTAAGTCGGGGTGGAAATCCCGGTAAATTCATAATAAAACAAAAGAATTTATTTTAAAAAGTGCTCATTTCTTGAGTTATAAAAGCTTCAAGTTGTAATGATCCATCTCCTTCGAAATTGATAAATTTCAAGCCACAAGCCACATCCTTGTCTTGACCATCCTGTAATGGATTGGAATAATACATTTCACATAGCGCATTTATTCTCATATCCATTTCAAATAACCTAAGGTGAAAGGTCACATCCAGCAATGGTCGATTAGCATCAGTGAAAATTTCGTTATCTGGGTTTATTTTCTTTAAAGATGCACTGTTAGCGCGAATCTGAATCCCGTCAGGTGAGATATCATGAATTCTGGCTTCCAGCTGCTGTGTTTTGTAAAGAATATTAACCGGAGAATCAATTACTATTCTTGGATATTCTCTTCTATCTTCATAGCGTTCATGTGATTTTGATTTATCCATCATTTATACCTGTATGTACGTTTTCGTTGTTGTCAAATCTAGAGCCTGGCATTAACTGTTTCAAGGAATTAGTTCACATGTCCTCTAAAATCTGATGATTTTGTGACACAGATCACATCATTGCAGGGTCATAATATTTAGCTACAGGGTCAATCCGGGATGCAACTATCATGTGATAAATTGTCTATAATCAGTACGAGACTACTTGAACCTCGGAAGTGGCTTGCTTATGAACAACAGAAACACAATGATTTCCCTTTTCACCCTGTCACTGGTGTGTCTCGGAAACCAGAATGCCCTGGCAGTGACTGTCTACCAATGGACAGATGAAGCAGGTAACGTCAATTTTAGTGATGTACTACCTAATGAGTCAGTAACAACTGAAATTCGAGAAATCAGTATCAATCAATATGATGTCGACAACGTTGATTTGGAGCGGTATTCAATCATTAATCAGCTTGAACGTATGACACAATGGCGTAAACAGCTCAAAGAGGAGCGCCTTGCTGAGAGAAGGCTGATCCTGGAAGAAAAACGATTGGCCCATGAAATGGAACTGCAACTTGAACTAAGCAGACGGAACGAAGCTATTGCTGCCGAGGAATATACCCCTCGAATTTACTATTATGCTCCATATCAGTATCGGCACCATCGCCTTCAGGGAATTGAAGCGTATTCACACCGAACCCATCAGCGACATATCAATATGCCATCGCACAGGCATAGCTTTTCAAAGAAGCATGTCTCGGTTTATCCGCACAGAAATAGCTTTTAAAGTAAGTACGTTTCGGTTCATCTATGAGCTGCTTACCACACTAAATAAAATCGCTTCAGTCTATTTATAGATCTTTTTAATCAGGGCTTGGTTCTGGGTATTGTTTGCCAGTGGCTAAAAGGTTTCCATACCAGGGTAATCGCGTTTGGCACGGATGAGTATCCTGGGGGTGCCTGGCAAAAGATCCGCTATTGCTATGCAAACCAGCCCGAAGGGCAGGTAGCCTGCATATCCCAAAAGCGGCATCTCGAACAGGTGAAATGCTTGCACATAAGGAACACTATATTCCCAGTGGGCGAAACTCTTTACATTCCAGAGTTCCCAGAAGAAACCACAGCAGAGTGCAGCCAGCGCAGGTAGTAATACCGGCTGCCAGTTGCCGCGTACTAGCACGGAGAAAATAGTTTTCCCTTCAAGCAAATACTTTAATCCAGCTATCACGAACAAAGGTGCAATCCAGACCAACGGAAACAGGATTTCCGGCCACAATGTGGCCAGACCTAGAGTGATTGATCCACCCAGCCAACTGGCTATTGCCCATAACTGGGGGTGTGACACTTGCAATTCCCATCGTTGCTGGGACGGTAGATCGAGACGAGGGAAGGTGTTCAACCATTCAGCGGTACTGAGGACTGCAGGCAATACTGTGGCATAGGCAAAACTGGAATGAATGATAATTTCTACTGTGCTTAATTTTTCAGTACCGACGTAGTGCCAGTTCCGTATAAATATATTCAGGTATTCGTAATACCACCAGAAGATCGCGCTTAACAAAAAGAGACTGAGCAGATAAAGCGGTTCTCTGGTCAGTAAACAATAACCCTTTCGACAGCTTGTGAGCGCATTGATGATTAAAATGTAACCCAGCCAGATGGGTGTGAAGGTATAAACCTGAAGATCTGTAAACCAGGCAAACCGGTTCCAGGCAAGGATCCAGAAGACAATGACAAGTATGACACCTGATTTCCCCCACCAGGGTAGACGGTACAGTCGTTGATTGCTGATTTGGGACTGTTTTACCGAAGCAAAGCTTATTGCGTATACGAAGAATGCAAGGACGACAAGAATAAAACCGGCCATGGCAAACCAGGCGATCCAGGAAAATGGTTCATGTTGCATAGGCGAGGTTATATGGGGAAACACCAGATATGTCACCAAATCATGACCCGCCAGCCAGACACCGGCAAGCGGCATTCCTAAAAGGAAGGCGCTGATAATAATCAGATTTGCAGCAAAGCGATACATATCAATATCAGAGAGCAGAGCGGTTTCAAAATTTCCTTAATGTTTCACTGCTGTCCCGTTAACCCATTTTCGTCATACCGGAAGCCGAGCAGCGGCTATCCGGTATCCAGTAAGTAATTGATTTAACTGGATTCCGGATAATCCTTGC
>JACZSJ010000106.1 GCA_022574295.1 Pseudomonadota bacterium
ATTGCATCAACACAGTTCGGCATGATATTCAGCCAAATAAAAGAAGAAGAGCAACAATCACTGCAAACATTAGAAACCAGTCGTAAGTTTTTAGACAAAGAGCTGACTGCATTAAACAACCATATTCGTGCCTACCTGTACGAGTATGGGATCACAATAAACAGGGGCCGCAAAAGCTTGAGAGAAACGATTGCTATTGTCCTTGATGATCTGGATACACGATTACCCCAGTGCCTCAAAAACACGCTGAAGCTACTCTGGGAACGCTATCAATTAACGGTGGTTCAATTAAAAGAAACAGAAAGATACAGAGCGGCCCTGGTTAAGCAGTTAGAGCCCTGCAACAGGTTAATGGCGTTAGAAGGTATCGGAGAAGTATGCGCGGCGATGTTGTATGCCAGCATAGGTGATGGCAGAGAATTTAAAAACGGTCGTCAAGCATCAGCTTACATTGGATTAACCCCGAAACAGTATAGTTCAGGTGGTAAAGTTTATATGGTGGGGATCGATAAAAAAGGCGGCAACAAAGCGTTGCGGGCCGCTCTCTACCAGGGCGCACTGTCTGTTATTTCTAAGTTACCAAGTGAACCAAGAACGGTGAAACAGGCATGGTTACTCGAATTAGTTAAACGTTCCGGGGTTAAACGTGCTTGTATTGCGCTGGCTAATAAAACAGTCAGAACCGCCTGGGCATTATTAGCCACAGGAAAATCCTACGAACCTGTTTTACTGAGTTGATGATAAGGTGAAATGATTTAGATAATGAATAATCGAAAATAACACACGAGCATTCTGCAATGATAACGTAGCATAAATGGTGAGACCAACCTGCCAAAACCTGTAATGTCCGCAAGCCTTAGAGGCTACGAAAGCGAAAAGGAAGGCAGGTGCGCAAACATCGAAGGCTAGAGGGTAGCTTCCTCAACAAGAAGCCGTATATACGCAAGCAGTTTACATTTTTATGCGAAGTTAATGTTGTAAAATAGGTGGAGTCCATATACGGACATTCGGAATGAATCAATTCACGGAACTTTTGCTGTTACTATTTGGAACAGTCCGATCATGGGTGGGCAGACCAAGATTAGATTATTTTCAGATAATCAAGGATGATGACAGCAAATACAGCAACTGGGGCTAAGATAACAACCCATTCTATGTCCCGGCGCCTTAACCATCCCGTAAAATATAAGATAAGTACGGCAATGACTAAAGCGTAAACAATATAAAAAATCATAGCCCATAAGTCCCCAATGTAGAGAATATAACTATTGTGGTACCTCAAACGGGGTTAACTAAATTACTTTTTGAATAGTAAAATTATAAGAGAGATCGGCGGATCTAAATTTGATCTATATCAACTTTAAGAAGAGAAATAATTGAGATACCTGATATAACGACAATAGTATATTAATAGCCGAATGTCCGCTCACTGATTGCTGACATTTCTAAGTGCTAAAGGACTAGTAGATAACATATTTTTTATATAAACGCGGAGATAAATATGGAAAATCAACAATTTCAAAGCTATATTAATTCCAAATCAATCTCAGAATTAGCCGACGATCTCACTGAGAAACTAAAACAATACAAAACCGTAACTTTGGAGCCTGACTCCACACAGTCCATACCAAATCTCGATCTAATATGTGAAATTGCTGATGTAATAGCCTTCAGATTAAAGGGTTAGATTCTCAATTTTAGATAGAAAAGGCTGATAATTATAATCAACTCAATGTCCGTATATGGACTCCACCTATTTTACAACAATAACTTTGCATTAAAATGTAAACTGCTGGCGTATATACGGCTTCTTATTGAGGAAGCTACCCTCTAGCCTTTGATGTTTGCGCACCTACCTTCCTTTTCGCTTTCGTAGCCTCTAAGGCTTGCGGACATTACAGGTTTTAGGCAGGTTGGTTTAACCATTTATGCTACGTTATCATTGCAGAATGTTCCTGTGTTAATTCAATTCTTAACTTATCTAAACAGATTGCTCTTCATCACCGACTCAGTAAAACAGGTTCGTAGGATTTCCCGGTGGCTAATAATGCCCAGGCGGTCCTGACTGTTTTATTGGCCAGGGCAATACAGGCACGCTTTACACCCACCCGTTCAACCAGCTTCAGTAACCAGGCTTCTTTGACGGTTCGTGGTTCACTGGGTAATCGAGAAATAACCGATAAAGCCCCCTGGTAAAGTGCCGCTCTTAATGGTTTGTTGCCACCTTTTTTATCGATCCCCATCATATAAACTTTACCGCCTGAACTATGCTGCTTCGGGGTTAAGCCGATATAAACGGACGCCTGGCGACCGTTTTTAAATTCTCTGCCATCACCCATGCTGGCATACAACATCGAGGCACAGACCTCCCCGATACCTTCCAGAGCCATTAACCTTTTACAAGGTTCTAATTGCTTCACCAGCATCGCTCTATATTTCTCTGTTTCTTTTAATTGCACCACGGTTAATTGATAACGTTCCCATAATAACGTTAGTGTGTTTTTAAGACACGAAGGCAGGCGCGTATCGAGCGCATCAACAACAATGGGTATCGTTTCCCTCATGCTTTTTTGGCCCTTGTTCATCGTTATTCCATACTCGTACAGGTAGGCACGAATATGATTATTGAGTGCGGTCAGTTCTTTGTCTAAAAACTTACGACTGGTTTCTAATGTTTGTAACGATTGTTGCTCTTCTGCTTTTATTTGACTGAATACCATGCCGAACTGTGTTGCCGCTATCGCCACGGCTAAGGCATCATTGGCATCTGTCTTATGCCCTTGCAAAAAAGCCTTGACCCTTCGAGGACTAATGATGCGAACATCGTGTCCGTGTTTTCTCGCGAGCCTTGCCCAGTAGTGACAAGAACCACAGCCTTCCATGGCAACGATGGAAGGGATTGATTTGACCAACAAGGTCTTAAGCTTGTTGGGGCTTATAGCTTTATTGGACTTCAATTCCCCATGTTTATCTATTTTACATACCTGGATAACATTCTTTGCTAAATCAATACCAATTACGTTAGAATTTTGCATTGTATGGACTCCTTTGTTTTCGTCGACACCAGCCTAATCAATTTAGGCTGGTGGAGTCCATACATCGCTTTCGCTGGATAGCAGACGTTCAGAACAATCAACTCTAATGTCCGCTTTATACTGAAAGCGGACGGTCATTTTAAAATAAAAATTCCTAAAACTTCGCTAAATAATATTTAGAATATTTCCTTTTGTTTTGTTCTAGTGGGGCAATGGGTATCAGATATTGCCTAGTCCCCTGGCAGGTAATCACCAAACAATGTGCTGAATTGTTCCGATTCAATTTGTACGTCATCTACTTCAAGGGTCAAGTGTTTTTCAACGGTTTCCATAACAACATTATGGACATCGTTAATAATAGAAATCGATAAAGGTGCTGCCCTTAAATTAGAAACTGCTAATCCAAACCCACCTTTTTTAGTGCGAATTTTCGTCATCAAAACAACCGGTAAAAAATGATTGCTCAGCAATAGTTGATAGCCACGATACACACTACCAAAGTAATCAATTATCTGTTCACCATATTCACTTTCAGCCGCCATAAGCCCACCATGACCGGTCTTACTTAATAAATCTTCTTCTGATACTTCGCATTGTTCCAACCCGCAAAATGTCAGGCTTTCCCAATCTTGATTTTCAGAATAACATACTGCGCCTATAATACCGTTTTCCCAACACTGAAGAAGTTCATCTGATTTTAACGAAGATAAAAACCCCTGATCTTTAATAACAAGCCTTCCTTTTTCGTATAATATTCTTCCAAGATATAACCTGCCCTTCTTCGTGTGAAGTATAAGCAGCTCACCAAGCCCTTTTTTATACAGGGAATTAATAATGTCCATTAAAGCCATTAAGTGTTTCTCAATATTCTTACCGAGATAGGTTGTTAATTAGCTTATCATGTTACATGTTTAGATTGTTAATACTCTATCATTGCTTCTACATGAATGTCTGCTTTCGCTGGAAAGCAGACGTTCACAGATTTTGGAATCAATGCCTTTTTGGCGTTTTTTCTTCTGCTACTGATAATTTTCCCACAGGTTTCTTCCTCTCTTTTTATGAATGTCTGGTTTACTTGAAGGTGAAACCAGATATTCAATAAAATTCAAAACCACATGAAGGTTTTTCCTGCCGCGTTAAATTAACACTCTTTTTATGAGTGTCTATTTATTCAACTATTAAATTTTGGTGACAATTAATTCATAAAAATCCGAAATTTTACACTTTCAGGTAATTATGCTGTGTTAATACTATAGTCTTAGTGCAGGTTTTTTATTGCTGATTATAAAATTTAGCGGATGGGCTGTTTTTTTCATTCAATGTGTGCGTGGATATTCATAATCAAGTAAAGTTGCTACGATCGTCAGAATTTGCGTCTGGCGACGTGCCTGCCTGAGATCAATAACAGTCTGCTACTACTCGAATTTATTAATTGATGTAATTGTGAGGAAAATGGAAAATATTTATTTTTCAGGATCAGGAAATTTCAATAATTTTTCTCTTTTCTTTAATTAATGGTAGTTTTATAGTCTGCATTTAGTGTTTCGGAAAAATAGAAATTCGCACCTTTTTAACTTATTTGTAGGCTTTACCTAATTAGACTAATAGTCTAGTTATTATTTTTTGCTGGCAGCGTCATATTTGATGGTGGTTCATGTGGATGTCAAAAATGATAATCATGTATACAATAAGCCAGGGGATCGCTCAGGAGCGCGAGGATTTCGTTTGGACAGATATCCATGTTGTCGATAATGAGTGAAATGTGAGAATAAAGGCAGAAGTGATATTATTCTGTAAGTGAATTAGAAATTAATGAAGTTATTGAATGTAAAAAAGGAGCATGTGTTCTTGGGAATGATATTCAACTAACAAC
>JACZSJ010000041.1 GCA_022574295.1 Pseudomonadota bacterium
GAAAAGTGGATCGGTGCATTAAAGCATGATGAGATGCATCGTTATTCTCTGTCGCGCGGGATTACACCATTACGTGAGGCAATCTGTAACTGGTACAAACGCCGGTATGACATTGAGTTAGATCCTGAAACAGAAGCGATTGTCACGATTGGCTCCAAGGAAGGCCTGGCACATTTGGCGATGGCTGTTGTGGATAAAGGTGATACGGTATTGGTGCCAAATCCTTCTTATCCGATACATCCCTATGGGTTTATTATTGCTGGGGCTGATGTTTTGCACGTGCCCATTGGGCCCGATTTTGATTTTTTCGAAGAGCTGGAAAGATCAATCAGAAACACTTTGCCAAAACCAAAGATGTTATTGATTAATTTCCCAAGTAACCCGACAGCACAATGTGTTGATTTGGCATTCTTTGAACGTGTCATTGAAATTGCAAAGGAACATGATATCTGGGTGATTCAGGATCTGGCTTACGCAGATATCGTTTTTGATGGTTATAAAGCACCTTCGATCCTGGAAGTTCCCGGCGCCAAAGATATCGCGGTGGAATTTTTCTCATTATCAAAAAGCTACAATATGCCTGGTTGGCGTGTAGGCTTTATGGTAGGCAATCAGATACTTGTCAATGCCTTAACAAGAATGAAGTCTTATCTGGACTATGGCTTATTCGCACCCATTCAGGCCGCAGCAGTGACGGCACTGGAGGAAGATCAGCAATGTGTCGCCGATATTTGCAGTTTGTATCAACACCGAAGAAACGTTTTATGCGATGGTCTGAATGCTGCGGGCTGGAGTGTTGAGAGGCCCAGGGGCACCATGTTCGTCTGGGCACCTATCCCGGAACAATTTCAGCATATGGGTTCTTTGGAATTTTCCAAGAAGTTATTAACCGATGCAAAAATTGCTGTCTCACCCGGTGTAGGTTTCGGTGAGTACGGTGACAAATATGTTCGTTTTGCCTTGATTGAAGATGATGAAAGAACAAACAAAGCAATGCGTGGCATCCAGACGATGTTGCAAGAAGATGTCCCATCAGTGGCATCTGGAAACAAATAGAAGAGTAAATTAAAGTATGCAAGCGGTTAAGGTAGGTTTATTAGGTTTGGGGACAGTCGGTAGTGGCACTGTCAGTGTCTTGAGTCGAAATGCCAAAGAGATTACACGACGGGCGGGTCGTGGTATCCAAATCAGCCATGCAGCTGCAAAAGAATACAATGCGGATGCAATTACAGGTCTCGATCAAATTGAAAAAATTTCTGATGATGCCTTTGCCGTTGTTAATGATCCTGAAGTTGAAATTATCATTGAACTCATCGGTGGTTATTCGCCGGCAAAGGAACTGGTTTTAGAAGCAATTAAAAACGGCAAGCATGTTGTCACAGCAAACAAGGCATTGATCGCCATACATGGTAATGAGATTTTTGCTGCTGCTCAGAAAAAGGGCGTGACTGTTGCGTTTGAAGCAGCCGTAGCAGGCGGCATCCCAATCATCAAGGCCATTCGTGAAGGTTTGGCTGCCAACCAGATCCTGTGGGCCGCAGGTATCATCAATGGTACGAGTAATTTTATCCTGACGGAGATGAGCGAAAAGGGCAGAGATTTTGATAGCGTGTTAAAAGAAGCCCAGGACCTGGGTTATGCAGAAGCTGATCCAAGCTTTGATGTTGAAGGTATTGATGCTGCACATAAATTAACCATCATCAGTTCGATTGCTTTTGGCATCCCCCTTCAATTTGAAAAAACCTATATCGAAGGCATCGCAAATATAGAACAACAGGATGTCGTTTATGCAGCTGAGCTGGGTTATCGCATCAAACATCTAGGGATTACACGAAAAACAGAAAAAGGGATTGAAATGCGAGTGCATCCAACCTTGATCCCTCACCGTCGCTTGATTGCTAATGTTGATGGTGTGATGAATGCAGTACTGGTGAAAGGGGATGCCGTCGGCCCCACTTTATATTACGGCGCAGGTGCAGGTTCAGAGCCGACAGCATCTGCTGTGATTGCTGATCTTGTTGATATTGTTCGTGCCTTGACCAGCGATCCTGAAAATCGCGTGCCCCATCTGGCATTCCAGGCTAATGAGTTATCGGACATGCCGATATTACCCATGGAAGAAGTGGAGACGGCTTATTATTTACGCATGCAGGCAATCGACCGTCCGGGTGTACTGGCTGAAGTTACTGCAATTCTGGGAGAACTAGGCATCAGCATAGAAGCCATTCTGCAAAAAGAACCTAAAGAAGGCGCAAGTCATGTGCCGATTATTTTTCTGACACAACGTGTGCAGGAAAAGAATATGAATGAAGCCATCGAAAAGATTAAAAAGCTGGATGTGATTGAGGGTGACATTACGCGTATCCGTATGGAATCATTAAAGTGAAGCGTTAAGGGTGAAAAGTGAAGAGTTAAAATCAAAAGCTTAAAAGCAAAGGATAAATATTTTTTAATACAGGGAGAGTATTGATGGCGATTAGAAATTTCAGGGATTTAGAAATTTGGAAATTAGGTAAAAAGATTGTTACAGGTATTTACCAGTTAACGGGAGAATATCCGAAATCGGAAGCTTATGGGTTAGTTTCACAAATGAGGAGAGCAGCAGTATCGATTCCATCTAATATTGCAGAAGGGTTCAACCGATATCATAATAAAGAGTATAGGCAGTTTTTATATATTGCCCTTGGTTCCTGTGCTGAACTGGAAACCCAACTTGAGATATCTTCAGATTTGAAATTAATTAAAGATGAATCCAAAGATGAGATGATTCAAAAAATTGGCCACGAAACAGGTATGCTCAGAAATTTAATTAAAAAACTATAGTTATGAAATATTTATTGTATACGTTTCACTTTTCACCCTTAACACTTCACGGTCTTTCCTAATGAGTTTCCGCCAACGTTATACCGGGTTGATAGAACGCTATCGTGATCGCTTGCCTGTCAGTGACGACACACGCATTATTAGTCTGGGCGAGGGTAATACACCGTTAATCAAATTAAATAATATTCCTCGTTCGCTGGGCAAGGAAGTCGATATCTATGTCAAGTATGAAGGTCTGAATCCCACCGGTTCTTTCAAGGATCGCGGTATGACCATGGCTGTGACCAAGGCAGTCGAAGAAGGATCAAAAGCGATTATCTGTGCATCGACAGGCAACACTTCTGCCTCTGCAGCGGCGTATGCTGCTCGCGCAGGGCTCACCGCCTTTGTCTTGATTCCTGATGGCAAGATTGCACAGGGTAAATTAGCGCAAGCCATGATGGAAGGTGCTGTCGTCATTCAGGTCAATGGTAACTTTGATGATGGCATGCGTCTGGTCAAGGAAGTGGCCAAGGAAGCGCCGGTAACCATAGTAAATTCTATCAACCCTTATCGTCTGCAAGGACAAAAGACGGCCGCATTTGAAATTGTTGAGGAACTGGAAAGAGCGCCAGATTTTCATTGTTTACCCGTAGGCAATGCAGGCAACATCACTGCACACTGGATTGGTTACAGTGAATATGCGGCAGATGATTGTGGACATGTCACCGATGCCTGTAGTTTGTGTGATGGGCATTGCCGTTATGCTGGCGGCCCGCTTTCTGGCCCCAAACCGAAGATGGTGGGCTACCAGGCTAGTGGCTCTGCGCCGTTCATGCGTGGAGCAATGGTCGATAATCCGGAAACTGTTGCCACAGCCATTCGTATTGGCCATCCGCAATCATGGGATAATGCATGGATTGTAAATAAAGAATCAGGTGGTTGGTTTGATGAATGCGATGATGAAGAAATTCTGGCTGCACAAAAACTACTGGCAGAAAATGAAGGTATCTTTTGTGAGCCTGCTTCAGCTATATCACTTGCTGGTGCAATGAGAGATATTAAGTCAGGTAAAATACCGGAAGGTAGTACCATTGTTTGCACCTTAACGGGTCATGGTCTGAAAGATCCTGATACTGCAATTGCGCAAAGTACGGCGCCGGTGGTGAAAATTGATGCTGAGATGACTCAAGTTAAAAAAGCCATTCTTGATAATATGTAATGTTTTTTAGATGAAATGTTAAGCGTGAGGGGTGAAATGCATACATTAGGTACGCTTCACTGTTCATACTTTTCTTTTCACCTTGCACATCAAGATTTTCACTTATAAAAAATGCGTAAGCTGACACTTTTCATCCCTGGCCTCTTCGGCCCTGTAAGCGATACGCCCTCAGGAATCACACTGGATGTTCCTGCCATAGAAAAATATTTCAGATTCTGTACATCAAGAAGTATTCAAACTACGGGTTTCACCCAAACTTTATTCCAGTTATTCGGTTTCCCAAAACAGGATCATGATTATCCTGTTGCAGCAGTTACGCGCCTTGTCGATGATGATCATGATGTTAATGGCATCTGGATGCGTGCAGATCCGGTGCATCTTCGTGCTGAGCGTGAAGCCGTTGTGCTACTGGATGATTCCGCATTCAAGCTTGAAAAACATGAAGCATTAATTCTCGCCGCTGATCTACAGCAAGTATTCACTGAGAGAGAGATTGAATTAGAAGCACCGACGAATAATCGTTGGTACATAAAATTAAAGAATCTACCTGAGATAAAGACAATACCGATACATGAAGTCGTTGGCAACGATATAGATAAACATTCAGCCAACGGTATTAACAAGATTTTATGGGATCAGCTTGCCAATGAAGCCCAGATGAGCTTGCATAACTGTCCCTTGAATGATGAGCGTGAGCAGCGCGGTGAATTACCAGTGAATGGCGTATGGTTATGGGGTGCGGGTGAATTACCCAAGCCTCCCAGGAAGATCTGGTCACGAGTATTTGCTGATGAAGTCACAACGCAGGGTCTATCTATTCTGACAAAATCTCCTTATGCGGATTTACCTGACTCACTGGAAATGCTTATCAATCAAACAGAAGAACAGGATAATGTATTGGTCGTTATTTCTTTCGGTCTGCGTCATCAACAATATTTTGACCATAGTGGCTGGCATGATTTTATTGGATATCTTGAAGAAGAATGGTTTGCCGGAGTTGAAAATTTAATCAAACAAAAAGAACTGGATGAGTTAATGTTGTTAACAGGTGAAAATAAACTATCCATAAAAAAATCCTCATATAAAAAATTCTGGCGCAGACAAAAACCATTTCCGGCTAATCGCCAATAGCTTATTAGTAATATGCCTCCTGAAATTAAACGTCGCACCGCCACTGAAGCAATAGATTTGCCGAATGATATTCATCCAGTCTTAAAACGCATCTATGCTGCCCGAGATATTAAATCCGCTGATGATCTTGATTACTCTTTACAAAAACTTTTGCCCTTTGAGGACTTGAGCAATATCCAGGAAGCCGTCTCGTTACTGGCTGAGGCTATCAAGGAAAACAAAAGAATACTCATCGTTGCAGATTTCGATGCCGATGGTGCCACTAGCTGTGTTGTTGGCCTGCAAGGTTTAAGACAGATGGGCGCAAAGGATGTGGTCTATGTGGTGCCAAATCGTTTTGAATTTGGTTACGGTTTAAGCCCGGAAATTGTCGAAGTTGCGGCCGAAATGAATCCCGACCTTCTGGTCACCGTTGATAACGGTATATCCAGTGTGGAAGGCGTGCAACTGGCACGCGATAAAGGCATTGACGTGTTGATTACCGATCACCATCTTCCCGGGAAAGAATTACCGAATGCCAATGCCATCGTCAACCCGAATCAGGCGGGAGATAAATTCCCGAGTAAAATGCTAGCGGGCGTCGGTGTCATGTTTTATATCCTGGTGGCCCTCAGGGCACACCTTCGCGAACAGAACTGGTTTCATGAGCAAAAACTAACAGAACCCAATCTGGCGGAGCTTCTGGACCTGGTGGCCCTGGGGACAGTGGCAGATGTCGTACCACTGGATCGAAATAATCGTCTACTTGTTTCGCAAGGCCTGGCGCGTATTAGGTCCGGTAATTGTCGTCCTGGGATCAAGGCATTATTGCTGGCTGCAAATCGAACGGTGGAAAAAGTGACTGCACAGGATATGGGGTTCGCTGTGGGCCCCAGGTTAAATGCAGCCGGACGATTAAGTGATATGTCATTAGGCATTGAATGCTTACTGAGTGATGATGAGATGCAGGCCAGAAATATGGCGGTCAGGCTGGATGAATTAAATAAAGAACGACGCGAGATTCAGAATGATATGCAGGAACAGGCGTTAATCGACATCACTGAACTTGATCTGGATGAAGCTGAAATGCCATTTGGTGTCTGTTTATTTAATCAAGACTGGCACCAGGGTGTAATAGGCATCCTTGCTTCAAAGATAAAAGACAAACTACATCGTCCAGTGATCGCGTTTGCAAAAGACAAGGATGGCTTCATTAAAGGCTCTGCACGATCAATATCATGTGTGCATATCCGCGATGTGCTGGATACCATTGCCGGACAACATCCCGGTTTGATTGACAAATTTGGTGGTCATGCTATGGCCGCGGGGATGACCATTAAAGAATCAGGTTTCGAAAAATTCAAGCAGGCATTTGATCAGGAATTAAGACGCTTTGTTACTGCAGAGGATCTGAACGGCAGTTTATATTCAGATGGTGAATTAACCCCCAATGAGATTACTTTCGGATTAGCCAATGTCATTCAGGCGGCAGGCCCATGGGGACAGGGTTTTCCTGAACCACAGTTTGACGGTGAGTTTGAACTGATCGAAAGCCGAATCGTTGGAGAAAAACACCTCAAATTACAATTACGTGCCCTAAGTCAAAGTGGGGCCAAAGGAAAGATAATCGACGCGATTGCATTTAATTTCACAGATGAAGCCTGGTCGAAAAAACCTGAACGAGTACATGCCGTATATCGTCTGGATATCAATGAGTTCCGTGGTCGACGCCAGTTACAGTTGATGATTGAAAATATAGAGCCTGTCTGAATGTGAATTAAAATTCACGTTTTACCAGTATATCTAGAATATTATCAATTAAACATTGGAATATAAATCAATGGTTGAGTTTCAATACAAATCATACTGCAACGACATCCGGGCACTTGACCTAAGGAACCTCTGATTAAGTCCAGCCTGTCATTTCGAGCGCAGCGAGAAATCTTGTGGCCAACTGATTTTACTTAATATTTTCAACCTAAGATTTCTCCCGTTGGTCGAAATGACAACTTAATCAGAGGTTCCCTAAGTTTATTCAAGCTGACTCATCATTCATACATACGAAGATGCGGCGGACAACTTCGATATTCATGATCATTGCAATGACAATCAAGGCAAACAGGGGCTGATTGAAAAGCGCAGCAAGAAAGATGATGAAGACTCTAATGTCACGACCCAGTCTAAAATAAACAGCGCCCTGAAGTCTCCTGGCCATCAAGCCATCGTATTTATCTGCCGTGTAACTGATCATAAAGGAACCGATGATCGCCGCAAAACCAATCACTAGAGAGAAGTGCGTGTTATTCGCAGAAAACACGTGCCAGGTCAAACCAAACAGCAAGAAAGCGTCGGCATAGCGATCGAGGATCGCGTCAAACCACCCTCCCGATTGGCTTTCTGAATGTTTCAGCCGCGCAACTTCGCCATCACAACCATCAATGACCGAGGCAAATTGGGCGATGAATCCACCGAGTGCCAGTGCCGGATAGCCACCCACCGCAAACAAGACTGCGGCAAAACAAGACAACAACCATGAAACAAAAGAAATCAGGTTAGGTGTCACCGGGGTGCGTATCAGGTATTTTGTTATCCAGCGGGAAAGCGGTCGGTTGAGATGGCGTGCAACTGGCCCATCGCTGAGCTTGCAACCCAACTCCTGCAATAGACGGTGCTCTGCCTCATGCAAGGCTTGCGGTGTATCAACATCGAGCCATGCTCGTCCGGTCACATCGACCGTGCCTGCCCGACCCTCTTGCGCTAATGCACGCAGGGCATCGGAGAGTCCATATTTATTGACCTCAGCAGCCTTTTCTAGTCCTTCGAAAATAGCGCTGGTACAAAGAAAAACACCGGTATCCCCGGCGTCCCATTGCGCAAGATTTTTATCGATCGCTTTGATGCGATTGTCCGTGATCTGTACCCGTGTCACGTCATCAAGATCGAATATACCCGTCTTGTCATGATCCACTGCCAGGCAGACGCTCCCCGAGGCAGGTGGATTTTGAACCAGTGCCTGCGGGATCGCCGCATCGATCAAATGATCGCTCATGACCAGGAAGAACGGGGCGGCGCCGGTATGTCCCTTGGCGGCAAGTGCACTGGCCCCATTACCACGTTGCCAGTCCGTTGCCTCCTGGAATTCGACCGTCACACTGCGACGCCGGGCAATATCAGTAAAGTGTGCCTTGACAATCTCAGCTTCAAAACCAAGGACGACAATAAAATGTTGAATATTGACTGCTTTGCTTAAGGTGCAGATAACACGCTCGGCCAATGACAGACCCAATACTTTTATCAAGGGTTTCGGCGTGTGTGCAGTCGCGTACAGCCGTGATCCTGAACCGGCAGCAAGAATGACGGCGATCTGGGGCGCCTCAGTTGGCTTGCTAACTCCCGTCATAACTCAAGCGTTCTACAATTTCGTCACACAGTGCCTGGTTCGCTGCTGCGATTAAACTGATGCCATCGGTCAGGCCTGATACGGCCGGTAACGGCGCACCGTCAAGCCCGGTAATACAACCCCCCGCTTCCAGCAGCAAATGTGCTGCGGCAAGATAGCTTTCCGCGGTCAGTCTTGCGCGTACATCAATATGGGCATCCGTTTTCCCCGAGGCAACCAGGGTAATTGCAGAAGCCGCACTACCGTAACTGCGTACACCTCTGGCATCCGCCATTATGCGTGTCAGATTTAGGGCAGGGGCATGGTGGTTGAGTTCAATTGAGATCACGGCATCGGCAAGACGAAGTACATCGGAGGTCTGCAGCGGGGCCTCACCTTGCCACGCACCGGATGCGTGTTGTGCCACCCGTGGAATGTCTTGATCAAGCGGACCCACGATCGAAGCGATGACGGACTCAGGCTTTAAGGGTGCATCGACAGGCAACACCGCACAGGACAAAGCGGACAATGGCAATCTCCGAGACCAGTTATCGGAGCCATCGACTGGATCCAGGATCAGACGGTAGGCGGGCGGACTGGTCCCTATCAGTTGTGGCTCGGACTCTTCAGAATCAACAAGAAGCGGAATTGCTGATGTTTGCAGATACGTGAGTGCAGCATCATTCGCAACCAGATCGAAAACCTTGACTACATCCCCTTTGGCATTGGTGTCCCCAGTCGCCTCCCGGCCACAATTGATGACCGCCAGGCGTACTATGCGATGAAGTTCGACCAGTTGTTCTGTCCAGGAATGGTCCATGGTTCAGATGGCCTGGTCGCATGGTTGATGTCGCAATTTTCGGTGAGATAAGTTTATTTGCCCATGCCGGCTTGTTCGCCTTGTCCGGATACCGCTTCGTTGCTATCAATACCGTCAATAAAGTCATTACAAGCCCCATAGGCATCCGAATCACGCATCTGCAGTGGTGGGCTCTTCATGTAGTAGGCAGAAGCTTCCTCTAATGGTCCGCTAAGACCACGCAGCAAGCCCAGACTGGCACAACGGATCGCATCAATCACGACACCGGCGCTGTTAGGTGAATCCTGCACCGACATCCTGAGTTCCAGTTCAATCGGTGCGTTGCCAAAACCACGTCCTTCCATGCGGATAAAGGCGATCTTATTATCTTTCTGCCACTGCACATAATCGGACGGACCGATATGGATATCACCGGTATCCAGCCGTTCATCAAGTTGCGACTGCACAGATTCGGTCTTGGATTTTTTCTTGGACTTCAAACGTTCAAGTGCCAACATATTGAGGAAGTCGGTATTGCCTCCTGTATTCAGTTGGTAAGTCCGATCGAGACTGACACCACGATCACCGAACAAGCGCGCCAATGTGCGATGAACGATGGTGGCACCGACCTGGCTCTTGATATCGTCTCCTACAATCGGTAGCCCCGCGTCCCTGAATTTCTGTGCCCATTTGGGATCGGAGGCGATAAACACGGGCATGCAATTGATCATGGCGACACCGGCATCCAGACAAGCCTGTGCATAGTGGCGCACCGCCTCCTCCGAACCTACTGGTAGATAGCAAACCAACACCTCAGCTTTACTTTCCTTAAGTGCATCGACAATGTCCACAGGCTCAATGTCAGCAGGGCGAAAAGCCAAATCGTCGGCATAATCCGCCATGTGTTCCGCCACGCCATCGAGGATCGGTCCCATCTGCACCATGACCCCAGAGACCGGCAAGACCTTCTGGAAAACCAGTGTACAATTCGGTTTGGCAAAGATGGCTTCTTCTACTGGCTTGCCAACTTTACGGCGATCGATGTCAAACGCAGCCACAATTTTAATGTCGCTGACCCCCCACTTGCCAATCTTGGGGTGCATGAGGCCGGAATATTCATTTGCTTTACTACCTTTGTAAAATTCAAGACCCTGTATGAGGGAACTGGCACAGTTACCAACACCAACAACGGCTACCTTAATCATTTCCGTTTCTCCTCCTGATAATGAGATAAATTTTTAATCTGAACAAGCGTCCGCAGATCTCTAAACCACGACCTTTTATATAGTAATGAGAACTGGCGATGCTCTTTATAAATTGCAGAACTATTGGGGGGGGGGTCGCTGCCCTACCTGCTAAACAAGTTTTTTATGTTGGACAACACTTGATAGCAATACCGACTGCACTGCATCATAATACAATTAACCGCTTTAGTACATTATTATCCAGAGAATTCGATACAATTTGTACCCAAACAGTTGTCTAAGTCATTGTAAGTCATCAGATTAGTCACTGTGGCCAACCAGGGCAGAAGATGATCTAAAACAGGGCGTCTTTGGTTAATTTGTCACATAACAATCAACTCGAACAACTCAAAAAGGTCATTTCGACAAATCATTTTGACAAATCTTACGGGGTCAGGGTACTTGAAACTCAGACATACGTGAAAAACCAATTACACGGTCAGATTTTACTCAGGCTGTTTCTACAGTCCTTAAGTAAGGCTTTATTGCGAAGTCGCAAAGCGACAGAATCCTCCGGGTTTACCCGGGGATGAATGCATAACGCCAAATTCATTGCAAAGTTTTGAATTTGGCATCAGCTCGAAGAGCTGTAGAGGTAAGAACCCCGGTTTTAGCCGGGGGAATCTATTTTTTTAAATCCCTCTGGATATTTTTCTTCAGCTTCATCGTCAGAAACTGTTGGGACAATGATTACATCTTTTCCCGGCTTTTCCGGTCCACGGGTGTAGTGACCTGATGTTTGGCAGTGAGTTGCATGGAATCCAGGACGCGCAAGATTTCATCAAAGTTACGTCCGGTAGTCATGGGGGTAGGTCATCATTAGATTAATATTTTTGTCAGGATTATATAGTACACCTGAAATATTACGATCTGCTGTTATCACTGGTTGGCTTATTTATATCGTTCATCCTCAATCGTCGATTATCACATTGCAGGGAATTTGCAATCTATACTCGCATTGTTGATGACATAGCCCATAGACGAATGTAGTCAATAGTTTAAGGGGCATTATCTGTCTGAGTAAATTGTTATATTCCTGTATTTTGTTAAATTTACTGGGTGACCCGTGGCGTTTGTGGCTTAGTAATTATTTTATGAAACCCTATAATATCTGTAATACTTGAATATATAGTATTAGAATTATTTATGAATGCTATTTATTGCTTTTAATAGTTCCTATAAATTACCTGTTGATAGTTACATAAGAGAAGTTAATTCAATGAATGATCCTATAGTAATTACATACTGCTTTAACTTTGATGATGGAAGGGGAAAAACTTTTTCACTTAAGCTGGACAGGGAAACACTTGACTGCCGCAGTGGAGATGTTAATGACAGTTCCAGACTGGGCAAACCTCTCTTATAATCAATGCACAAATTGTCCTCTATCTGAAAATAAAAATAAATATTGTCCCATTGCCCTCAATTTAAATAATCTCACTGAAAAGTTTTTCTCGATTTACTCACATGAGCGCGTATTCGTTGTGGTAACGACAGAAGATAGAACCTATAAAAAGAGAACAACCGTTGAAGAAGCTTTAGGTTCCTTAATGGGCATCATTATGGTAACCAGCGGATGTCCTGTATTGGATCATCTTAGACCAATGGCACGATTTCACTTGCCTTTTTCATCGCCTTTAGAAACATCTATCAGATCATTAAGTATGTATATCTTGACGCAATATTTATTCAATAATAAAACTGAATCTAATTCTATAAACATTGATCTGAGTGACTTTGAAAAAATCTACGCAGAAATTAGTAACGTTAATAATGATTTCTCAAAAAGACTACGTGCGGCAGGTGAAAAAGATGCAAATCTCAGTGCACTAACGAATCTCGATTGCAACGCAACTTTAGTATCGTTCACACTTGAAGATACATTGAACGACCTTAAGCAATATTACTCAGCTTATAAAAGAAATTTATGATTTAACGGTTAATAATATACATAGACCGAACAAATAGTTGTATTATTAATCAGCAGTACACCATTCAGTAGGACACCATTCACTTTTTTGAGGAAATATCATGGCTTTATTGAGTTGTTGGGGGGAAGTGACGACGGAAAATGAACTGGAAATCATTGCGTCAAATCTCGAAATCCATCCGCAGATGAAGAAACTGCTATCAGTACTCACCAACATCTTCAACATTGCCAAGATCGAATACTGGATCGACCAGGGTACCCTTCTAGGTGCGTATCGGAATGAGAAATTCATCGCACGTGATTCTGATACGGATATTGGGATAAGGAATGAGGAGCATTTTAAAGCTCTCCCTGAATTATTGAGCTCCAAGTTGCCGAGCGCATACGGCTGGGAAAGAAAAGGTGAGCACTGCAGAGGCTACAAGGTCTGGCTGAAGACTGGAGGAACCTTCAATGGAACCTTCGAAGGGAGAGATATCCAATGGCCACTGGTTGTCTGTGATGTAATGTTTTACCAACACAATGAGAGGAACAAGAACTACGTTCAACAATACCAGGGATTCGGGGTAGATACCTTCTTCTTTCCAGAGGCAGTGATCTTTCCCCTCGATAAGATTAGGTTCGAAGGAAGCATGTATCCCTGTCCAACCCGCGTGAAAGAATATCTGGAAATTCAGTATGGCTATATCGGCGAGGGTGCAATCTGGGATCCCAAAATTAACAGGTGGATCAAGGAACCAGTGGGGAGTAGAGTGCTTGCAACTCAGGTTATACGTAAAAATTAATTACGCAGCCAGACTTTAATTAGGTTGCTTTACAGTTCGTAAATAAGGTTTTATTTTAGTAAATCCTTCTGGATATTTTTTTTCTGCTTCCTCATCAGATACTGAAGGAACAATAATCACATCTTCCCCATTTTTCCAGTTCACAGGTGTAGCGACCTGATGTTTTGCAGTGAGCTGCATGGAATCCAGGACGCGCAAGATTTCATCAAAGTTACGTCCGGTGGTCATGGGATAGGTCATCATCAGATTAATCTTTTTGTCAGGATTAATAATAAAGACTGAGCGGACAGTGGCATTTGTGGCCGCTGTACGGCCTTCGGATGACCCTGTCTCATCCGTCGGAAACATATTGTAGGCTTTTGCGACAGCTAAATCCTTATCACCAATGATAGGAAAGTTGACCGCATGCCCCTGGGTTTCTTCGATGTCCTTTGCCCAAGCATCATGGTCGTCTATCGGATCAATACTTAAGCCGATAACCTTGCAATTTCTTTTCTCAAATTCTGGCATCAGCCCTGCCATATATCCCAGTTCTGTGGTGCACACTGGCGTAAAATCTTTTGGATGAGAGAATAAAATTCCCCAACTATCACCGAGCCATTCGTGGAAGCTGATCTCTCCCTGTGTTGTCTCGGCTGTGAAGTCGGGTGCTACATCATTGATTCTTAGTGCCATATCTATTCCTATTTTGAGAAGACTTGCAATGTTCGAATTTCAGAGGCTATTTGCTGTCGGGTAAGTATAGGTTGTTAGTATCGATATCTCCACTTATTCGCTACTTCGAAAATTTGAACCTGTCGTTAAGAAATCGACCACAAGGGGGGTGCATGGGAACATAGTGAAAGCTTGCGTTGTTTACATTACAATACCGCCCAATCTTTCAACAATACAATTACGATTAAACCACCATGGAAATAAATCTATTCCTTAATCACATCAAGGACATGCAAGGCCGAACAGATGCCTTGAGGGGGTATCTTTGATTACGAAAATAAATCTGAACGTCTTGTCGAGGTCCTGCGCGAATTAGAAGTCCCGACCGTTTGGGATGACCCTGAGCGAGCACAAGCCCTGGGGAAAGAGCGTGCATCTTTGGAGCTGGTCGTAAAAACCATTGATGATATGGACTATGGCTTAAATGATGCAAATGAAATGTTGCTCATGGCACAGGAAGAAGATGAAAAGGGTCTGCTTGAGTCAATCAGCGAAGACATAGATGGCTTTGAGAAGCGTCTGGCAAAGCTAGAATTCCGTCGCATGTTCTCCGGTGAAATGGACGCCAATAATACATTTCTGGATATTCAATCGGGTTCGGGGGGCACAGAAGCGCAAGACTGGGCTGATATGTTATTACGCATGTATTTACGTTGGGGCGAACAACATGGGTTCAAGACTGAGCTGATAGAGGTTTCTCCTGGTGATGTGGCAGGCATTAAAAGTGCGACCATCAGGTATGAAGGTGATTATGCATTCGGTTGGTTACGCACAGAGACCGGTGTGCATCGCTTGGTCAGGAAGTCCCCCTTTGATTCCGGGAATCGTCGACATACTTCATTTGCCGCTGTTTTCGTCTCGCCTGAGATAGATGACAATATCAACATAGAAATAAATCCTGCTGATCTCCGTGTAGACACCTATCGTGCCAGCGGAGCGGGTGGACAGCATGTGAACAAGACTGATTCAGCGGTGCGATTGACACATTTACCAACGGGTGCAGTGGTGCAATGTCAGAGTGATCGGTCGCAGCACAAGAACAGGGACCAGGCCATGAAGTTATTGCGAGCCAAACTATATGAAATGGAAATACAAAAAAGAAACGCTGATAAACAGGCACTGGAAGATTCAAAGTCTGATATTGGTTGGGGTAGTCAGATTCGCTCCTATGTGCTGGATCAATCGCGTATCAAGGATTTACGCACAGGCGTTGAAACAAGGAATACACAGGCGGTATTGGATGGCGATCTGGATATGTTTATTGAAGCAAGTTTGAAGAGTGGGCTTTAGTAGGTTGTAGGTGGCATTTGGTAGGTAGTAGATAGGGAAGAACAATTAAATAAAAGGAGAACCATGATGGCAATTACGAGTTTTGAACAATTGAATGTATGGAAATTGGCACATGAATTAACACTAGATGTATATAATCGCACCAGAGTTTTTCCTAATGAAGAAAAATATGGTTTGACATCACAAATGAGAAGGTCGGCAGTTTCAGTACCTGCTAATATAGCCGAAGGCTTTAAGAAAAGAGGAAGTAAGGACAAGGCTCGATTTTATAATATAGTTCAGGGGTCGTTAGAAGAGTTGAGGTATTATTTTATTTTGTGCCGTGATCTGGGTTACTTGAAAATTAACAATGAGCAACTTGAGATTTTTGAAACTATTGGCAAGATGCTAAATAACTTACAAAAAACAATATTAAAAACATGAGACTCAGCACTCTCCCTACATACAACCTACAAACTACTATCTTCTAATGTATGTCAGACATAGATGAATTGATTGCCCAAAGACGGGAGAAACTGGAAAAGCTTCGCGAGGCTGAACAGGCATATCCTAATGATTTTCGTCGTGATTCACTGGCGGGTGATCTGCACAAGACACATGGTGAATCTGATAAAGAAACCCTCGAGTCCGTTGGCATACGCGTCAGTATTGCAGGTCGAATGATGACGCGACGGGTGATGGGTAAGGCATCATTTGCGCATTTACAGGATATGTCAGGCCAGATTCAGATTTATGTCAGGCGGGACGATCTGCCTGAAGGTCTTTATGCAGAATTTAAGCAGTGGGATCTGGGGGATATTATTGGTGCAGAAGGTCAGTTGATGAAAACCAATAAGGGTGAATTGAGTGTCCATGTTGATAATATTCGTTTACTGACCAAATCTTTACGGCCACTCCCCGAAAAATTTCATGGTCTGACGGATCAGGAAACAAAATATCGGCAACGTTATGTCGATTTAATTATCAATGAAGGTACACGTAAAACATTTGCGATTCGCACGAACGTGGTTGATTTTATTAGAAACTATTTAAAGAACGATGGCTTTATCGAAGTTGAAACACCGATGATGCACGTGATCCCTGGTGGTGCAGCAGCAAAACCATTTACTACACATCACAATACATTAGATATGGGTTTGTATCTGCGCATTGCCCCAGAGTTATACCTGAAGCGTCTGGTTGTCGGTGGTATTGAAAGAGTCTTCGAGATTAACCGTAGTTTTCGCAATGAAGGTTTATCACCCAGACATAATCCTGAATTCACTATGCTTGAATTTTATCAGGCTTATGCGGACTATGAAGATCTGATGAATTTAACTGAAGACTTGATGCGTAAACTGGTGATAGAAATTACGGGCAGCACGACGATCACCTATCAGGAAGATGAATATGATCTAGGCCAGCCCTTTGCCAGAATGACGGTGAAGGAGTCAATTCTGCATTTTAATCCTGATATCAGTGCGGATGATCTTGAATCTCTGCAATCAGCCAGAGCGATTGCAGAAAAAATGGGCGTGCACCTGGAAGACAATTACGGGCTCGGTAAGGTGCAGATAGAAATATTTGAGAAAACAGTAGAATCCCGTTTAATGGCACCAACATTTATTACCGCCTATCCCACTGAAGTTTCACCTTTGGCACGAATGAATGATGATGATCCATTTGTCACTGATCGATTTGAATTTTTTGTCGGTGGGAGAGAAATCGCAAATGGTTTTTCCGAGTTAAATGATCCGGATGATCAGGCAGCACGTTTTCGAAAACAGGTTGAGGATAAGGAAGCTGGAGATGCAGAAGCCATGCATTACGATGAGGACTACATTACGGCACTGGAATATGGTATGCCGCCAACAGCAGGAGAGGGTATCGGTATAGACCGACTGGTCATGTTTCTGACTGATTCACCCACGATTAAAGACGTTATTTTATTTCCGCACATGCGCCCCCAAGGAAATACGGACCAGGGGAAATCCTGATTCTGGAAATGCGACACAGGTTTTTCTTTGAGAGAAGCTGGATGTTCTTGAACATTTAGCCGACGAACGGGAACTTCTCTTATATGAGCTAGTCCATGATTTAGGTTATGGATTGATCAGGGTTTCCGCCGAATTTAGTCGGTCGCAATCATCATCATGAAAGGCTTGATAATACTAAGGAACCTCTGATTAAGTTGTCATTTCGACCAACGGGAGAAATCTTAGGTTGAAAATATTAAGTAAAATCAGTTGGCTGCAAGATTTCTCGCTGCGCTCGAAATGACAGGTTGGACTTAATCAGAGGTTCCTTAAATATATATATAC
>JACZSJ010000042.1 GCA_022574295.1 Pseudomonadota bacterium
GACATCATTGCCAAGATCGAGAAACCGGAAGCACTGGAAAATGTCGATGGAATTCTTGATGCTGCTGACGGCATTATGGTGGCCCGTGGAGATCTGGGCGTTGAACTCAAACCTGAACAGGTTCCAGTGGTCCAAAGTCAATTAATAGACATCGCCAGACAAAAATTCAAACCAGTCATCGTTGCCACCCAAATGCTGGAATCCATGATTGAAAATGCCAGGCCGACCCGTGCCGAAGTTACAGATATTTCCTATGCGGTGACGCTTGGGGCTGATGCAGTCATGCTATCAGCTGAATCTGCTGCCGGTAGATTTCCTGTTGAGTCTGTAGACATGATGGATCGTATCCTGCGTCAGACTGAAGGGTATCTCTGGCAACATGGGGAGTATAATTCCGGATTAAACACCCCGGATAAATTGCCCGTGCCTTTATGGGATGCAATGGCAAATGCAAGCAATGGCTTGGCTCGGGATTTGATGGCACGTGCTGTCATCGTTATCTCACAGGGGGGTATGTCAGCTGCAACCATGAGTTCAGCTCGACCAGCAGCACCTGTGGTTGCGATATCAAGCCGGGTACGCACATGCAGAAAAATGGCATTGATGTGGAGTATCATTCCAGTGCTGGTAGAAGAAGATGATATGGGTGACCATAATGTCCTGGCAAAAAAGGTTGCCAGGGAACTTGAGCTTGCTAGCTCTGGTGATACTGTCTTACTGGTAAAGGGTTTTCACCAGGATCCAGAATTGAATTGCCCTTCGGTGACGGTCATCACTGTTTAGTCTGTTCCTGGAATCCTCTTTAGGGTACTTCTATTAATTAGGATTTTTTCGTGACCGGTTTTTGCTCCTGCAAAACCGGCATACAGTACATCCTGTACATAAGTGCAAGGAAAAAGATTAGATGAGCTTCAGCGAATCTTATGCTTTAGTGCAATTTAAGAGAGGGACCCTTAACGATATTTATAGACAGGCTCAGCCCCATCTGCCGCTGACTGGTATTTGACAGAAATCTCGGTAAATGCATTTAACGCATCTTCCATATCCTTATCTTCTCTTAACTGAAAAGAATCGATACCGCAGCGTTGCATGTAGAAAAGTTGATCACGCAACACATCACCGACCGCCCTTAATTCACCCTGAAAGTGATACCTTTCACGCAACAGACATGCATGCGAATAGGCCCGGCCATCAGTAAACGCAGGAAAATCCAGTGCAATCAAATCAAAGTGCTCAATATCTTTTGCGACTTCCTCCGTTTCGTCATCACCATCAATGCATACACCAAGCCTTGAATCTCTCTGCAATAACACTTTTTTATTATCTAGCCAATATGCAAATGGAACAATAATGTCACCCGTGGGAAGGATTTCATCCGCTGTGATTTCTACGAACCTTTGCCAATTATCATCAACAATTTTTTTATCTTTAATAATTTGCACTGGCAACGACCTTCTCTTCCAGGTTCTTTTTCGGATAAACCCTCTCCTTGAACGGTTCAATACCAATTCGACGATAGGTCTCAAGAAAAGATTCCTGTTCTTCTCGCTGTTCAACATAGACATCAAGTAATTGACCGATAGTGTCGGCAACTTTCTCTTTTTCAATGCCGCGCCCAAGGCGATCCCCCAATGAAACATCATTCTCGGCTGAACCACCAAGTGTCAATTGATAAAATTCAACACCCTTCTTATCTACCCCGAGTATACCTATATGGCCAACATGATGATGACCACAGGCATTCATACAACCAGACATTTTTATCTTGATGTCACCGATATCATGCAGATAATCCATATCGTTAAATTTTTCATTGATTTGTTTGGCAATTGGAATTGAACCCGCATTCGCAAGTGAGCAAAAATCCAGACCGGGGCAACAGATTATATCGGTCAACAATCCGATATTGGGTGTCGCCAGATCCTGTTCGACAAGTGACTCCCATAAAGGAAACAGATCAGCCTGTTTCACGTGAGGCATAATAAAATTCTGGTCATGGGTCGTAACTATCTCACTAAAGCTGTATTCGTCAATCAAATCTGCCAGACGATCCATCTGCACATCAGTGACATCTCCAGGGGCGATGGTCGGTGCCTTGAGTGACACGACAACCGCACGGTAGCCACTAACCTTATGTGTCTTTACATTTCGATCCACCCATGCAGCAAAGGCCTGGTTGGAAGCAAGGTGATCATCAAAGGTGGAGTCTGCAGCCGCATCTTTATCATATTCAGGAGGTGCAAATTGTGCACGAACACGATCGATTTCTTTCTGATCCAGTAACAGTGCAGAATCTTTAATATACGACCATTCTGCTTCTACCATTTCAGCAAATTTCTCGATGCCGGTTGCATTGACCAGAATTTTGATTCTTGCCTTGTATATATTGTCGCGCCTACCAAAACGATTATAAACTCTCAGAATGGCTTCCATATAGGAAAGCATATGTTTCTTTTCAAGAAATTCACGAATGACTTTGCCAATGACGGGCGTACGACCAAGCCCCCCACCGACAAGCACCTTGAAACCAACTTCGCCTGCTTCATTACGTACCAGATACAAACCAATATCATGCACCTGTACGGCTGCGCGATCATGTGTCGCGCCAGAAACAGCAAACTTGAACTTACGCGGTAGATAGGCAAATTCCGGATGGAAAGTTGACCACTGACGTAATATTTCGCAATAGGGTCTCGGATCTTCCACTTCATCTTCAGCAACCCCGGCAAACTGATCAGAAGTGATATTCCGGATACAGTTACCGCTGGATTGGATGGCATGCATTTGTACACTGGCCAGGTCTGCCAAAATATCAGGGACAGTCTCCAGTTTTGGCCAATTGTATTGTATGTTCTGGCGTGTACTGATATGACCATAACACTTGTCATACTTACGGGAGATATGGGCGAGCATCCGCAGTTGCCTGGAAGACAATAAACCGTAGGGGATATCCACACGCAACATGGGAGCATGCGTCTGGATATACAAACCATTCATCAATCTCAGCGGTCTGAATTCATCCTCTGATAATTCTCCTGCAAGATAACGTCGGGTCTGATCTCGAAATTGTTCTACGCGCTCGTCAACAATTTTTTGGTCGTATTTATCGTACTGGTACATCTTTTCCTGCCATATAAGTAACTGATTAGATTAAGAGAATTTTCGATCTTACTGGGAAAGATAGCAACAAGCACTTATACTTAAAAGAAATTAATTTGACTATAGTTATTCTATTTTGTTATTAAATGAGGCGCTCACAAAATTCTGGATTGTATTTCCTGGCAAGGCAAAAATGCGCACAGAAGCGCAATTTATATGTAATAAATGAGCATTCGAGCACATTTTCAACGCCGCCAGGGGGTGCAAGATGGAGTTTTGCAAGTACCTCAAATGGTTGTCACCTTAACATCTTCGCCATGACGATTAATCGTCCTCCTCCTTCGGCTTATATGCCGAAGCTAATTCTTTTTGTATCCTGGGTTGAACCTGAGCATAGTGACTAAATTCAATTGAGAAAGAGCCCGTCCCACCGGTAAATGATTTGAGCCTGGACTGGTAATTGTCTAATTCACTCAATGGCACAGTACCACTGATTGAAGTAAACCCGCCTGCCATCGCTTCAGTATTACTGATGCGCCCTCTTTTACCCGACAGATCGGCTGTGATATCTCCCATTGTAGCACTGGGAACAGTAATGGTGATATCAACGATCGGCTCCAGAACCACAGGTTTTGACTTCGTGACGGCAGCGGCAAAGGCCTTTTTCCCGGCAGCGACAAAGGCGACTTCTTTTGAGTCTACTGAGTGGTGCTTGCCATCAACAATGGTCACTTTGATATCTTGCATTGGGAAACCGGCAACCACTCCTTCATTGAGGACATGTTGAATGCCTTTTTCAACGGCAGGAATGAATTGTCTGGGTATAACACCACCAACAACTTTATCCACGAATTCGAACCCGGCTCCACGCGGCAGGGGCTCCACCTTCAAAGACACCTCACCAAATTGACCTGCCCCACCTGTCTGCTTCTTGTGTCGATAATGCCCATCTGCATGAGTGGTAATAGTTTCGCGATAGGCAATCCTTGGGGGACGGGTATCGATATCAACATTGTAGTGATCTTTTAGTTTATCAAGCACGATGCGCAAGTGTAATTCCCCCAGACCACGTATCACTGTCTCATTCATTTTTGCATGATGTTCAATAATTAAACTGGGATCTTCTTCAACCATTTTATGTAAGGCGTCAGAAATTTTTTGTTCATCACCACGATTCTTAAAATCGATCGCCAAACCATACATGGGGGCAGGAAAATCCAGTGAACGTAAATGTAGTTGATCTTCGTCATGGGAATCATGTAGTACAGCATCAAAATGAATATCATCAACCTTAGCCACCGCACATATATCACCAGGTATCCCGGCAGCAATTTCAGTATGTTCCTTGCCCTGTAACTTGAAAAGATGACCTACCTTGAAAGGCTTACGCCCATCGCCAATGAATAATTGACTGTCCTTATTAATCGTCCCCTGATGAATACGAAAAGTGGCAAGTTTTCCAACAAATGGATCAACATTGATCTTGAATACATGAGCCAATGCATGTTTGCCCGGATCCGGAACAACTTCTATTGGCACTGAATCTTCACCTTCTCCTTTCAGGAATTGCGGTGGATTACCTTCGTTTGGATTTGGCATTAATCTGGCAAATATTTCCAGCAACTCATCCAGACCCGCGCCAGTTTTCGCAGAAACAAAACATACGGGGACCAGGTGGCCTTCCCTGAGTGACTGTTCAAAAGGATCATGTAATTGTTCTGGACTAATTTCCTGACCCTGCTCCAGATAAATTTCCATTAAATCTTCATCAAGCTCGACAACCTGATCAACGATGTGTGTATGCGCCTCTGTCACAGAAGAGAAATCTGTCTCATCCCCTGACGGACTAAAGAAGCAGTCGATAACTTTTTGATTTTTTTCAGCAGGAAGATTAATCGGTAAACACTCGCTGCCGAATGTTTCCTTAATCTGTTTCATTAAAGTTGCTAAATCGACCTGCTCAGCATCTATCTGATTAACAATAATCAATCGATCCAAACCCCTGTCCTTTGCAACTTCCATCATACGGCGAGTCACCATTTCGATACCTGTTTGTGCATTTATCACCACGGCACAGGTTTCCACCGCTGGCAACACCGCCAGAGCACGCCCTATAAAGTCTGGATATCCGGGGGTGTCAATCAGATTGATGTGGCCACCATGGTAATCCATACTGACAATGGTGCTGTTCAGTGAATGCCCGAGTGTTTTTTCCTGCGGATCAAAATCACTGACCGTGCTGCCTCTTTCAATAGAACCTTCACTGCTGATAGCGCCCGATCTGTTTAACATTGCTTCTATCAACGTGGTCTTGCCTGAACCAGCATGGCCGACAAGCACAATATTTCGAATATCCTCAGTACTGTAGCCAGCCATCTTCCTCTCCCCTAAACATTTTTATTCATTACTTTTTTTGTATTGTAAACCACGAGACAAACGATTACCCCGATAATACTTGTTGTCGGGATAATATCGGAGCAAGGACGCCTTCCCCGATGCAGCAACAAACTATCTCTGTACCACAGAAAGGATAGTGAACAGAGAACAACTATGAAAGGTTAAAAACGAATAAATTGTATTTCGCAAGAATTAAATCCAGTCAAGGTTGAACTGGCTGGGACGGATCTAAGTTGAACTGACTGGGACAGATATGGAAGGAGTGAAAACTCTTTAAACTTATCTCAGTAAAAAAAAGCTCTAAAAATAACGCGAAAGAAGAATTCGCCCTTTACGCGTAAGATAACCTTCAGCATCAATAAAACCACTATTTTTAGCGATAGATAACAATTGTCTGGGTCTTGTTCTAGGAAGATAGACCATACCATCGCCATAACGACATTCTAATAATTCGGCCATCTGCCTCTCTTCCAGGTCTAAGCCATCGATTGACAAAACAGCGTTCAAAGTCATTTCTCCCAAAAAAATATCATCTGTTGTTTGTGACAGACGCATTGCTAAAGAATTCAAAGTAAAGCCCAAAATAAGCCTTAAATATCAGCAAATTACTGAAACTTTATAACTTATATAGTTTATCTAATCTATCAAGTCAAGTTATTATTGTAACTAATTGATTTATATTGATATTTATGGAGACATTTGCACAATGTGATTTTTTGTCGGGGCAAGGCAAAAATAGTCGACCAATTTGCCGGGAGCAAATTAGAACAGCTCCGCTGGCCCGAAGGATGTCGGGCAGGATGCCTGCAATAAAAAGCGCAGTTTACACAGTGTAAATTAAGTATTTTGAGACGCTTTTCCCCAATACCCCCTTGAGGGGTGAACGCAGCTATGGCGAAAAAGTCGCTTCGTGTGAAGGTCTCTAAGGGATGTGTTGTTTCGCCAGATAATCGTGCGTGTGCATCTCTTCAAGACGGCTGATGGTTCTTAAAAACAGCTTACTCAACTGTTTCCCGCAATACAGCCCTGAGGGTTCAGCTGCTGCAGTGACAATCAGTTTAACGTTTCGATCATAGAATTCATCTATCAAGGTCATAAATCGCCTGGCTTTATCATTCGTCTGTTCATCCATCACAGGAATATCGGATATTAGAACAGTTTGAAATAACCTGGCGACTTCAATGTAGTCAGCGGGCCCTCTTGGCCCATCGCATATGGCATCAAAATCAAACCAGACCACGCCATCTGCATGGCGAATGGTTTGAATCATTCGGCCTTCAATCTCAATCGGCAGGCCTTCTGTGACTTCATTTGGCGCGATGTGATTGAAATTTATGCCCAGCAATGCCATTGCTTTATCATCCAGCGGCGAATGGTAAATCTCCGCCTTATCCAGAAAACGTAAGCGATAATCAATCCCTGAATCCACATTCACGACTTCCGTATATTCTTTTATCAAATCGATCGCAGGCAGAAATCGTTCTCTTTGCAAACCATCCCAGTATAATTGATCCGGTGCTTCGTTGGAGCTTGTAACCAGTACAACACCTCGCTCAAACAATGCCTTGAGCAAACCACTCAGCAACATCGCATCGGTAATATCGGACACATGAAATTCATCAAAACACAGCACCTCGGTTTCTGATGCAATGTTGTCTGCCACGGTGAGTAATGGATCAGACACTTCGTTGAGGTTCCTTAATTGTGCATGCACCATTTGCATAAAGCGATGAAAGTGGATGCGTTGTTTTTCCTTAAAGGGCAGGCTGTCATAAAAAGAATCAATGAGATAGGTTTTACCTCGTCCAACCCCTCCCCAAAAATACAGTCCCCTGATAAATCTTGATTTATCTTTCTGGAATTTTTGTCTGATCTTTTCGAGGAAACTGCTTTCAGTGTTCCCATCAGTCAGAAGATCGTCGAAAAGCCTCTGTGTATGGCGCACAGCATTTTCCTGCGCTGGATCTGTATAAAAACCTTCGCGCAATAAGTCCGCCTGATATCTTTCCAGAGGTGTCTTCATATACTAGTGTTATTATTAGTATGGTAATACTCGTAACAAGTAAGCCCTCATTACTGTGGCATGAAGTATAATCGAAAACAACAACTCACAAACTGAGATCTCCTGATCATGATGTTAGGCATCGCTGGAATTCTACTGATTTTGCTTATCTTTGGGCCATCATTATGGGCGAAACATATTTTTAAAAAATATGCGGTGGAGATTGATGCATTCCCAGGGACAGGGGGTGAACTAGCTGAACATTTAGTCAAACGACTCGAGCTGGATGATGTTCATGTCGAAGAGGGAGAACAAAACGAAAACTATTACGATCCGGAAAACAAGCTTGTCAAACTTTCACCGGAAAATTTCAATGGAAAATCACTGACAGCTATTACCGTCGCCGCCCATGAGATAGGCCATGCCATCCAGCATAAATCTGGATATAAACCGCTAGCGTTACGTTCTCGAATGGCCAGGTTTTCGTGGGTTGCAGAAAAGATTGCTGCCATGATGCTGGTCGCATTTCCCTTGTTAACTCTACTCACGCGCTCACCCTCCATAGGCATATTTACACTTGCCTGTGGATTGACCATATTGATTCTGCCCGTCCTGGTTCACCTGATCACTTTACCGGTAGAATGGGATGCCAGTTTCAAACGGGCACTGCCTGTATTGATTGCTGGAAAATATATACCCGAATCCGCCATCCCTATCGCAAAAAAGATACTGACAGCCGCCGCGCTCACCTATCTGGCTGCATCGCTTGCCAGTATTCTGAATTTCTATAGATGGATTATCTTCCTGAGACGTTAAACGGATGTTGACTACCAGGGATTGCTTAAAAAGATAATTACAGTCGATATTTGTGGTTGCTGCTATTTAGAATCATCAGTTATTTCCAGGGTTTCATCATTTTCACTTTGTCTATCGACAATTGCTTTATCCAGCTTCTTGTTAGTCTGCAGTCCCAGCTTGCGAATAGCTTCTGCTCTACCGACCAAATTTCCCTTACCATCAACCAGGCGATTATGGGCTGTCTGATAGGCTGACTGTGCCTTGTCCAATTTGTCACCAACGTCTTCCAGGGCATCCACAAAACCGACAAACTTGTCATACATATCACCTGCCCGTTTGGCAATTTCCTGGGCGTTTTTATTTTGATATTCATAACGCCACATGTTATGAATAATTCGCAAAGTCATATGTAAGGTAGTTGGGCTAACCAAAATTATGCCGCGTTTAAAAGCATCATGATAAAGATTATTGTCCTGCTCAAAAGCCAACATCAATGCAGGTTCAATGGGCACAAACATCAACACCATGTCGAGTGAATTTATTTTAACCAGTTCGTCATAATTCTTGTCTTCCAAATCGGAGACATGCGTACGAATGGCGTTGAGGTGCTCAGTTAACGCTTGCTTCTGTTCTTCGCTATCTTCCGAAGAACAAAACTTTTCATACGCATTGAGCGAAATCTTGGAGTCGATTACAACATCTTTATTATCTGGCAAATGGACGACGACATCGGGATAAAATAATTTACCATGTTTATCACGATAACTTTCCTGGGCTTCATATTCACGACCATTTTTCAAACCGGAATCTTCCAGCACCCTTTGCAATATCACTTCACCCCAGTTACCACGGGTTTTGCTTTCGCCCTTGAGTGCCCTGGTCAGGTTTATTGCATCCTTGCTCATCTGTTCATTCAAAGATTTCAGGCTGGTAATTTCATTGAATAAAGACACCCTGTCCCTGGTTTCTTTGTCATAGACATCTTCAATCTTTTTTCTAAAATCACCCAACTGTTCTCGTAAAGGGTTCAGGATTTCGCCAATATTCTGCTTGTTTTGTTCGGTAAATTTTTTACTTTTCTCTTCTATAATCCTGGTGGATATATTTTCAAATGCCGTCGTCATATTTTCCTCGGCCTTTTCCAACAGGGCTATTTTTTCATGGGTTAATTTTCTCTCGTCTTCGAGCAAGGTTTGTAATTCGGCTATTTTCACCTTGTCTATTTCTGTGACTTTCTGCTGCTGATAATACGATGATTCCTGTTGTTCAACTTTTTCTTTCAACTCATTAATCTGCGATGTTTTATTCTCCAAACGCTCATTTTCGACCGCCAGTTTTATCTCCAGATCATTCACTAACCCGGTTTCTTGGTGCTGTTTTTTCCTGCCAAATAACAACATCAACAATATCCCGACAAGCAGTCCGATTATTCCTGTGATAACGGTAATTCCATTCATAGTAATTGCATGAGTTAACTTGAAAGTTAGTCTAGGATTTAGTCGCTAAGCATACTCAATCCATCTGGAAAGATCAGCGATGTATGTTAACCAATTTATTGGGTTAAACTCGATAATAATTCATCATTTTCGATAAATGTAGACGAATACGAAAAAATGTCTTAATATTGCGTTGCATCATATATTTTCTTTATATTGATCAAATATTAGCCATTGAAAGCGAAAGGTAATTAAAGATTATTTTGCAAGCAAAATGCGCAAATTAAAAGCCATTATTTTTGATGTGGATGGCACACTGGCTGCCACTGAAGAAACGCACCGACAGGCCTTCAACGAGGCCTTCAAGGAATTCGACATCCCCTTTCAGTGGTCAGTCTCTGAATACATACGATTACTCTCCATCTCCGGGGGCAAGGAACGCATTTATAAATTTCTGAAGTCACAGAATTTTGATATTTCGGGGAAAGAAAATTTACGCGAATACACACTGAGGCTTCATCAACGCAAATCCGAAATTTATCGTGAAAAATTAATTGCCGGTCATATTGGCCTGCGAAATGGCGTAGAACGATTGATAAAGGAAGCCAGACAAAAAGGAATCATTATGGCGATTGCCACCTGTACTTCTACAGAGAATGTTGAAGTCCTGCTGAAAAATGCCCTGGGCGGAGCTGCACTATCATACTTTGATACTCTGGTCAGTTGTGATCTGGTGGCTGACAAAAAACCTTCACCGGCGGTTTATCAATATGCTTTGGCCAATCTTGGATTAAAACCTGAGAATTGTGTCGTCATAGAAGATACAAGTAATGGTAATCTCGCGGCTCTGGCTGCCGGGATGAAATCGGTCATCACAACCCACCCCTTAACAGTCGATGAGGACTTCACGGGTGCTTCACTCGTCATTGACCAATTAGGCGAACCTGATGAACATTTTACTGTTCTTTCAGGTAACGCACTCGGTGCAAATTATATTGACGTTGATCTTTTGGAGAAAATTATTTTGTCTGATCATTCTGCCCATGGAAGAGTTGATCTGGGGGAAGCTGACTTTGCAGTTGCGGTAAATTAATATCCGCTAAATCAATCTTATTTGATCACAATAAACGCAGCGGCATTTCCTCTCAGGATCCTCAGTAACAAGGGTTCTTCTTTTCCACCCACCTTTTTGAGAAACATCTGCACATCTTTAATTGATTGACGATTCACCGAGGTGATGACATCGCCTTTTCGTAGACCGCTCCGCCATGCCGGGCTACCTCTTTGTACATCGACCACATGAATGCCTTCAACTTTACCGAAGTAAGGATGATCGCTTCCGAGTTCACTGATTACCACGCCTTCCAGCCGCTCATTGGTCGCCTGGGGTGAGCTAACTTTTTCTTTTTCTGCGATAACCGTGGTGGTAATTTTCTTGCTTTGGCCACCACGTAAAATATCAAATACGACCTGTTCACCCACAGCCAGCAAGCCAAATCTGTTTCGCACATCACTTGCATTTTTAACATCTCGACCATTTATTTTTAACAGTATATCTCCGGGCTGAAGTCCGGCCTTACCAGCAGGAGAATCATCATCGACACTGGTAATCACCGCGCCCTTGTTCTGATTCAAACCAAAGGCTTCAGCCAGGATAGGTGTTAAGTCCTGTGTTGATATCCCAAGAAAACCACGTTGTACTTTACCACTTTCCAGCAACTGTTCTGTAATTTGCATCGCCAGATTAATCGGTATGGCAAAACCGATCCCGATATTCCCACCACCCTGCGAAAAAAGTGCAGTATTGATACCCACCAGTTCTCCTCGTAAGTTAACCAGGGCACCACCTGAATTCCCGGGATTAATGGAAGCATCTGTTTGAATAAAGTCCTCGTAGCCTTCTATCCCCAAACCGCTACGACTAAGCGCACTGACAATACCGGAGGTTACGGTTTGTCCTAAGCCAAACGGGTTACCAATCGCGACAACAAAATCACCTACCCTGAGTTCATCTGAATCTGCAATTTTAATATCAACAATATCTTCTGATGGGATCTTGATCACTGCAACATCCGTTTCAGGATCGGTACCAATTAATTCTGCTTCCAGTTGTCTGCCATCACGTAGCGTCACCGTAATCTGTATTGCATTGGCAATCACATGATTATTGGTTAGCACCAACCCACGTTCAGCGTCGACAATCACACCTGAACCCAGGCTTTGTGTTTTCCTTTCCATGGGTCGATCTGGCACATTAAAGAATCGACGAAAAAATGGATCAGAGAAAAGCGGATTTAACCTGACCTGGATCTTGCCTTCTGTTGCAATGTTTACAACTGCAGGCGTTACCTGATCCAGCATGGGGGCCAGACTGGGCAACTGCTTACCATCGATGGCCCCTGGTATGACTGACAGCACTGACGAACTGATCAAACTCAATGCAAGTATCAATAATTTGCCTATTGCCAAACTCGCTGTACTTTTATCCATCTAATTCCCCTAAATAAAAATTCCTTAAAATAATTCGTAGATAGTCCACTCTTGAAGAACATAGAAAAGCTATCTCTGTAAAAGTTCATATTTAACAATCAAAGAAAAAAGGCGGACAACACTGCCCGCCTAATCCTTGCTGTCTAGTTTAACTAACTCTTGACAGTGATCTTTCTTGGTTGCACCTTCTCGTGCTTGGGCAGAGTGATCTCCAACACACCATTTTCACCCTTGGCCTCAATGCGTTCAGCATCTGCTGTATCCGGCAAACTGAAACGTCGGTAAAAATTTCCACTCACACGTTCAACACGTTTATAGCCTTCATGCTCTTCCTTTGTCTCTTCAGAACGCTCACCCTTGATCGTTAACACGCCTTTGTCCATGGTGATTTCAATATCTTTTGGATCAACACCAGGCAGATCCGCATAGATAACAAAGCGATCATCTTCTTCTTTGATATCAACAGCAGGACGCCAGCGACTGGTGACAACATTCGAATAATCCTCGCCCTCAACCTCCCTTGCATAGGGATCTAGAAGATTCTGCAGGTTGAATCCCCTCTGTATTCTATCCAGTAAATTCCAGGGTTCATATCTTACAAGTGCCATTTCGCACCTCCTAATCTAGTTGTATTTAACATGATTGTTATATGGGGATGAAGAACTATTTTTCAATGAATAATTCTTTTATTTTTTTACAAATCACCTACAATGCCGCCCATGGCAGCCACCAGTTATTTTTCACGTATCTTCGGAAATTCCCCCGTCACGCCACTTCAGAAGCACATTGCCTGCGTGATTGCGTGCGTTGAGCAGCTCATTCCTTATTTCGAGGCTGTATTTAAAAATGATTGGGATAAGGCAGCGAAGATTCAGGCAAAACTGGCTTCGTTGGAAGGTGACGCAGATGACATCAAGAACAAATTACGCATGAACCTGCCGACGAGTTTATTCATGCCTATTGACCGACGAGATATTCTTCAGGTCCTGGATTTACAGGATCTGATTGCTAATCGGGCAAAAGATATTGCCGGGCTGACATTCGGACGCAAGATGTCTATTCCAGATGTGCTTGCGGAAGACTTTATGACATTTCTGAGTCGATGCATCGATGCCACAAAACAAGCCCAGATTGCGATTAATGAACTGGATGAATTGGTCGTGACCGGTTTTCGTGGTGATGAGGTAAAACGCGTCATACAAATGATCGCTGAACTCCACGTCATTGAGAATGAAACCGATGAAATTCAGATCAAACTCCGTGCCTCACTATTTGCCCTTGAAAGTGAATTATCACCAGTCGATGTTATGTTCATATACAAAATAATTGAGTGGATTGGTGATCTTGCGGATGCATCACAGAGTACCGGCAACCGTTTGCAGTTAATGCTTGCCAAATAATTTTCAGAAACACATCCCAATCTAGAAAATACCGACATATGGAACATGCAACGCTCTTATTGATACTGGCCGCTGTGTTCGGTTTATTCATGGCCTGGGGAATAGGTGCCAATGACGTCGCTAATGCCATGGCAACGTCCGTCGGTTCAAAGGCACTGACAATAAAAAAAGCCATCATTATTGCCGCCATCTTTGAGTTCGCAGGTGCTTACCTGGCAGGTGGCGAAGTCACGTCCACCATACGAAAAGGCATTATTGATTCTGCAATGTTTGCAGATTCCCCGGAGTTGCTCGTCTATGGCATGTTATCGGCCCTGCTTGCCGCAGGTGTCTGGTTATTATTAGCAACCTCGTATGGCTTGCCCGTTTCAACCACACATTCCATTGTGGGTGCCATTGTTGGCTTTGCAGCAGTCACCATGGGTATGGATGCTGTGCAATGGGGGAAAGTTGGTACGATTGCCATAAGCTGGATCATATCTCCAGTCCTGGCAGGAACGATGGCCTATTTTCTCTACCGGAGTGTCCAGTTTTTGATTCTGGACACTGAAAACCCCTTTGAAAACGCCAGACGTTATATCCCATTCTACATTTTTGCGACAGGTTTCCTTATCTCACTGGTCGTTGTGTTCAAGGGTTTAAAGCATGTTGGTCTGGATATGACCATAGTTGAATGTTATGGCATCGCAACCATCATCGGTGTTATCACCACTATTATTGGTGTATTTATGATCCGCAAGATAGAGGATAAGCCAGTCAATGTTGGTGGGTTTCATCTGCATAGTGTTGAATTGATCTTTGGCGTCCTGATGGTTTTCACCGCATGTGCCATGGCCTTTGCTCACGGCTCTAATGATGTCGCCAATGCCATTGGCCCCGTCGCCGCGGTTGTCAGTATTGTCAATAGTGGTGGTCTGATTGAACAAAAGTCACTCCTCCCTGCCTGGGTATTACTGCTGGGTGCCGTGGGGATCGTGGCGGGTCTGGTCATGTACGGACACAAGGTGATCGCCACCGTAGGATCAGGAATTACCGATCTGACACCCAGTCGTGGTTTCTGTGGTGAACTGGCAGCATCAGCCACCGTTGTCCTGGCCTCAGGAACCGGTATCCCTATCTCAACCACACATACGCTGGTAGGTGCCATACTGGGCGTTGGTCTGGCCCGAGGGATCTCGGCACTCAATCTGCGCGTGATTGGTTCGATCTTTATGTCGTGGGTAATCACACTTCCTGCAGGTGCGATCCTGGCAATTATTTTCTTCCATATCCTCAAAGCGATCCTCTGAAGATTATCCAGATCCAACAGCCTCCTACTAAACCCAATAAGCTGTCTTCGTCATCACCTTTGAAAACAATCGCATCATTTTTTTGACGGGCCCTGGCAATTCTGCCGCGCCCGCATGTAGTGCAACACTGGCATGATGTGCCTCGTCTTCTCGCATTTGTTCCAGAATCATCCGACTTCTCAAGTCAGCTTCAGAAATCTTTTCCAGATGTTCATCCAGATGCGCCACCACCTGATTCTCAGTTTCAACGACAAACCCCAGGCTCCATTTGTCTCCGATCAAACCTGCCAACGTTCCAATAGTAAATGAACCGATAAACCAGAAAGGTCCCAGGTAACTCGTATGCCCACCCAGTTCGTGCAAGCGTTTCTCACACCAGACGAGATGATCGATTTCCTCGTCAGCCGAACGTCTCATGGCATCCCGCAACTTACTATCTCGCGCTGTGATTGCCTGGGCCTGATAAAGAGCCTGGGCAGAGATTTCACCTGCATGATTGACCCGCATAAAACCTTCGGATTGCCTGCGCTCACTTTCATCCAGTACCAGATCCCCGACTTTTTCAGCGGGATAAGCGCGTGCTGTCTGCCTGGCTTCCTTAAAGAAAGCACCTAAATGGCCGTCAATATTAGATATGAAACCGTCCAGGATGCTGTAATTTCGTTCTCTCATGCCCTATTGAAGATACCGATGATCACTGAGTTATTGATAACATGCCATTCTCTGCAGATGATTCACGGTATAATATGCCATTCCTTAACAGGTAATTCACGGTATTTTCCGGTTTTGGGGATAAATCGCTGTTTTTGGCCCGGAAAAGGCCCCTGATTACCGTGAATCATCTATCAGGAATGGCATATTATATTGACAGCCCAGCAGTCAATCCGTACCATTCCCCCTCTTTTTTCGATGACCTTTTTAAGAAGTACTTAACACATGAAAACCTATACAGCAAAACCCTCTGATATCAAACAAGATTGGTTCGTTGTTGATGCCAGTGGCAAAACTCTGGGCAGGCTTGCGACTGAGATTGCCAGGCGTCTGCGTGGCAAGCACAAGCCAGAATATACACCGCATATGGACACTGGCGATTACATCGTTGTCATTAACGCCAAAGAAGTGAAAGTAACCGGTAATAAGACGACAGACAAAATCTATCATCGTCATACGGGTTTCCCGGGCGGGCTTAAATCAATCACCTTTGATAAACTAATTGAGAAAAAACCGGAAATGATCATCGAAAAAGCAGTGAAAGGTATGCTCCCAAGAGGCCCTCTTGGCAGAGAGATGTACCGTAAACTGAAAGTTTATCCTGGAGCTGAACATAAACATGCAGCCCAACAACCGAAGGCATTGGAAATTTAACAAATGGCTCAAGATATCTATTACAGCACAGGTCGCCGCAAAAGTTCATCAGCACGCGTATTCATGAAGCGTGGTGACGGTAACATCACCATTAATAATCGAACACTAGAACAATATTTTGGTCGTGAGACAGGCCGTATGATCGTCCGTCAACCACTGGAAACAGTCGAATTGCTCGGTCAAATGGACTTTAATATCACAGTCAAAGGTGGCGGTATTACGGGTCAGGCCGGTGCAATTCGCCATGGCATTACCAGAGCCCTGATCGTATATGATGAATCACTACGTCGGCCACTACGCAAGGCGGGCTTTGTCACTCGAGATTCACGTGAAGTCGAACGCAAGAAAGTCGGCCTACATAAAGCACGTAAGCGTCCACAATTCTCGAAACGTTAAGTTTTCCAGAATTGTTCAGAAAAAAAAGAGGGTAAATCCTCTTTTTTTTTCTTTGTGATTCCCTGCTAAAATTGTATTACCAGGTAATACCTATTGGGGGTTCGTCTAACGGTAGGACTGCGGACTCTGACTCCGCCAGTAGAGGTTCGAATCCTCTACCCCCAGCCAAATATATAAACACTATAAATGATAGTAACTACTAACATACTCTCTATATGGGGGAATTATGGTGCTATTAACTTCAACATCCTGCCTGTATTTACTCTAAGTCTTACTGCCGGTATCGTCAATCCAAATAACAATTTTGAAATCAATGTCACAATATAAGGCATTAATAATATAAATGAAGGGTTGAGTATGGGTAAAACAATAAAGAAATTCACGGCCCAGACAATACCAAGTATCATAATGCTAGATAGCATCATCCCCAATTTACCATGTCGACGAACAGCAGGTTTCAGGATAATTGCAGCGAAAAAGATTACTAATAACAGGGACAGCAGTAAATGGATAAATATGCCAAGCATAGGTGCGTAAAATGTATCTGCAGTATATGGCAAGATCGTGACCGAAATTTCTCGGGCTACATTTATAGCACTAACTGAACTGAGGGAACTGTATATAGAGACCCAGCCTATTTCCATCATTCCTCCAATCATACCGGCCAAGATTATTGTGAAGCCAAAACTGTTTAAGTCATTGTTGACATATTTACTGTTCATAAAATTTCTCACTCGTTATGTAAAGTTAATTGATTTTGAATCTAAGGAACCTCTGATCAAGTTGTCATTTCGACCAACGGGAGAAATCTTAAGTTGAAAATATTAAGTAAAATCAGTTGGCTACAAGATTTCTCGCTGCGCTCGAAATGACAGGCTGGACTTAATCA
>JACZSJ010000107.1 GCA_022574295.1 Pseudomonadota bacterium
TCATTGCCTCACATTGCCCATGTGGAGATTAATACACAAACCTGTTTGCCTTATCTCGGACCGGAATGCGGGGCATGCGAATCATCTTGTCCGGTTCCCGGTGCACTTAAATGGGACATGACAAAACCTTTTATTGATTCGGAACTTTGTGCAGGATGTGGATTGTGTCGTGAAGCATGCATTGTTGAACCAAAAGCCGTAATTATTTATTCACACAACAAATAAACGGAAACAATTGCTGGATTCAATGATGATAATACAGAGGACTTAATTAGTTCTGAGCTCTTGATTAATCAAAACTGCTGGTTGTTAGAAAACTAAAGAAAAGAGCTGCTTATGAATGACTACGATCATGAAGATATGCTGGCATATTTTAATAATTTAGATGTAATATGGGAAAGACCCGCAGGTAATCTGGATTTTAGGTGTAAATAGGCTCAAGAAAGCGTCCCAATTATCGGGCCCATTTTGATGTCTTTAGCAGCGTAACAGGTGGGACACTTGAAACTTGAATTCACCGAGCAGTAAGTGTTTTATATGAACCAGCCCTGGTTCTAAATAACCAATCCAGTACTTATCTCTACTTTTTTCATTATCAAAACCTATTAAGCAAACAGGTTTCGTGTGGATATCAATAGCGGAATTCGTCTGGTTTTTAACATTTGTTTGATATTGATCAATAAAATTACTTTTACTATTACCCCAATCATTTATTGGCCCAACGATTGCTAACATTTATATATTTATCTGAAATTGCCAAAAGGAAAGGCAGTGGGAGAGGAAATATGAAAACGAGAACTTTACATATCGCAAAGCTTATTGTCATGGTGTGGGGACTATCAGCAGCGATGGTTTCAGCTGAAGATATTGAGTCTATAGAAAAGCAGGACAATCAACTTGAAGATATTACGGTCAGTGCTACACGCGCTGAGAAACCATTATATAAAATTCCTGCTGCTATTGGAGTTGTTGATAAAAATGATATTGGGCTCGGTAAGCAAAGGATTGGTCTTGATGAATCCCTGGTCAGGATCCCGGGCATGTTTATGCAAAATCGTTATAACTTTGCACAAAGTTTAAAAATCTCGATACGTGGTTTTGGTGCCCGCGCAAATTTTGGTACGCGAGGCATCAAACTTTACCAGGACGGTATTCCATTAACAACGGTTGATGGCCAGGGCGGGATAGAAGATATTGATTTGAACTCAATCAATCGAATAGAAGTTATGCGTGGTCCAGCGTCCTCTCTCTATGGTAGTTCTTCTGGCGGTGTTATACATTTCTTCACCGGCGACGAGGATGATGTTGAGCCTTATGTTGAAAGTAATGTCAGTCTAGGTGAGTATCAGAGCAAAATCGGCAACATCAAGACAGGTGGTCAAATAGACAAGTTGTCTTATTTTCTTAACCTGTCACATCTGGATGTGACCGGTTATCGTTCTCATAGCCGGGCACGTAACACCAAATTCAATTCAAAATTTAAATATAAAATTGATGATACTGCAGATTTTACAACCATATTTACAGCATATGATGCCCCTCAGGCAGATGATCCGGGAGGAATAAATCAGCAGCAAGTTGATGACGATCGTCGTTCGGCGAGAGATCGGAATGTTGCCTTTAATGCAGGCGAGGACATCGATCAACAAAAGCTGGGGTTCACTTACCGAAAACAGATCACCCCGAACCAGGAACTGACCTTACGAAATTATTATGTAATGCGAAATTTTGTTGGATTAATACCAGTAGCTGCGAGTGGATATATAGAGTTTGAACGCTTTCAATTTGGTGGTGGTGCGCAATACAGCATATTGAGTGATCTGTTTGGACATAACAACCGCACCATTATAGGGTTTGATGTTGACTCACAGGAAGATGATAGACAACGATATGAGAATAATAGTGGCTTTCAGGGTGCTCAGGTATTGAACCAGTTGGAACAAGGTGATTCATTAGGCATTTATATACGTAATGAGTTGGCATTAACCGATAATTTTGAATTATCACTAGGCCTCAGATATGACAAGGTTGATCTGGAAGTTGACGATGTTTTTCTTGGGGATGGCGACCAATCCGCTGAGTTGAATTTTGAAGAACTTAGCCCCATGGCTGGTGTGTCATGGGCAATCAATCCCGGTACCAATATATATGCGAATATATCGAGCGTCTTTGAAACGCCAACCTTTACCGAGTTAGCCAATGTGGCAGCTGGTGGATTTGCTAATGTGTCAGCACAAAAGGCATGGAATTATGAAATAGGTGTTAAGGGTTATGTTAACCCGCGCTTCAATTATGCGCTTGCGGTTTTTCATATCGACGTTGAAGATGAAATTATTAATATTGTTAATATCGGTGGTCGATCTTTTTTCAACAACGCGGACACAACAAGAAACGGCGTGGAAGCAACAGTTTCATTTATCCCCGTTGCCGGGGTAAATATGTTGATGTCGTATACATTTAGTGATTTTACCTTTGATAACTTTCCTGCGTCAGAATGTGATGTGTCAACATGTGTGGGGAATGATTTGCCCGGATTGCCCGAGCATAATTTCTATACTGAATTAGCTTATACACACCCTTCCGGTTTCTTTTCCAGCATTGATTTTCAGTATGTCAGTAATATGTATGTTGATAATTCCAACACAGCTCAGAACAGACCCTATGGGGTTTCAAATCTTCGGGCGGGTTATATAAAGACTATGGGGGATCTGGAAATATCACCTTATATGGGGATTAATAATCTTTTTGATGAAGAATATATCGGTAATGTGCGAATCAACGCCTTTGGTAGTCGTTATTTTGAGCCAGCTCCGGAATTCAATGTTTATGCAGGCCTAAATGTAAGATATCTCTATTAAATAATAAGCAATAATTCTGAATTGAGAATCCGCCAGCTATACCAGGCGGTTTTTTTATTTTTGTATGCTGGTCAGAAAGGAAGCAAGTCATTATTATACCCACAGCGGCATATAAATTTACAATTCTTGATTTGGATCAATAGCAAAAATGCCATTTATACCTCATAATTCAATTAGACATATTTCTCATGACTGGGAAATTAAGGAGATAATAATGGATCATCTATACAAATTTATGATTACAATTGCTCTATTTTTTTGGGCGTTAATTGGTGTTAGTGCCGAAGATACGAGTGTAGATAAACTAGAACGTATTGTTCAGGAGCTCGTTACGCCTCCTCTTCTTCCTGTGCATGAGCAGGTTGCAACAGGCGAACCAAAAATCGTACAAATACGAATGGTGATTGAAGAAAAGTTAATAGAAGTTGATCAAAACGGCGCAAAAATCTGGGCAATGACGTTTAACGGTTCTGTGCCTGGTCCAATAATCGTTGTTCATCAGGATGACTATGTAGAATTAACACTGGTTAATCCTAAAACAAACACACTCCAACATAATATTGATTTTCATGCAGCAACCGGTGCTTTGGGTGGTGGGGGATTAACACATGTTAATCCTGGACAGGAAGTTGTCCTGAGATTCAAGGCTACTAAACCTGGAGTCTTTATTTATCACTGTGCACCTGGTGGAGTGATGGTTCCGTGGCATGTTGTCTCTGGGATGAATGGTGCCATCATGGTATTGCCAAGAGATGGACTAAAGGATGCCAATGGAAATCCGGTTAGATATGACAAAGCCTATTATATTGGAGAGCAGGACTTTTATATCCCGAAAGATGAGAAGGGAAATTTTAAGACGTATAAAAATCCTATTGCTGGTATGCAGGATATGCTGGGTGTAATGAAAACACTTATTCCTACACATATTGTATTTAATGGAAAAGTGGGCGCCTTAACTGGTGATAATGCATTAACTGCCAAGGTAGGCGAGACTATTATGATCATTCATTCTCAAGCCAACAGAGATACACGACCACATCTTATCGGTGGACATGGTGATTTAGTATGGGAGAGAGGTTCTTTTGCTGATAAACCAAAAACCAATCTTGAAACATGGTTTATTCCTGGGGGAGCTGCAGGTGCTATGATTTATACTTTCAAGCAGCCTGGACTTTATGCCTATCTCAACCATAATTTGATAGAAGCGTTCCAGTTAGGTGCTGCCGCACATATTAATGTAGAGGGTGACTGGGATGATGACTTGATGAAGCAAGTCAAGGCACCTGGTGCAATACAGTAATTAACTTCCGGTAGACGCTGATAAAAATTTTAATAATGTCAGTCGAAACCCGATTCAAAGTAATGATATCAAAATATTTTGGGGGTTTATTAGCATAAAATCTTAGCGTTAACACGTAATCGGAAGGAAAAACGTTATGAGTGCAGGTCAGATGAAGCCATGAAGGGTTAAAAAAGAAAAGTTTACAGTTAGTAAATGAGCAATTTTCGGCCGTTTATTAACGAAGTATCAACAACAAGAATAATAATTTTTCAATAATATTGAACACTACCAGAAACAGTCACAGTTATTTTACTTTTGCCTGCTTCTACAGAGGGCGCACTCGCCATCTCCATAGATTTCATCATTGCCATTTGTGCATGTACACCGGTGGGCGATACTCGCCGGTATTGATGTTCAGGTTAATGATTCGATGATTTTTTACTGGCATATGTTTTTTTACAATTTCAACGCCGGCCATGGATTTAATAAACAAGGCATGTTATCTCTGTAATGATTGGCCCTGTGTAAAGGTCTGCGAACCAAAAGCATTAATGTATCCAGCGCAGGAAAGTAATGAGGTGAAATCATGTGCCTCACATTGCCCATGTGGAGATTAATACACAAACCTGTTTGCCTTATCTCGGACCGGAATGCGGGGCATGCGAATCATCTTGTCCGGTTCCCGGTGCACTTAAATGGGACATGACAAAACCTTATATTGATCAGAAACTCTGCGCAGGATGTGGATTG
>JACZSJ010000002.1 GCA_022574295.1 Pseudomonadota bacterium
GCATCATTGGGCTCGCCTGCTTCAGGCCAAAGACTTTCATGTAAAGTTAATTGCATCCAGCTATGGAACATATGTTAATGCGTGCCTATGATAAAGATGAAATTGAAGATGAACTCAAAATTGCTTTTGAAAAGTTAGAATTCACTGTTGACGAAGATGATATACCTTTTTAATATTGTTCAAAATTTACTATAAGAAGTTATTTTAGTGGTTTTACCATCACCGTTTTTCTCCTATAAATCCGCTCAGTGATTTCTTCATTTGCATGTCCAAGTAATTGCCTAGCATGCCCCACTTCTAAATCACTAGCAACCTTTGCCCTTAAATCATGTTCGGTAAATCTTTCAGTTAATTTTGTTTCCTTTAAAGCTTTATTCATAAATCTTCTCCATATCGAATCAAATCCATTCGCTGTTCCATCTTTTTTGATATAAGGCTGGTGTTTGTTAGTATAAAATACTGGAGCGCCTGTGCAAGATTGAATCCTTACCTGGTGTAAAAATCTATAGAATTAAGCGATACAGAATGATAAAAAAAATAATTTACATTATTTGTCTGTCGCATTTGCTTATCTGTAGCAATGCTATTGCTGAAGAGATACTCCGTATGGCAGTTACGACCAGCACGGAAAATTCAGGCATATTGTCTGTGTTACTTCCACCCTTCGAGGACGAACATCAAATAAAAATACATATTCTCTCTGTGGGGACTGGCAAGGCACTCAGGTTGGGACAAAATGGCGATGTTGATCTGGTGCTTGTGCATGCGCCAGACGCCGAGAAAAGATTTATCAATGCGGGTTATGGTGTGAGTCGTATATCGGTCATGCATAATGACTTTATATTACTGGGGCCAGACAGAGATCCCGCAGGCGTGAAAAAAACAACTTCGTTGGCAGCGGCTCTCAGCCTGATACAGAAGAGTCAAACGACTTTTATTTCTCGCGGTGATGATTCCGGCACGCACAAGAAAGAACAGAGGCTCTGGGAAGTTGCGGGCATTAATCCGGAAGGTGACTGGTATCTCCCGATCGGGCAGGGGATGGGTGCCGCTCTAACCATGGCAAATGAGAAACAGGCTTATATTCTGTCAGACCGAGGCACATATCTTGCGTATTTGGGGAAAATGAACCTCGATATCGTTTATGAGAAGGATGAAATTCTGAATAATCCTTACCACATTATTATGGTTAATCCGGAGAACCATCCACATATAAAAACTGAACTGGCACAGAAATTTATCAATTTTATTACAGGTGAAAAAGGGCAGGGGATCATTCGTGCCTTTCGTATCAATAACAAACCTGTGTTTTACCCAGATGTAATAAATTAAGGAACCTCCTATTTAAAGGCAGGAGTTTCAGTTTTTCGGTACCAGTTTCTATCTTCAATTTCCAGGAGAAACTCGTACGCTTCCCTAAAACGAATGGTTTGTGTTACTAGATAATCCAGCTGTTCGTCGAATCGATGCTGCTTTTCATCGTCTGTCGTTTCCCACCATGAGCTTAGCCAGTATGATTCATGCATAGGCTGGAAAAATTTGTAAAATCTTCCCCAATGCCATGCTTTTGGGCAGATTTTTCCTGTTACTTCCATATGTAATTTAAGAGAATTCAATTTTTCGATGTTATTCCGTCGCTCTTCAATGAAATTCTGATATTTCAGGAAACCATCCTTGAGATAGATGGGGTCATTTGTCCCTTGATACCCTGGCAAATATTGTTTGTGTTGCATTCCTGTTGAAAGGTTGACTGTTCCATCAAAAGCAGTGTTTGTATTCTTCATATTCACTCCAGTTAGTTCTATTTTAATGTTTATATTGCACTAGAAATGTGGCCTAAATATGGTAGTAATATGAAAAGATAAAGAAACTTCGTTTTAATTTTTGAACGTAATTTGATTGTCAGCACAGAGAAATTATTGTGCGGTGCATTAGGCAACAATTAAATAATCTCGGAATACGCCGGTAATATTCGATTTATAAATAACTTGAAAATCTTGGCATAGTTGTGATATTGAACTATGCTTCGGCTGTTGCAGTTGGGTTGTATTAGTGGCGTCGGAAGTATCCATTGTGTTCCTGCCGTATATTCGCTTCATTCAGCTATTGCTGCGTTCTTCAATTCTGAAAGTCAGGGGTGTTATTTTATGAGTACGGGAACAGTTAAGTGGTTTAATGATTCAAAAGGCTTTGGTTTTATAGCGCCAGACGGTGGTGGTGATGACGTCTTCGTACATTATTCTGCAATTGCATCAGAGGGGTTTAAGTCCCTTACAGAGGGCCAAAGCGTTAATTATGAAGTTGTGGAGGGTCCGAAGGGTTCACATGCTTCGGAAGTTACGGTAAACAGCTGATATTTTTTACCATTTGTAGTAAAACCCCCGCAAATGCGGGGTTTTTATTTTCAGGAACAATGTATGAGGGCACCGCTATTAATATATGGATAAGCCTATTGAGTCCAAAACCTCCAATAGCCACGTTACTAAACAATTGCAATAGAACAACTATTACAATCACTTAGTGCCTTGCTCTTGAAAATTTTGAATCTCAACATCATCTCACCCATAATCAATAGAGGTGCCCTTAACTATCGAGTCTCACATTGAGTTGACCATCGCAAACAAGGTGATATCGTAAGGTGACTATGGCTGCTTGGGAACAGATTTTATTGGGTATTGGCGCGCTTTTATTGGTATTTTTTTTCTGGCCAGGGGTCAAGGTCACGATGGAAAAGAGTCGACAGGCGGAAAATCCGGACTGGGCGAGTGTATTTATCCCTATTGGGGTCGTCGTGATATTTATTGTGTTCTTAGTGATGATTGCGCGGTCATAAATTCTGGAATACCGCATGTTATATAATCGACAGATTTTTATGAGAGTATTGTGTAATGAAAAAAATTAGTCTTATATGTTTTCTGATGTTGTTTCTGAATTTTGGGTTTGCTTCTGTATATGCCGAAGAAGAGGAAGAAGTACTCAGCGGTCAGGAACTGCTTGACGAATGTAGTGAAGGGTATTTGCCCGGGAAACCTAACCAGTATTGTATGCAATATATATTTGGCCTGGTCCAGACGTTGGCAGCTCTACAGGAAATGGAAGCCGGCAATAAACTTTTTTGTATCGATCCAAACGTGATTGGACTTGAAGAAGTGACGGATAATGTCACAAAGTGGATGAATAATGTCCCTGAGCGTCTCAATGAGGGTGCCTATATCCTCGCCACACAGGCGCTGCATGAATCCTACCCATGTGCACCAAATAATATTTAAAATATCTATGCATAGTCCAGAAAAATAACCCAAATAAATGCCCGAACTAGATCTATTATCAACACTGTTTGTTTATGTGATCCCAATCATTTTTGCAATTACCTTTCACGAGGTTGCGCATGGGTGGGTTGCAAGTCAATTTGGCGATCAAACGGCAAAATCCCTGGGGAGATTGACACTTAACCCAATAAAACACATCGATCCTGTAGGTACTATCGTTGTCCCCGCGGTCATGTATTTTGCTAGTGGGTTCATATTCGGTTGGGCCAAACCTGTCCCGGTAAACTGGCGAAATCTTGGTCATCCCCGAAGAGATATGGCGTTGGTGGCCCTTGCAGGGCCTGCAGCAAATTTCTTGATGCTATTATTCTGGGCCATTCTGGCAAAGGTCATTTTATTGCTTGGGAGTGAGCCGAATTATTTGACACAGTTAATATTTAGTATGTGTGGTATTGGCATCATAATTAATATCGTATTAATGATACTTAATCTCTTCCCTTTGTTGCCATTGGATGGTGGTCGGGTCCTGACTGCAATGCTCCCTCGCAATCTGGCAATAACATTTTCACGCCTGGAGCCTTACGGTTTGATCATACTTGTACTTCTTCTGGTTAGCGGCATCCTTTGGGAAATATTAATGCCAGCCATTGGTGTGTTGAAAACTCTGACTTATCAGTTAATACAGATTCCCTGATTTAGAGATTAAAAATAAAGCTCCCAGGAGACACGAGATCGGGGCACATCAGGATTTATCTGGGGTTATTTCTTCACACGTGTGATGAATGAATCAGGTACTGATATCTGGTTTATGTTGTTTAGCGATCACAAGATAACGTAAGGGTCCACCGGGACGAATAGCATCAAAGGGATAGCAGGTAATCAAGGTCAGTTTGTCTTCCTGTGACGAGCCGAGATATTCAATCTCTCTCTCATGAACGATCTTTGTTTCAATCACCTCATATTGCAGAGTATTTCCCGCTACTGTTTGCAGATGTATTATTTCACCCTGTTGGATCGCCTTTAAAAACCCGTAATGAGTGTTTCGATGACCTGCGAGCACGGTATTGCCCTGTTGTCCTGGTAAGGAAGAACTAAAAAGATGTCCCGGACCGAAAGCAAGTGAGGATCCACTTGCTCCGGCCAGGACGATGCGGTCAATTCCAAGACGGGACACGGTGAGACGACAGATGGGTCAGTGATCCGCCCATGGCCAGGGTTTAACCTCCTGTTGGCCATCGCGTGTTTTGTCCCAGGCCGTCTCCAGGAGGACTTGTGCCAGGATTGCCTTGGCGTGGATATAGGACGCGCTGCCTATTTGCCACATACCGCAGAGGGGGAGGAGGAGCAATAAAACCTTGATTATTTTTGAACAGGAGGGAGCCATGTTTGACTTCTTCTGGTTCAATTCCTTCCGGTATAACCTCGGCAGGTTTTTCGATGACTATCTCATTTTTTGTGACATCATCGGATGTTTCGGCGCCTAGCCCGTTAGAAACAAGCATGACGATGAGTATTATGACGAGATTGAAAAAAAAACCGCTACAAAACCCGGCAAAGATACATTGCAATGTGCCTATGAATATCGATTTTTGTCGTTTCATTTTGCAACCTTATGCATGAACCATACTGCTGTATCGATGATTACATTGTGTGGTCATACAATCAGCACCTTCGATAAAGGCGCCGAGTCCAAAACCAATATTTTTTCTATTTGAGAAATGATTATCTGTTTCTGCATGAGTGAGCATGGAGATTAAAAGCAGGCTAAGTGAATAAAATTAGTTTAGATTGACGCATCGGGTTTCTTCTTCATTAGATTTTTGAATCATCAGACTATTTACCTGTCATCTATTACAGCGTTAAAAGCTGACGGCAGAAGGTTTCAATTAAGGAAATGTGCAGGCGAAATGTGGCAGAAATATGGAAATTTTAATGTCAGTCAACAATCAGGTACTTTATTGAGTTACAGTAGGGAAAACATAACAACCGTAATTGCAGGAAATAATATGAGTAGACATATTGTATTGGTTGAAGACGAACCAGGCATACGTGAGAACTATGCGGATGCATTACGTCAGCAGAATTACGAAGTGACAAGTTACGAGAACAAATTTGATGCCATGCTGGCTTTCAAGTCCGGATTGCCAGATCTGGTTTTGTTGGATATTGGACTGGGAGATGATGCAGAAGCAGGGTTTGATATGTGCAGAGAGTTAAGACACCTTTCACTGACTTTGCCGATTATATTTTTAACTGCCCGAGATTCTGATATTGATGCGATTTCTGGTCTAAGGCTGGGTGCAGATGATTACATCACTAAAGATATTAATATTCATCAGCTCCTGGCCAGGATCGCTGCATTGTTCCGACGTGTAGATGCGATAAAAGAAAGTGGCAAGGACGACAGACGCATCAAGCATAATGATTTGATGATGGATGTTGATTGTTTGTTGATTGAATGGAAGGGGCAGCGTATCGAACTCACGCTAACAGAATTCTGGATTGTCCATTCTCTCGCACGTATTCCAGGACATGTGAAAAATCGAGAACAGTTAATGAGCGAAGCAAACATTTTTGTTGATGACAGTACGGTGACCTCCCATATGAAAAGGATAAGAAAGAAGTTCAAGGAGACTGATAAAGAGTTTGATTGTATTGAAACGATGTATGGTATGGGTTATCGCTGGAACGCATAAATGATTCATTGATGAAGAATGTTAGATTTACAATCCGCCTTAAGCTGTTGGTTTTGTCTCTTGCTGTTTTAAGTATTCCATTCCTTGGATATGAATATCTGCGTGAGCTTGATCGATATTTAAGAACAAGTCTGGAGTCCTCGTTAATGGATGCTGCCAGGGCTGTTGCAGGCCCATTACATGAACAATATACATTGTTTCCTTATACACAAGATACAGCAGAAAATTCTCTTTTCATCCAAAAATTGCAAACTCCAATCCAGCTGGATGGTTATACAGACGATTGGTTAGACTATCTTGCCTGGTCCAATGTTTATCAGCAAGAAAATGAGAAAGACGAAGATGCTTCACTAAGCTTTAAATTAATTCTGGGTCAGTATGAAAGCAATCTGCAGATATTATTACAAGTTAAGGATCCACACGTCACATATCAAAAGCCAAACAGCGAATCAATTATTAATAGTGATCATGTAGAGCTTGTGATTGCAGATGAGTATTCTGTCAAGCGGCATTATTATTTTGCCACATCAGCACCAGGCAGGTTCAACCCCTTTCAGATCGATACAATTATGGACGAATGGTATGAAAAGAGGGAATACATCAGGTATGTGACGAATATTTCTGCAGAGTGGCAGCAAACGGAGTCAGGTTACAATCTGGAAATATCTATGCCATTGTATTTGCTTGATGAAAGACTGGGATTTATCGTTAGAAGTATAGATGATATCAGGCAAAAAACTGTTATATCTAGCGTAGGTACAGCAGGTACTGACACATCAACCAGGCCTGGGCGATTACTCAAACCCTCCAGTGAAATTGAAAGGGTGATATCGCGACTGGACGACAACGAAGGAAGGCGACTATGGATCCTGGACAGTGCGGCCCAGGTGCTCTCCACTCAGGGAAAATTGCAGAAGGATTTTTCCGATCAGCCATTAAATATTTTTTATTCTTTCATCCTTCCAATCGTTCCAAAAGACTTCAAGGATGATCTGGCCGGTGTTTCGAGATTACAGGGAGATGAAGTGAAGATGGCACTGCAGGGATCGGTGGCATCACGCTGGCGGGCGACACCTGACGAAAAAGCAATTATTGTTTCGGCAGCAGCCCCTATCTGGATCGATGATGAGGTGCGTGGTGTCGTTGTTGTCGAGGAAACAACAAACAGTATTTTGATGTTACAACGAAATGTTCTGGTGAGTTTGTTTAACAAAACATTGCTTGTGTTTTTTGTGATTACCTTATCATTGCTTGTTTTTGCAACACGGTTGTCAGTCAGATTACGTCGCCTGAGTCTGGAGGCCAATGAAGCGATTGACGAACATGGCAGAGTAGTTGGCGAGATTACCGGGAGCAGTGCCAGTGATGAAATAGGTGACCTATCCAGAAGTTATGCTTCCATGCTTAATCGTTTGAAGGAATATAATAATTATCTGGAAAGCCTGGCAGGCAAATTATCCCATGAATTAAGAACACCGATGGCCGTGGTGCAATCATCACTGGATAATTTACAGTCAGAGTGTTCAGGAAAGAAATCTGAATACCTTGAGAGAGCACAAGATGGAATAAAAAGACTCAATGTGTTGGTGCTAAGGCTGAGTGAGGCGGCAAGGCTTGAACAGGCATTACAAACTGCCGAAGTAGAATCAGTTGATTTAACATATCTGATCGATCGTTGTGGTGAAGGTTATAAACTGGCCTATCCTGAGTCTGTATTTAAGGTGATGACACCTTCGGTAAAAATAGAAAAAATATTATCTGCCGATTTGTTTATTCAAATGCTGGATAAATTGGTGAGCAATGCAGTCGATTTCAGTTTGCCGGACAAACCAATCGAAATTATTCTAGAGAACAATAAAACAACTGTTATCAAGGTGATTAATTATGGTTCAATTTTGCCTGAGGAAATGCAGGCGCAATTATTTAATTCAATGGTTTCATTCAGGCAAAAGAAAGACGGGCAGCCTCATCTTGGATTAGGGCTGCATATTGCCAGGTTAATTGCAGAATTCCACAATGCAGAAATAACAGCACATAATCTTCAGCAAAATGAAGGTGTTGTTTTCAAGATCAGATTCAAATAGCATGGTTTTAATGTTCAGTCCCAAAAGCGTAAGGCCTGTTTGCCAGGCTCATTGGCCGGTCGCGCAAGCAGCCCAGTTTGACTTAAGGTAATTTTAAAACGGGCTTTGTCATTCATGGGGAGATAAGTTGCGGTTCCATAATAGGCATCAATCCATGGTAGCCACGATGGGTATCTTTTTGTAATTGACCAGATATCGAGTCCCTTATTTTCTGCCAGTGAATATACGGTACGATTTGCTGTTCTCTCTTCTTCTATATCACGGTAGCGGCCAGAAATACGTTCAAGACGGTAAAGTGAGTCCAGTCCTGCAAGGTTCATCGGTATGTCCCATTTAATGATTCGTGCGTCAAGCTGCCACTCTTCTCCCATTAATATGTATTCTGCTACCTGATTATCATCTTCAAAATATATTGTAGCTGAGTATTGTCGGGGGGCAATTTGGTGGAAAACAATTTCAGCGATATCCTGCTCATGACTGAGTCGACGATAGGTATGTAGATTCATGGAGAGTGCAATCAGGGCAATTGCTATCACCAGTAGCCCTGAGCTGAGTGAACTATAGATACCGGCTGATATGAGCTGTCTCTGTCTGAGCCTGGAAAAGGACAACACAAGTAACAATAAGCCTGATAAGGCCATTAAAGCCGCAATCATATTCACTTCCAGTGGCAGCTCCAGGATAGTTTCAAGGGTGATTTCAGGGGTGATTTCTGGATACCTCTTAGATATAAGCACTTGATTGTAGTATGCTTAACGACCGTTTCAGTTATATAATCCCAATGCAAATATTTCTCTGGGTCAAATATACGCGGTTATCTCATGATTAAAAGAATTTAAGGACATGCCTGAAGCAAAAGAACAATTCGAAGAAATCATCAAGCAACTTATTCCGATCAGTGATCTCTCTACAGGTGCGCAAAATGATGTGATAGAGGCTGCGGAAATCCTTGAGTTTAAAAAGAAGAAGTTCGTTTTCAAGGAAGGTATTGAGGATGATTATTCTTATTATGTTCTTGCCGGTGAGTTGGAGTTAATCGCTAATCATCATGTGCATAACACAATGGTCGGGGGCGCTGAAAATGCCAGGTATGCACTCGCCCAATTACAACCCAGGCAATTCTCAGCCAAGGCAAAAACACCTGTCACTATTTTAAGACTGGACAGGGGCGCGCTGGACAGGTTGATGGTGCACGAAGGCAATAAAGAAACAGAATTATTCGACACAACTGCTGAAATGGATGTCAGTCACATAGATGAAGAAGAATCCGGTGACTGGATGACACGAATGTTACAGTCAGAGCTATTTGCCAGGTTGCCGATGGCAAACATCCAGAAACTATTTGCATTTCTGGAACCTGTTGTGTTTGAAACAGGTGACACAGTGATAAAGCAGGGCGAACCGGGTGATAATTATTACATCATTCAGGAAGGTATCTGCGAAGTCACAAGGGTCCCCGGAGAAGGTAAAGCTCCCGTTGTATTGGCAGAACTGACCGTGGGTGACAGTTTTGGTGAAGAGTCACTGCTCACAGATACTAACAGAAATTCCACCATCACGATGTTGAGCGATGGTATTTTAATGCAGTTAAACAAGGACAATTTCATCGAGTTAATCAAAAAACCCTCCTTAAGTTCAGTCAGCTTTGAACAAGCCAGTCAAATTGTTGAAGAAGGAGGTGAATGGATCGATGTTCGGTTTGCCAAAGAGTATAAAGCTTCACACATAGAAACGAGCACCAACATAGCACTCAATGTCATACGCGCTCAAATAGATAAATTTAGTCCTGACACGCACTATGTGCTTTGTTGTGACACCGGTGGGCGAAGTTCGGCGGCCGCATTTTTACTGACACAAAGGGGATTTCATGTTTCCTATCTGGCGGGTGGTTTTGTGTCGAATTCTCAAGCTGCTACGGATGCTGCCGCAGCCCCAGCCATAGAATCAAAAAAAGCTATTGAAGAGTCTGTTGATAAGCTTGAACAGACTATTGATGAGGTTGATGTTGCTGTCAAGGCATCTGTATTAGAAACAGATTTAGCCAAAAACAAGATGGAGCTTGAGGCGGCGTACAAGAAACAGAATAGAGAAAAAGAACAGGCGGATAAAAAACAGCAGGAAGCATTAGAGGCAGAGAAGAAGAAACTTGAGCAGGAAAAGATTGAAATAGAGCAGCAGAAAAAACTGGCTGAAGAGGATCTTGACAGGACACGTGAGGAAGAAATCGTAAAGATTGAAAAGACCAAGAAAGATGCTGAGTCTCGGATGCAGGAAGAGAAGGAGAAACTTGAGGCAATCTATTCGAAAAATACTGAAGAAATGAAAAAGCTTCAGGAGATGAAGGCCAGGGCCGAAGCACAAATTAGAAAGGCACGAGAACAGCTTGAAAAACAGGCCAAAGAAACCAGGCGTGAACTGGATGAAGCGAGAAATTTGAAGAGTAGTGTTGAAGAGGCAAAAAGGAAAATTGATAAGGAAGCAGAGCAAGCGCGTGTAAAACAGGCTGAATTGGAAAAGAATGTCAAGGCGAAGGCAAAGGCTTTATTGGAAAAAGAAAAGCGTAAACTTGCAGAAAAAGTAGCGCAGAACAACGAAGAACTGGAGCAGGCAAAACGAGATAAGGCAGTTGCTGAAGCCGGACGTATCGCTGCAAAAGAAGAAGCTGCAAAAATTATCGAAGAATATAAAGCGCAATTTGCAGAGGAAAAAGCTGAACTCGAAGCTTTACTCAGGGCTGAAAGGGCGAAACTGGAAAAAGAAGCACAGCAGATTAAGGACAAATTAAACGAGGTCTATAAGGCCAAGAAAGGGGCAGAAGCCGCCAGTAAATTAGCAGAAAAGCAAGCAAGCAAATTAAAAGTAAAACAGGATAAGAAGATTAAAAAAGAAGGCAAGGAAGATGAATCACTGAAAGTGGAGATGCAGCGTGCAGAAGAGAAACTGGAAGAAGCAAGGAGAGCACTTGATGATGCTCAGCATGAAGAAAAAATGACAGAGGCTGCAAAAGAAGAAAATGCAGAGGATCTCTTGAGACAAAATGAAGAAGAAAAAAAGTTAAATCAGCAAATGGCAGCTGAGCTTAACGAATGGAAGGAGGAAGAGGAGGTGAGACAAGAACAATTTAAAGGGAAAGAATCTCAGGCAGAACACATCAGGCGTATCCGGGAACGTGCAGAGGCGGCAAGGGAAAAGATGAAGGAATCTGCCGATGATATGTTCGCTGATATTGCTAGTCAGATTGACAGTACGGATCATCACAAGCTGCGATAATAACGTCCGTTTTATTTAATTAATTCATATTCAGGAGAGGTTACATGAGTGATCGTATTGTCATGCGCGTGGGTGAAGCGTTGGTAGCTGGTGGGCCGCCGGGAACTGCAGCAGAACCGGAGGTTATCATTGGAGAACTGGATGGGCCATTCGGGTCTGCTTTTGCAAACCTGCTTGGTGATCAGGTCAAGGGTCATACACGTGTATTGGCTATCTTGAATACCGATATTATGGTCAGACCATCGACATTGATGGTCAGTAAAGTCACGGTCAAGGATGAGCGTTACACAAATATCCTGATGGGTACGGTGCAGGGTGCGATTGCGAATGGCGTACTGGATGCAGTTAGAAATGGTGATATTCCAAAAGAAAAAGTGAATGATTTAGGTATTATCGTTTCGGTTTGGTTGAATCCTTCCGTGATAAAAGATGATAATCTGAACCATAAAATTCTATTTGATATTCACCGTAAAGCGACTGCAGCAGCAATCCATAAGGCGATGAATAATGAACCCGATATCGATTGGTTACTGGAAAACCAGGATGAGATTATCCATAAATACTATCAGATGGGTTTGGACGGAAAGATATAATTTCGTTGTTTAGAACGAATAATTTGGATAAATAACGGCGGTTGGTGTTCAACCACGAGTCGCCAGTTTCCGGTTAAGTTTTGAGGTCAGTCTTCAGTCCAACATTCAGATCAGGCAGACCAGTGTTCCCAAACAGGGGTTATCGATTTCGGCATGCCAGCTAGTTGACCCAGTTTGATCCAACTATCATCGAATCCGTGAAAGTCAGAACCTGCGGATCCCATCAGCTTGAAACGCTCGGCGTGTGAAGCAGCCATTCTTATTTCATCAGCGGTTGAACTCCCGGTCACGACTTCAATGCCGTTGCCGCCAGATTCTTTAAAGGCAACAAGAAACCGTCTTAGCCAGCTGGCGGTAATATGATAGCGCATTGGATGAGCAAGTATTGTTACCCCGCCTGAATCTTTGATTAGTTTGATGCCATCGTCCATTCTTATCCACTTTGTTTTAACAAAACCGGGTTTGTTGTGGATCAAATATTTTCTAAAGACTTCTCTGGTGTCCTTAGCAAAACCCTGTTTGATAAGGACACGGGCAAAGTGACTGCGTGTTAATGTGTGGTCGCCAGCTATCTCTCTGGCCTCGTGATAGGCATTTGCGACACCACTTTCCCCCAGTCGCTTGCCAATTTCAATTGCACGTTCTTCCCTTAACACTCTGGTTTTTTGTATCGATTTTTTTAATGCTTTGTTATCGGGATCAATGTCAAGGCCAACAATATGAAAATCTTTATCTCTCCATGATACCGAGAGCTCAATCCCGGGAAGCAGTTTTATGTTTTGCCTTTGTGCCTCATCTACAGCCTGGGCAATGCCTGAGGTTGTGTCATGATCAGTCACCGCAAGCACATCAATACCACAAGCCCTGGCCTGAATAACTAACTCTTCTGGCGAAAGTTGACCATCAGAAGCCGTTGTATGCGTATGTAGATCATAAACGGGGCACATGAAGTTAGCTCAATCCCGGAAATTTGTGTACTGCAAGGGAAGCCCCAGGTTTGCGTCCTTGAGTATTGTCATAATTTCTTGTAAATCATCGCGCTTTTTTCCTGACACACGCACTTGATCACCCTGAATGGTACTTTGAACCTTAAGTTTTGACTCCTTTATCAATTTTGTAACTTTTCTGGTAAGTTCCTTATCCAACCCCTGTCTGACTATGATTATTTGTCTTGCTTCATTATTTGATTCCTTGATATCACCTTTTTCCAGACAGCCGGCATCAATCTTTCTCTTTGATAATTTATTTTGAAATATGTCGAAGATCTGATGTATCTGAAATTCAGCAGGGGCTATTAAGGTTATTTCTTCATCCTTATGTTCAACACGTGAGTTACTGCCTTTAAAATCAAAGCGGGTAGATACTTCCCGATTGGTCTGATCAATGGCATTTGAGAGTTCATGCATATTGACTTCCGAGACAACATCAAATGATGGCATAGCGTACTCCTCGTAATATTACAAAAGTATATTTGATTCAGTATAACAATTATTAATGAAGAACCTTTATCTGATCATGGTGCATAATTATCTGCCCCTCGGGATGGTCAAGCTGGATATGGTCGACACCTTCTCCCAGGAAGGTGATTGATCCTTCATATCTGTCATGTCCTTGTAGACTGAATTCGAAGTGATAACGACGCAATATTTTTATTTCCCGGGAATTGTCCCTGCATAGTGTGAATTTATGCAGGGCCACTGTTTCGTCTAATAGTTGCAAATCCATATCTCGGCAGATCGTCTTACATTTTTGCATGGCATGTTCACGGAAACGTAAACTGTTTTGCCAGAACCAGACCAGTATTGCCAATGCAAATAAGAATGTGAGTGCGTTCATTCTGAATAGGCAAGAGCATTTCTGAATTGAGGTGTCATTTTTTCGGTAAAACTGTCTTTTTCACGAATAATAAATAAAGCAGCAAGATTTTCCCTGAGGGCTAATTCAAAACCACGTTCTGGACCAAGCACAAGCAGGGCAGTGGCCATGGCATCAGCGGTCATGGCTGAAGGATGCAAAATAGTCACAGAGGCAAGTTTATGTGTGATGGGTTTCCCGGTTTCCGGATTAATTGTATGTGAATAACGGATGCCATTTTCTTCAAAATAGTTACGGTAATCCCCTGATGTCGCCATGCCTGTATCATCCAGGGCAACAATAGACTGTACGGTGCGTTGATCACTCAGAGGTTTCTCGATACCAATATGCCAGGACTTGTTGTCAGGACTGTAGCCTTTCGCCTTTATTTCTCCCCCAATTTCAACCATATAGTTGTTGATATCCAGTTTATCGAGATAGTCGGCAATGATATCAACAGCAAAGCCCTTTGCAATCGCAGAAAGATCAATCGCTAAATCTGGTTTATCTTTTCTGATTGAATAGGGATTTTGACGTAAATGTATATATTGAGAGCCAACTTTATCAAGGGCTTCACTGATTGCTGTATGGTCTGGAACTGTGTCTGGTTTTTCTTCTGGACCAAAGCCCCAGAGATTGACAACCGGGCCTATGGATATATCAAAAGCATTTTCGCTTAGTACATTTATCCTTAGCGCTTCTTCGATCACAGTATAAAGTTCAGCCGGGATTTCCGCCCATTCTTTTGTGTCCGATTGGTTGAACAGCGAAAGATCAGAGGTTTCTATATAGGTGGACATTTGTTGATTGACGTTATCAAGCTGACGATTAATTTCTGCTGATATTACCGAGTGATCCAGTATCGATTCGGAAGGGACTATTTTAACTGTGTAAGTTGTTCCCATGGTGAGTCCAGTCAAAATGATTGATTGCTGATGTTCAGGGTGTTGTTCACATGCGCTCAGGATCACGATAAGTAAGCACAGGATTTTTGATCTGATTGAAGACTGAACGGATATCATCATCATTTCACCGACTATCGTCGCAGTAACTCTTGCCAATGAATTTCCCCTGATAATTTCTCCATGAGAATATTTATTGAGTAGCCCTGAGAGTGAGTTTCTCTGGCGCCAGACATATTTGATCATTACAAGCCTGGAATTGAATGACGACAGGGACTAATGCATTTCTATGGGCTGTATTTTCTGCGTTTTTATTTACATTTAATAATCCGCGCAAAGTGATGTCTCCTTCATAGACTTCCAGAGGCGTGCTTAGAAAACTAAATTTTCGACTTATCGATTCAGGATAAGTAATATTATCTAATTGAAAGGCGGGAGTGTCGGCATCAATATAAATTGATGTCGGGATGATGTCCTCAACCTCAGATTGATGCGCATTAATATGCCAGTTATCAGCAAGCTGTAGTTTGACCTCAAGTATTTTGATTCCTTCAATCTCCTTTATTTCTGCACTTGCCTTGACTGCACCGCGTGCACCATATTGATATTTTCCAACCTCACCGTGGACCAATAAATCCAGTGCCTTGTATAAAGAGACAGAAGAAAATATATCTTTATCGGGAGAGGGTAATATTGCTTTTAAGGCCTCATTAGCAAGCTCTGAGTATGAAAGCTTACCTGAACGTAAGGCCAGGTTTGCCAGTGCTATGATGGCGACTGAATTTCCAGATGGCAGGGCACTGTCGTTCAAACTTTTCGGCTTAGTAAACAATGCGTTTTTCGTATCCGACATAAAGAACCCGCCATGGGTATTGTCATAAAAGCGTGAAGACATAAGATCAGCCAGGGTGAGGCTGCGCTGGTGCCAGACTGGATTGCCATCAATATCGTATAGATCCAATAGTGCCTGAATAAAATAAGCATAATCGTCCAGTTTTGCAGGGATAGAATGCCTGCCATCAAGATAAACCCTGAATAGTGAACCATTGTGCCAAAGTTTATCCCACAGTAAATTTCCTGTACGTACTGCAGCAATTTTGTATCGGGGTTCATTCAGGACATCTGCAGCCAGGGTCAGTGTGGATATCATCATGCCATTCATGGCAAGCAAAATCTTGTCGTCACGCAAGGGTGGAATTCGCTGCTTGCGAACCTCAACAAGTTGGGCACGTATCCTGTCAATTCGATGTGTTAATGCTTGATAAGACAAATGATGATTTAAGGCATATTCACGTAATGAAACGGGTAGATGCAGGACATTACGCCCATCGAAATTGCCCTTTTCAGTGATTGCGAATAAATCAATGGCCAAATCTGCGTCTTCTGGGCTAAGAGTCTCTCGGATTTTATCAGGCTGCCAGACAAAATATTTTCCTTCCACACCTTCACTGTCCGCATCTGTTGCTGAGTAAAATCCTCCTTCACTTGAGGTCATTTCTGTTAAGACATAATCTAGTATCTGGCGTGCTATCCGTGCATAATTATCCTTCGCTGTAATGCGGTAGGCATGCAGGTAGACCTGACTGAGCTGTGCCTGGTTGTAAAGCATCTTTTCAAAATGGGGTATTAACCAGATATCATCGGTTGCATAACGATGAAACCCACCACCGATCTGGTCGTAAATACCTCCTTGAGACATTAAGTCTAATGTGGATGCCAGATCCTTATTCAGTGGTTTATTGCTATCACGTGTCGCAATCTGAAGTAAAAATAATAGTGCGGGTTCATTGGGAAATTTTGGCGCCTCACCAAAGCCACCGGTAAGTGGATTCAGTCGACTCAATAAATTGTTTGCAGTTTGTTGAATCGTATTTATTCCGAATGATTCTAAATCACTCGTGTTTTTCATGATCTGTGTCACCAGCGCACTCAGTTCCTCTGATTGCTTTAAAATGACCTCTGGCTCCTCAAGCCAGGTTAAATGTATTTTTTGAAGTAGATCAATGAAGATATCAGGAGGCAGATAGGTCGCTCCATAAAATGGTTTCCCATCAGGTGCCAAAAATGATGACATGGGCCAGCCCCCGCGTCCTGCAACCAGTCTAACGGCCAGCATATACGCTTCATCCACATCAGGGTGGCGCTCTCGGTCTACCTTGATAGCAATAAAATGTTGATTGAGAAATTTTGCGATTTCCTTGTTCTCAAAACTTTCACGCTCCATGACATGGCACCAGTGACAGGTGGAATAACCAATTGAAAGAAAGATCAGTTTATTTTTCTTTTTTGCCAATGCAAGGGTTTCTTCACTCCATGGAAACCAGTTAACAGGATTATGTGCGTGTTGGGTCAAATAGGGCGAATCTTCAAGAATCAATCGGTTGGTATAGATGGCTTGTCCTTCAGCAGAGAGATGGCGAGTTCTCGGTAGGTAATCCTTTCCTTTGGCAATGATGGCTCTATTCAGTTGCTGTTCAATCTTTTCGCTATAAGGATCCAGACCAGGCAATGGTTCTGCAAGGCTCACAGAGCAATAAATAAATATACAAAATATTGGAATTAACTGCTGGATCATCATGTCTGATTATCAGGATTCTAAATTACCAAGGGCATATAGATTATATAGAATAGCATTATAAATGCCGTAAAATGTTCAACTATTATAATGTTTGTACCCAAGTAGTTTTGGCTATCACTATCATAAATATGAACGATAAAAACCATAAACAGATGTGGGGTCGAAAAAGCAATAATAAATTATTGTTTTTATCTGCCATATTCACGTTAATGCTGACTGCCTGTGGGGACAAAAGGACAGTTTTGGAGATAATACGTGAGTCAGGTGAATTACGATTCGTAACGGTAGAGAGCCCGCTGACGTATTTTAAAGGTTCAGATGGTACTGCCGAAGGCCCGGAGTATGAATTGGCCAGCATGTTTGCCCAGCACCTTGGTCTTGAACTGAATCTAATTGTTGTTGGCAACAAGCATGATGTGGTATCGCTGATCAACAATAATAAAGCCCATGTAGGCTCATCAGCACTAGCATTATCAGCTTATCCAAACAACACACTTCAATATGGTCCGGCTTACATTACGTCAAAGAGACAGCTTGTTTATTATCATAAAAACAGAAAACCAAAATCAATTGAATACCTTACAGAGGATGAAATTGTTATCAGTGAAGAGGAGTCTACCCAGGTTCTGCTGAAAATATTGAGTTTTTATCATCCTGATCTTGCATGGCGCGTGCTCGAAGATAAAGGTATGACTGAAATCCTCAGCCTGGTTAACGAAAACAGTGTTCCCATTGCGATAGCAGATTCTAACTGGGTTGCTATATATCGTCATCTGTTTCCTGAAGTCAGAGTTGCTTTTGATATCACAGGCGAATTACCTGTCGCCTGGATATATAAACGCAAGAGTGATCATTCTCTGGATAAAGCAGTCAGGAGTTTTTTCAGGAAAATTCAAAAGAATGGCACATTGGATAAATTAATTGATCATTATTACCAACATAGAGAATCGTTTGATTATGTAGATACGCGTACATTTTTAGAGAATGTTGATAACAGGTTGCCGAATTTCAGAGAACTGTTTCAAAAATCAGCCAGAGAAACAAAACTGGACTGGTTGCTACTCGCAGCAGTGAGCTATCAGGAGTCCCATTGGGATCCAAAAGCAAAATCATCAACCGGTGTACGAGGGTTGATGATGTTAACAATAGATACGGCCAAATCATTGGGTATTGAGGACAGGCTTGATCCAGAACAAAGCATCCTGGGCGGTGCACGCTATCTGTCAAAAATGATGGACAAAATCTCTGAAAGAATTAAGGATGAAGATAGAGTGTGGTTTGCCCTTGCTGCATATAATGTCGGTTTTGGGCACCTCGAAGATGCAAGAATACTGACCCAATTACAAGGAGGCGATCCAGATAAATGGACGGATGTAAGTGAACGATTGCCTTTATTAGCGGATAAAAACTGGTATCGAAAAACAAAATATGGATATGCCAGAGGAGGGGAGCCTGTAAAGTTCGTAAAAAATATTCGTCGCTATCGTGACATTCTGAAATGGAAAAATGCAGAGTTTGAAAAAGCTGCCCAACAACGCAGAGACAGAAAAACCAGGGCAGTGCCGGTTATCAATTCCTGGGCTCTGTAATTAATAATTTAGCAATCAAAACCGTGCTTCCCTGCACAGATTTGGACCACTCAATGCTGCACATGCCCACATTGGCTCCAAGTTTCACGCTGGCTCTTTCGTGAGTTAGTTTATTTCTCCGGCAATCTAGTAGATTTCCGAGCAAATAATTTATCCTGATTCTCCTGCCATTTATTTGCCAGTGTTTCAGCTTCGATAATCTGGATGTCAGTCAATTTTCTACCAATCTTGCGCAGGATCTTTTTGATAATTGGATCTTGTGATTGATGTGCGAGAATCAGCCACGCATATGCTTTGACATCGTCCTTTTCGACACCAAGACCTTTGGTAAGATGTATTGCAGTGGCATATTGTGCCTTTACATATCCTTGTTTCGCGGCTTTTCTAAACCAGTTGTATGCGGTCTTCTCATCCATATCCACCCCCAGTCCCTGGCCATACAGTCGCCCCAGTCGATATTGAGCTTTGGCATAACCAGCTTCAGCCGCCAGTTGATGTAGGTTGGCCGCCATTGCTTTATTAGGTGGAACACCGAGCCCTTCCAGATAGATCTTCCCCAATTGATAATTTGCTTTTGCATAATTCTGGTCTGCCGCTTTCTGAAACCATCTGATCGCTTCAGAGAAATCCTGTTCTACGCCAAGGCTGTGCAGATACAGGAGCCCAAGATTAAACTGCGCTTTTACATAGCCTTGTTTTGCCGATTTTTCCTGCCACTCAAAGGCCTTTTCTTCATCTTGTTCAACGGCATGGCCACCGGCATACATTAATGACAGATTATATTGAGCCTTATCATATCCATGCGTGGCAGCTTCTTGATACCACTCGTAGGCCTGTTCAAAATTTTGTTCTGTCCCCTGGCCATTCATACACATTAGACCAGCACTCAGTTGAGCTTTTACGTGCCCTTGTCTGGCAGCACGGGCATACCATTGAAAGGCTTTTTCATAATTTCTACTGGTACCATGACCATGAGCATACATATAGGCCAGATTATATCTGGCACCTGCGTGCCCATTTTTTGAAGCTTTCAAATACCACTGGAAGGCCTGTGAATAATCTTTTTCAATGCCCAGACCACGTTGAAAACACCAGGCCAGGTTTGCCTGCGCAGCATCCTCATTTTGTTTTGCCGATAAAGAAAACCAGTGAAAAGCCTGCGTATAATCCTGTGGTACACCTCTGCCTTTGGTAAACAGTTTTCCCAACAGGTTCTGCGCTTTCCTCGATCCAGCTTCGGCAGCCTGACGATACCAATAGGCAGCCTGACCAAAATCAACGGGCACACCGAAGCCGCTTTCATATAAATCTGCAAGCTGGAGCTGCGCATCATGGTCGCCAGTACCAGCCTCAGAAATTAGTTGTGATATGTCTAGCGGCATAATTATTTAATAACAGGTCTTACCGTTGTTCATGAGCGCCTGATAGAATCATAACTATGAATGATGAAAAAGCGAATGTCTCTTATCAAAATCTTGGCCCGAATGAGATCCTGGATGCGATTGAGAGCACAGGATTGAGCTGTGATGGGCGTATCTTTGCATTGAATAGTTATGAGAACAGGGTTTACCAGATTGGGTTAGATGAATCAGAGCCGGTGATTGCCAAATTTTACAGACCAGCCCGATGGTCAGATGAGGCCATCAGGGAAGAACAGCAATTTACGCTTCAATTGCTTGAACATGAAATTCCCGTAATTGCTCCGCTTGTTGATGAACATGGTGAGACATTACATCGCTATGAGAACTTCCGTTTTTCACTCTATCCCAGGAGAGGAGGTCGCCCTCCTGAACTGGACAACCCTGAACACCTTAAACAATTGGGCAGATATATGGCACGCATCCACAATGTGAGTGCGGCTGAACCCTATCAGCATAGACCAACACTGGATCCTGAAAGTTTTGGTGCTGATTCTAATGCCTATTTACTCGAGAATGGTTTCATCCCCATTGAACTTGAAACGGCTTACCAGACATTAACCGAAGATATTATGAAAAGGATTTATCAATGTTACGAGAGATCAGGAGATCATAGCGTGATCAGGTTACACGGAGATTGTCATCACGGGAATATCCTCTGGCGAGATGGATCACCTTTTATTCTTGATTTCGATGATGCCCGGATGGGGCCAGTTATGCAGGATTTATGGATGTTTTTATCAGGTGACCGTGACTATATGACCGAAAGACTGGCAGATTTACTGGAAGGTTACTCAGAGTTTCGCGAATTTGATGTCAGAGAACTATATTTAATTGAAGCACTCAGGTCTTTAAGGTTAATGCATCATTCCGCATGGTTGGCGCGTCGATGGGATGATCCTGCTTTTCCGATGGCTTTTCCATATTTCAATACCCAACAGTATTGGGAAGATCATATACTGAGCTTACGTGAGCAGGCAGCATTAATGGACGAACCACCGTTAGAGTGGAACAGGTTTTAAAATACCAGAAACAAAAAATGTCAACAATTTTAGATAGTCCAGCCCCGGAAAAGGTGATGACACAGAATCATGTGTATAACTGGCAATATATTTTAACGATTGCCAGCAAACATAAACGAGAACTTGTTTACGCAAATATCATCGCTATCCTTGCAACACTCGCCAGTTTGCCTCTACCGCTACTAATGCCACTATTGGTTGATGAAGTCTTATTGAATCAACCCGCAACAATTGTTGCAGCAATCAACTCCATCACTCCTGATTCATCGCATGGGCCGACACTTTATATTTCGGTGATACTTGTGCTTACTTTATGCTTGCGACTGACTTCTCTGGTGTTGAATGTATGGCAATCCAGACAATTCACCATCATAGCCAAAGATGTCATTTTCAGAATTCGACATGCCTTGTTGTCACATTTGGAAAAAGTTTCCATGTCTGAGTACGAAACGCTGGGTTCTGGCACAGTCGCTTCATATCTGGTGACTGATTTGCAAACAGTCGATGAATTTGTTGGTAGTACTGTCAGTCGTTTACTGGTCGCTGTTCTGACGGTTATCGGAGTTGCAGCGATACTACTCTGGATGCATTGGCAATTGGCATTGCTTATCCTGTTTGTTAATCCGCTGGTAATTTCTTTTACGATGATATTGGGAAAGCATGTTAAGGAATTGAAGAAACAAGAAAATGCAGCATTTGCAATCTTCCAGCAAAGTTTAATCGAAACGCTTGATTCAATTCATCAGATACGCGCCAGTAATCGTGAGCGTCATTACATCATGCGCATTATCGATCAAGCACGCGCGGTCAAGGAACAGGGTGCTGCATTTGCCTGGAAAAGCGATGCGGCGAACCGTTTGAGTTTTGTGGTGTTTCTGTTTGGGTTTGATCTGTTTCGTGCAGTCGCCATGATGATGGTGGTTTTTTCAGGTCTAAGCATTGGACAAATGTTCGCTGTATTTGGTTATCTCTGGTTCATGATGGGACCAGTGCAGGAGATCCTCAACATACAATTTGCCTGGTATGGTGCAAAAGCTGCGCTTGAACGGATTAATTGCCTACCGGAATTACATCGGGAACCTGAATATCGCCACGACAAAAATCCATTTGATGGCAGTCATACGGTCGGGATCAGAATTGAAGATGTTTATTTTGCCTATGGCAGTAGCGAGTCAGATGTTTTAAATGGTATTAATTTGAATATAGAGGCAGGGGAGAAAGTGGCACTGGTCGGTGCCAGTGGCGGTGGTAAATCGACTCTGGTACAGGTTTTGATTGGTTTATATACCGCCAGGGAAGGTATGATTTATTATGATGGTGTTCCTGTTACAGATATTGGCCTTGATGTTATTCGTGGTAACGTCGCAACAGTATTGCAACACCCGGCATTGTTTAATGATTCCATTAGGACTAATTTAACAATGGGTCGTGAACTGAGTGATTCTCGTTTATGGCACGCCCTGGAAATAGCACAATTAAAGAACACAGTAGAGAAAATGCAAGATGGTCTGGATACCATTGTCGGTAGGCAAGGGATACGGTTATCTGGGGGTCAAAGACAAAGACTAGCCATCGCACGCATGGTATTAAGTGAACCAAAGGTCGTGATTCTGGATGAAGCAACATCGGCACTGGATGCCGAGACAGAATATCAACTTCATGCCGCACTGAGTGATTTTCTCAAAGATAGAACTACCTTGATAGTAGCGCACAGGCTAAGCGCTATTAAACAGGCAAGTCACGTCTATGTATTTGAAGCAGGGGTGATCAGTGAACAGGGCAGCCATCGGGAATTACTTTCCCAGGATGGCCTGTATTCAAAACTTTATGGTGTCAGACAATCAATGAATTAAGTGCACCTCTATTAATTATATTTTTTCGCGATTGCTGCGTCAGCTCCGTGCTCAGATCCTCATGTATCTCACATACACTCCGGTCTTCCCTCGGCACTTCCTTGAACACACAAAAAAATCTCAATTACTAGAGGCACACTCGACGGAGATGACAAAAAATATTTCACTCTCCTTCAGCCAGATCTTTGCTTAGCGCCATATCTGTATCCCTTGTCTAAGAACCTTTCAATGTGAAAAACCCTTAATTAGAAAACAGGGTGTCCCGTTCGGCCATGTACAATTCCAGACTATTTCTAACTGCATTGATAACACCACGAGAAGTAATTGTTGCGCCACTTAACTGATCAAAAACACCGGCCTCATCCTTAATAGCCCATGACTCCATTGGCGTGATTTCGAATGACTGATTGGCAAAATTATTCAGCCAGTCAGATTTATCCTGATGAACGTTCCCACCAAGACCCTCTGTCTCCTGATGTTTTAATACCCGTACACCCGACAGGGTGCCATCGTGGTGAATACCGATCGAGAGATGGATGGTTCCGTTATAGCCTTTTGCTGGTATTGGCATGAATACCACGCCAACGGGTTGGCCAGATCTTCGCGCTCTGTATACGGTTGTTGTTAGCTGATTTCCAGAATCATCAGAATAATTGATAACCTTAACATCATCATAAATATCGTTATCAAAATCGGGAGGCATGACTGCACGAATCACCTGTAATTTTTCTATTTTGATATTTTCAGAAATACGTTCATAGGTCAGTTCGTGGGTAATCGATAAAACAATTGCACACAGACCTGCCAAAATAATCAAGGGAAGTAATTTTTTGTCTGGAGTCATCATGGTGTTGTTTTACCAAAAACAACAGGACGGGTGACATTGTCGATAAATGGTACTGCAGCGTTCATTATCAGTACGGCAAAAGCGATACCATCTGGATACCCTCCCCACGTCCTGATGACATAAGTCAGTATTCCGATCCCGGTGGCATAAATAATCTTTCCACGGGGAGTAGCTGAAGCCGTCACAGGATCAGTGGCAATAAAAAAGGCAGCGAGCAGTGTTCCTCCAGTGAATAAATGAAACATTGATGAGACATATCTCTCAGAATCGTAACCATGAAAAATAAGGCCTGATAAAAATAAGGTGAATATCATTATCAGGGGTATTTGCCACTTAATTATTCCCTTGATGATTAACCATACCCCACCTACCAGGAAGGAAAGACCAATCCACTCCCAGCCTTTGCCTCCCAGCGATCCAAACACGGGGTCACTGGAAAATTCAGAAACCATCACCATGCCACTTATTTGTGATTTGGCGAATGCTAATGGAGTGGCTCCACTCAGGCCATCGATACTTGCAGGGGGCAAACCAGAGAATATAATTTTCAGGCTTTCGATGAATCCGGTACTATTTTCTATTGCTGGCCAATAATTTAACTCAACAGGGAAACTAATCAACACAAAGGCATAACCGGCCATGGCAGGATTAAAAATATTGTAGCCAAGGCCGCCATAAAGATGTTTTGTAATCACAACCGCAAAACAAATGCCACTGATGGTCACCCACCAGGGGGCGAAGGGGGTGATGGTTAAGGCGAATAACAAACCTGTGATAATGGCGCTTCCATCAAACAAAAAATCCTGGATCGGACGCTTTCTGAGAATCAACATGATCGCCTCGAAAACCAGGGCGAAAAAAACAGCAAGCAAGCAGTGTATAAGGATGCCCCATCCTAATATCCATACGGAAACAATAATTCCCGGGACAAGTGCAAATATCACCTGTTGCATTACCTTGTTCACTGATGTTTGTAGGTGAATGTGGGGCGAATTTATTTTGTCGATATCACTCATTTAATCTTTTTTTTATTTCGCTTCTGTTTTATGCGTTCAACTGCGGCCTGAATATATGATTGCTTGTCTTCAATTCCCTTATCTTCGAACACCAGGGGATTTTCTTCAGAAGAGATTGTTTTATTTTTATCAAAACGATCATCAACAAAATTTAATCGCTCACTACGTGCTTCGAATCGATGGCGAGCATGTTCATACTCTGCATGTTTTTTTTCATAGACAGCAACATCTTTCTTTGCCTGTCTATAAGATTGCACCAAATGGATATTGCTTGGGCAAACATAAGCACAACAGCCACATTCAATACAATCGAATAAGTGTAATGCTCGAACTTGATTAAGATCTTTTGCACGTGAGTATGCGAATAGTTCCTGGGGGAGCAATTTGGCGGGACATACGTCAACACAATCGCCGCATCCGATACAAGGCATTTCCCTGGCTCGATTAAACTCTGATGTAACCAGGATACTGTTGGTGGTTTTAATCACGGGCATGGAAATATCGTGTATGTGTTCACCCATCATGGGACCGCCCATAATCACAATCTCATTATCGCGCTGTTGATAGCCGACTTGTTCTAGACAATGGCTAACAGATGTCCCTAGTAATACCTGTAAATTACGTGGATCCTCAACATTGCCAGATACAGTGACATAACGAGAAAGCAGGGGCTCTCCACGTGTGACAGATCGAAACGCAGCAGCGGCAGTACCCACATTATGCATCACGATGCCAATATGGATCGGCAAACCACCGCTAGGGACTTCTTTGCCAGTCAGTACTTTAATTAGTTGTTTTTCACCGCCGGCCGGATATCGGGCAGGGACTTTTACCAACTCAATATCATCATCAATTAACGTATTCAGGGCATCAAATGCTTCAGGCATATCTTCTTCAACAGCTATCACACAATGTTTTGCCTGAATCGCATGTTGCAGCATACGAGTTCCTGAAACGATATAATCTGCTTTCTCTCGAATAACACGATCATCACAGCTAATATACGGTTCGCATTCGACACCGTTGATAATCAATGTGTCAACGGCTGTGGCCGTGCCTTCACACAGTTTTACATGTGCCGGAAAGCCCGCACCACCCATGCCGACGATGCCGGCTTCGCATATTAGATTTTGTAATTTTTCCGGGTCAATAGACAGAAAATCATCAACGGGGTCGAGTTCAAACCAGGCATCGTTGCCATCTGGCTCGATAATGATGCAGGGTATTTGTACTGATTGATCTTGTGCAGATGGACAAGTGCTAATGTCAATAATCCTTCCAGAAGTACTGGCATGTACAGGCACACTCACGTAGCCACTGGCCTGTGCAATTTTTTGTCCCTTCAGAACTGACTCTCCTTTTTTGACTAGTGGTTCTGAAGGGTTTCCTATGTGTTGTTGCAGTGGCAGGACAATTTTATCTGGAAGTGGCGTGATTAAAGATTCTTTACTGTTGGTCAATTCCTTGTATGTTCTGAGGTTTAACCCCCCGGGAAATTGATATAGCTCCCTGTTTATTTGTTCAAAGGTCACAGGCTTAATCCATTGCCGGTTGCATACTGATGCAATTCATGGGGCAGGGCGCAATACAAAGTTCACATCCCGTACATTCTCCAGTAAGAACACTATGCATTTGTTTGGTGGCACCCAGTATGGCATCCACCGGACAGGCCTTGATACATTTAACACAACCGATACATAGTGCTTCGTCTATGAATGCCATGTGTGATTTTTTTTCAAGTCCGTGAGCCTGATTAAGTGGTTTGACTTGTCGGCCCAATAATTCTGCCAATGCCTTGATCGTTTCAGTACCCCCAGGTGGGCACTGGTTGATATCTGCCTCTCTTCGAACTATCGCCTCGGCATACGGCCTGCAGCCCGGGTAGTCACATTCGCCACATTGCGTTTGGGGCAATACAGCAAGAATAGGCCCTATATCCACTTGTTGTGCCGTCATTTTAGAAACTCTGGAAACGAGTAAGCCACATATCAGGGCCAGAAAAAGAATCAGCAAAATGGCGGTCATCTATTTCACCAGTCCCGAGAATCCCAGAAATGCCATTGAGATTAAAGCCAATGTAATCAGGGTAATGGAAGGACCTCTAAAGGGTGTTGGCACATCGGCCATTTCCAGTCGCGTATGAATGGCTGTCAGTAGCGCAAGCATTAAAGCAAAACCGATTGCCGTACCCAGGCCAAATACAAAGGAGAAAAATAAATGATGCTGCTGTAGTTGATTCAAAAGCAGTGTGCCAAGGACAGTAGAATTAATTCCCGCAAGTGGCAGAACTATTTTCGAGCCGTGTTTACAGGCAGGGTTCGACCATGTCCTGAGAGCATAGGTAATCATAATAATCAACATCACGAATACAAAGATTTGCAGATGTTGTAGCTGTAACGGAATTAATATGAACTGTGCAGAAGCAGAGGCAATGACTGTCGTTATTGGCAACAGGATGAGCATGGTACATGAGATATCACGAGAGACATTATGTCTCTGCATTGATACCAATGCAGGATCAGTACCGACAATATGTCCGACAACAATATTGTTAACCAGCGCGGAACTAATCAGAACAAGAAATAATTCTTCCATCCATTCATTTTACCCTCATCTCACTTTATTCTCATTTCACTTTACTTTCATTCCCGGTATCGCACCTTCATCGGGGCTTAAAATAAACAGATCCTTACCCCCAGGTCCTGCGGCAAGAACCATGCCTTCAGAAATACCAAAGCGCATTTTCCGCGGTGCGAGGTTGGCCACCATTACAGTATATCTTCCTTCCAGATCTTCCGGAGAATAGGCCGATTTGATTCCGGCCAGGACGTTACGTGTTTCGCCACCGATATCCAGGGTTAACTGAAGTAACTTGTCAGCTCCTTCAACGTGCTCAGCCTTGATTATTTTTGCAATGCGTAGGTCTACTTTGGCGAAATCATCGATAGAGATAACATCAGCAATGGGGTCATCATGTAATGGTCCAGACACTGTGGATTTCCCGCCAGAAGTATCACCGGAAGTATTTTGCGTCGCTGTCAGGTCTTCTTTACTTTTTTCTATCATGGCGTTGATATGCTCCTGTTCCACACGTGTCATCAGTGGTTTAAAATTGTTTATCTCATGTGCCAATAGTGCAGTTTGATTATGTTCCCAGATGAATGGATCGACATTCAGAAATTGTTCCGTTTTTTCTGCCATGACGGGCAGCACTGGTTTGAGATAAATAATCAGAATACGAAATAAATTCAGGCCCATCGTGCAGATACCTTGCAGTTCATCATCGTTATTTTCCTGTTTGGCAACGACCCAGGGTTTTTGCTCGTCAATGTATTGATTTGCCTTATCTGCCAGAGCCATGATTTCACGCATAGCCTTGGCGTACTCTTTATCGGTATATGCCGAGGCAATGCCGTTTCCTGCATTGACAAATTCTGCTAGTAATTCAGGCCGGTGAATCTCTGCGGCAAGCTTTCCTGCAAATCGCTTTTTGATAAACCCTGAACAACGACTGGCAATGTTGACGACCTTACCAACCAGATCGGAATTTACTCTCTGCCGGAAATCCTCCATATTAAGATCGATATCATCGATACCGCACCCTAATTTGGCTGCAAAGTAATACCGCAGATATTCAGGATCCAGGTGTTCAAGATATGTCCGTGCCTTGATAAAGGTGCCTCTGGATTTCGACATCTTTTCACCATTAACGGTGAGGAAGCCATGGGTATGAATAGATGTTGGGGTGCGTAGTCCGCTGCCTTTAAGCATAGCGGGCCAGAAAAGTGCGTGGAAGTAAACGATGTCTTTACCAATAAAATGGTGCATCTCGATATCACTGTCTTCCTTGATGAAGCTGTCAAAATCTAGTCCTTTCTGTTCACACAAATATTTCAAACTGGCAAGGTAACCAATGGGAGCATCCAGCCATACATAAAAATATTTCCCAGGTGCATCTGGGATTTCGAAGCCGAAATAAGGTTCATCCCTGGAGATATCCCATTCCCGTAGGCCCGTTTCAAACCATTCGTCTAATTTATTGGCGACTTCTTTTTGCAAATGACCCGCGCGTGTCCAGTCGCGCAACATGTCTTCGAAGTCTGCCAGTTTAAAAAAATAATGTTCAGATTCTTTTTCAATGGGCGTGGCACCGGAAATGGCCGAGACAGGATTGACGAGTTCTGTCGGGCTGTAAGCTGCCCCGCAGGCTTCACAACTATCACCATATTGATCGGCGGCACCACATTTCGGACATTCACCACGAATAAAGCGATCTGGCAGAAACATTTCTTTTTCAGGATCATAAGCCTGTTTGATAGTGCGCCTGGAGATATGTCCGGCATCACGTAGGCGCTCGTAGATCATACAGGCCAATTCACGATTTTCATCAGAATGAGTAGTATGAAAGTGATCAAACTCCACCGAAAAGTCGGAAAAATCTGCCTGATGTTCCTTGCTGATACGGGCGATAAGTGTTTCAGGGCTGATACCTTCTTGTTGGGCACGGAGCATAATCGGTGTGCCATGGGCATCATCTGCACAGACGTAATAGCAAGTATGCCCCTGCATTTTCAGAAACCGTACCCAGATGTCTGTTTGGATATATTCTACCAGATGGCCCAAATGGATTGGGCCATTGGCATAAGGCAAGGCGCTGGTAACCAGTAATGTTTTTCGTGTATCAGTCACAGGTTAGTCATGGATCGGTACATTTCGAGATAAGGCTTCCTGAAAAATTGCGGGGTAAGTTACCATTATTGAGGTTTAGGGTGAAGCTAAAGGCGTGAATAAGGTAGAATCATCCTCCGTTAAAATATCTAACAGGAATTGGGGCAATATTAAAGAATGACTGGCATCACGAGAGAAAACATAGAAACACAACTGAAAAATTACGTAGAACCCTGTCTGGGGCAGGATTTGATAACAGCAAGCGTCATCAAGGGTATAGAGATAAACGGTGCTGATGTTGATTTGACACTGACATTGGGATTTCCAGCAGACGGGTATCACGCGGCTCTAAAACAGGCGTTGAAGGATGAATTAAGCGCCGTGCCGGGCATCGGTGACGTTTCGATACAGATTGAAACTGATATTACCTCGCATTCAGTGCAAAAAGGGGTGCAAATATTACCCGGGATTAAGAATACCATTGCCATTGCCTCAGGCAAGGGCGGGGTCGGTAAGTCAACCACATCAGTCAATCTGGCACTGGCATTGCAGGTAGAAGGTGCCAAAGTCGGCATTCTGGATGCCGATATCTACGGACCAAGCATGCCCAGGATGTTGGGGTGCAGTGGCAAGCCGGAGTCTGCAGATGGGAAATCCATTGAACCTAAGCTGTCTTACAATATTCAATCTATGTCGATTGGCTATTTAATTGATGAAGAAACGCCGATGATCTGGCGTGGGCCGATGGTTACGGGGGCGCTAGAGCAGTTGTTAGGGGATACCAACTGGAGCGATCTGGATTATCTGATAATTGATCTACCACCGGGTACCGGTGACATTCAATTAACGCTTTGCCAGAAGATTCCTGTGAGTGCGGCCATTATCGTCACCACACCCCAGGATATTGCCTTGTTAGATGCACGCAAAGCACACAATATGTTTGAAAAAGTGGGTGTGCCGGTCTTGGGTATCATTGAAAATATGAGTACGCATATTTGTAGTCAGTGTGGTTATGAGGAACATATTTTTGGCTCTGGTGGCGGAGAACAAATGTCGAAACAATACGGTATAGACCTATTAGGGTCTTTACCTCTGGACATCAAGATCCGTGAAGGGGTTGATGAAGGGAAACCTACGGTTGCCATCGAGCCTGATTCGGATATCTCTTTGCTCTATCGTGAGATTGCCAGAATGGCATCGGCAAGACTTTCTCTACGGGCGAAAGATTATTCGGGTAGATTCCCAAAGATAGTGATTGAAAATAATTAGCAGAAAAATCAAACAGGATCAAAAAACGTGACAGTTAAATCTGATAAGTGGATACGCCGTATGGCAGAAAATGAGGGCATGATTGAGCCATTTGAACCAGGACAGATCAAGGAAAATGGCTCAGGCAGGATCATCTCCTACGGGACTTCCAGTTACGGTTATGACGTCCGCTGTGCAGCGGAATTCAGAATATTTACCAATATCAATTCAGCCATTGTTGATCCCAAGGATTTTGATTCAGGCAGTTTTGTTAATGTGGATTCAGATGTTTGCATCATTCCTCCCAATTCATTCGCACTGGCAAGAACCGTAGAATACTTTCGAATTCCGAGAAATATTTTGACTATCTGTCTGGGGAAATCAACCTATGCACGTTGTGGGATCATCGTTAATGTCACGCCACTGGAACCGGAATGGGAAGGTAATGTCACACTGGAATTTTCCAATACGACGCCATTACCTGCAAAGATATATGCCAATGAAGGTGTTGCACAGATGATCTTTTTTGAATCTGATGAAGTTTGTGAAATCTCGTATAAAGATCGGCAAGGCAAGTATCAGGGACAAACCGGGGTCACATTGCCCAAAACCTGAAACTGTGATGCTATGAAGTATCTCCCCATATTTCTGGATCTAACTGTTGCACCCTGTCTCGTCGTCGGAGGTGGAACAGTGGCTGCGCGCAAGGTGGCACAATTGCGTAAGGCCAACGCACAAATCACGGTGATCGCGCCGAAACTGTGCCAGGAATTATCAGCACTGGTCGATAAAAAGTCGATTGATTATGTTGCTGGTCATTTCAGTAAAACTAATCTGAAAAACAAGATGTTGGTGATTGCTGCCACCGATGATGCCGCAGTCAATCAGCAGGTATCTGAATTAGCCAAAGAAAGAAACCTGCCCGTCAATGTGGTTGATAATCCTGTACTGTGTAGCTTCATTATGCCCTCTATTGTTGATCGCGATCCGGTTCAAATTGCGATTTCTACAGGAGGGAGTTCCCCTGTTTTGGCGCGTCTATTACGCGCGCGCCTGGAAACGCTGATTCCATCTTCTTATGGCAAACTGGCCGAGTTGATGGCGAAATTTCGCCACAAGGTTAAGACGAAATACCCGGAGATGCAGCGACGCAGACGTTATTGGGAGAGCATCTTGCAAAGCCCCATTGCTGAAATGATTTACGCTGGACAGGGAAGATCAGCGTTGGATGCACTGGAAAAAACACTCATTGCGGAGGATGATGATATTCCTCAAACGGGAGAGGTTTATCTGGTTGGTGCCGGACCGGGGGATCCTGATCTATTAACCTTTAGGGCGTTAAGGCTAATGCAACAGGCTGAGGTCGTGCTTTATGATCGTCTGGTCCCCCCTGCGATTGTTGATCTAACCCGCAAAGACGCCGAGCGTATTTATGTGGGTAAAAAACGTGATCAACACGCCTTGCCACAAATGGAGATCAGTCAGCTATTAGTAAATTTAGCCAAACAGGGGAAACGCGTATTAAGACTCAAGGGGGGGGATCCATTTATCTTCGGGCGGGGGGGGGAGGAAATAGAATTACTTTCTGCAGAAAATATCCCTTTTCAGGTGGTCCCCGGGATAACTGCAGCGGCAGGCTGTGCCTGCTATGCAGGGATCCCGTTAACACATAGAGATTATGCGCATACCTGTGTGTTTATTACGGGCCACTTAAAAGACGGCAGTATGGATCTGAACTGGGATACCTTGATACAGCCCAGACAAACCATTGCTGTCTATATGGGGATCGTGGGGCTGGAAGTACTCTGTCAAGAATTGATTGCGCGAGGGATGTCTGCATCGATGCCAGCAGCATTAATTCAGCAAGGTACAACACAAAAACAAAAAGTTTATATCGGGGATTTGGCAAGCCTGCCTGATATACCCAAGCAACATGACATTCAACCACCGACAATAATTATTATTGGCGAAGTGGTCAAATTACATGAAAACCTGTCATGGTTTGAACCCCAGAGTAATGACTGAACAAGAGTTGCCGCCTAAACCAAGGGAACCGGACTTATCTGAATGTTGCCAACGCAACTGTGAAAAATGCGTCTTTGTTTATTACGAAAAAGCACTGGTTCGCTGGCAAAAGAAAATTGAGGAGATTAAGACAGGTTCGACACACTAGTAATGAGGTGGTTTTTCATCAACGAGATATTCTGAGTCATCTTGTTCTGCCATGCTGTGATATCTCAAGGTAAGCGACCGCAGAGCTTCTTCCAATTGGTCCAGTTTTAACTGTTGTGAGTGAACTGTCTTATTGAGTTCCTGGATCAGGTCTTCCTGATAGGCAAGCTTTGTTTCAATATCAATGAGCCGCTGATTGTCCATATTTTTCTATTGCCTGTTAACTACATTTGCAGAGGCTTCTAGTGCTTCTATTCTTTTTTCCAGAGGCGGGTGGCTCATGAACAGGTTTTTGAGTCCGCCGCCAATGCCACCTGAAATTCCGAAAGAAGAAAATTCTCCAGGCAGGTCTTGAGGATCATTGACCGTTTGTAATCGTTTCAGGGCTGCAATCATCTTTTGTCTACCGGCAAGTTCGGCAGCCCCGGCATCAGCATGAAACTCACGCCAACGGGAGAACCACATGACAATGGTGCTTGCGAGTATGGATAGTACTATTTGCGCGATAATGGAGGTGATGTAATAAGCGGGCCCCATACCACGTTGAGTTTTGAAGACGACACGGTCAACAACAAAACCGACTATGCGTGATAGAAAAATAACAAAGGTATTTACCACCCCTTGCATCAGTCCCATGGTGATCATATCGCCATTACTGACATGACTTACTTCGTGGGCGAGCACGGTTTCGACTTCATCTTTTGTCATGTGCTGGAGCAGGCCTGTGCTTACTGCAACCAGTGCATTATTACGATTGATCCCTGTGGCAAAGGCATTGGGTTGTGGAGATTCAAATACCCCGACTTCAGGTATACCAATACCCGCCTGCTCAGCTTGTTTCTGAACAGTGCTGACTAGCCATTGTTCATCCTGATTGCTGGCTTGCTCGATCACATGAACACCCATGCTTCTTTTGGCCGACCATTTAGAGATTGCAAGTGAGATGAAGGAACCGCTAAAACCAATCACTGCAGACATGACCAGCAAGGCGTTAAGGTTTAGGTCAACACCGTTGCTATCTAATATGCCTTCGATTCCAAAAACCTGAAATACGATACTGATCAAAACCAGTATCGCGGCATTGGTTGCCAGAAAAAGGCCTATACGCATCATGATGTGAATCCTCCAAAGAAAACAATAACAAGGAAAAATGCAGTAATATTTTAGATGTAAAATGGGGATAAAGTGCTATCCGGCAGACTCATCTTACATATCGTTATACCCAAATTACCTGAAACCTGCATTTCCAGGTAGTTTGGGTATTTGTCATAGTATATTCTGTTTGTTCGACGCTATCATCCGAAGCTAGATGTTTGAAAGATGACCCTTATAAACTAATGAGTAAAAACACACCTATTCCTCAGGGGTTCCTGAAAAATCCTATTCACCTGCTGGCATTGGGGTTTGGGTCGGGCTGTGTGCCGAAGATGCCAGGAACGGCAGGGACGCTTGTTGGTATATTATTTTACCTGCCGATGATGTCCCTGTCCTGGCCTGTCTATATAGGTGTCACCGTTGCTCTATTTTTGTTTGGTGTCTGGCTGTGTGGGGTGACGGCCAGGCATCTTGGTGTACATGATCACGGGGGTATTGTCTGGGATGAGATCGTGGGTTTATTGATCACGATGACTGCGGTTCCCCCTGATTGGCGATTTGTACTATTGGGCTTTGTTTTGTTTCGCTTGTTTGATATATGGAAACCCTGGCCAATAAATTGGCTGGATCACAAGGTATCAGGTGGATTAGGCATCATGCTGGATGACCTGGTAGCCGGGATTTATGCCTTAATAATACTTCAATTAATCGTATATTTATTATAATGTTATGTTTTGTTTAAAACATATAGTTTAAGTATGGGCTTCAGTCAGAAATTTAATATGCTGATATGTGCAATTTGTGCCTTATTGATGGCGCCGACTGCCTATGCAGATATCTATAAATACACGGACAAACATGGTCGCGTGATACTGACGGATACACCGAAAAACACTAAATATGTCAGGCTGGTAAAAACATGGAAAGGCTGGACACCACAAAAAACAGGTTCGATAAGATATAAAAACCTTGAGAAAAACAGAAAAAAACATTCTGGTACGATTGATGTGATAGCTAAGCGCTACAGATTGCCGAAGTCACTGATTCATGCAGTCATTACTGCTGAGTCGGCCTATGATACTGAAGCTGTTTCTCGTGCAGGTGCGGTTGGGCTGATGCAACTTATGCCCGGAACTGCAAAACGTTATGGTGTCAAAAACAGACGCAACCCGTATGAAAATATCAATGGTGGAACAAAATATCTTCGTGATTTGCTGCTCATGTTTAATAACGATCTGAGATTAGCACTGGCAGCTTACAATGCAGGCGAAGGGGCAGTTAAAAAATATAACAACAAGATACCACCCTATAAAGAAACCCAGAACTATGTGAAAAAGGTCATTGCCTTTTACAATAAATATAAACAGTCGATGGGTTGATTTAATTCTTCAGAGTTGCCTGACTGTTTTCATCCGTAACCCAGCCTTGTTTTTTCCATGTTGATAATTCCTTGCGTAGATACCGGTGCTCGGAGGCAAGCAATCATTGCCCACGGTATCCAAAGTTCACAAGATCGTATTTGCAGACGATGAAACAAATAATTAATCTGCTGCTATTAATCGCCTTCGCGTTTATTCCATTTCAAGCTAATGCCAGTGAGTGTAATTCCCAGAATCCTAACAATTGTCTAAATGGTGTTGGGCCGGCCGTTACCAATCCAGACAGCCTGCGAACAACGGCATTCCACGTTTCGAAGCAGACGAATAGTCAATCTAACGAGGCTGAGCAAGGTCTGTCTTTCATCGGATCTTCAGCTGTTACAGGTCTCGCCGCCGGCGATGGTTTTGCTGGCCTTGGGTATTGGGCCAGTTTTAATTATTCGGATTTTAGTGCAGATATTCCCATTAATTCGGTAATACAACCTGTTGCTTCATATGATGCTGATCAGAAAACTGCTTTTATAGGCATTGATACCCTTTTGATGGATACGCTTGTCATTGGTCTTGCCCTTGGTTATGAAAATACTGATATTGATACTGCATACAATGGTGGCAATAATGAGACTGATGGTTACACTATCGCACCTTATGCAGCCTACCTGATTAATGATATTTTTAGTGCTGATGTTGTTTTTGGTTATACCAATCTTAGTACTGATACTGATCGTATTGATAATGTCAGTGGTGGGACTATTCTGGGCGACTTTGATGCCGAACGCTGGTTTATTGCTACTAATATCAATGCCACCGTCGGTTATGAAAATTGGCTTTTGGGAGGGCGGCTCGGTTATTTATATGTTACAGAAGATCAAGATAGCTATCTTGAAACAGGGCCTAATACAGCCAGGTCAATCGGTAGACGACATATTGATTTGGCACAGGTTATTGTTGGCTTTGATGTTGCTTATAGCCTCAACCAATTTGAGCCCTATGCCACGTTCACATACCTGAATGATTTGGGAAGAGACAATGGAATAGGGAGTGCGATATTTCGGTAATAACTTCAGTGGTACAGCTGAGTGGACTAATGTTATTGGTCGTGACACGTTTGAGGGGAATAGCTTTCTATTTACCTTACGTATCGATCTATAATTTTTGAAAACTCATTTGTAAAGTTATTAACTTAGTGCATTTTCCTGTCTTGACCGTTTCATATATTACTTCTACCTGAGTGTCTGATTTCAGTGGAAATCACCGTATTAAGCAGACATTCATTGATATGCAAGTAATTTATTCGTCAGTAACACACCCATCCGAAGCAGATTTTACATTCTTGATGTATTTATAAAGTGTGCCTCTTGATGCCTTATATGGAGGCATTTCCCAGGCTTCTTTTCTTTTTATCAGTTCTTCATCAGAGAGATCGACACTGATCACATTGGTCACGCCATTCACGGTGATGACATCCCCTGTTTTGATCAGTGCGATGGGTCCACCTTCCTGGGCTTCCGGCACGACGTGACCAACAATGAAACCATGGGAGCCACCAGAGAAACGACCGTCCGTGATCATGGCGACATCCGAACCCAGACCAGCACCCATGATGGCGGAGGTGGGTGTTAGCATTTCTGGCATGCCGGGGCCGCCTTTCGGACCTTCATAACGAATCACAACGACATCACCTTTCTCGATATGTTTGTCTTCTAATGCCTTGAGCATGTCTTCTTCAGAATCATAAACCTTTGCCGGACCCGTGAAAATTTCGCCTTCCTTGCCGGTGATCTTTGCTACGCTTCCACCGGGTGCCAGATTGCCTTTCAGGATCCTCAGATGGCCGGTTGCTTTGATGGGATTATCCAGCGTGTGAATGACATCTTGACCTTTGCTCAAGCCTGGAATATCGGCCAGATTTTCTGCGATAGTTTTTCCGGTGACGGTGAGACAGTCACCATTAATAAGATTGTTCTCTAACAGGAATTTCATGACGGCGGGTATGCCACCGACCTTATGTAAATCTTCCATCACATATTGACCACTGGGTTTAAGATCCGCCAGGAACGGTGTACGGTCACTGACTGCCTGGAAGTCATCAATGGTTAATTTGACATCAACAGAACGTGCCATAGCAATCAGGTGCAACACAGCATTGGTTGATCCGCCGAGTATGATGGTCAAGACTATGGCATTTTCAAAGGCCTCACGGGTCATAATATCGCGTGGCTTAATATCCTTTTCCAACAGGTTCTTGATTACCTCGCCAACTTTCAGACATTCTTCAATCTTGCCTGGTTCAACGGCAGGGGTAGAAGAGCTATATGGGAGAGACATGCCCATGGCTTCAATTGCAGATGCCATTGTATTGGCGGTATACATACCACCGCAGGCACCTGCACCCGGACAGGATTTACTGATGATGTCCTGACGCGTTTCATCATCTATTTTGCCAACGATATATTCACCATAACTTTGGAATGCCGAGATAATATCCAGTTTTTGTTTACCACGATGTCCCGGTTTAATCGTACCGCCGTAGACCATTAAAGCAGGGCGGTTCAGACGGCCCATTGCGATGATACAACCCGGCATATTTTTATCGCAACCGGGAATGGAAACATTGGCGTCATACCATTGAGCACCCATGACGGTTTCGATAGAGTCTGCAATCAAGTCACGTGACTGCAGTGAATAACTCATGCCTTCTGTACCCATTGAAATGCCATCACTGACACCGATGGTATTAAATCGCAGGCCGACCAACCCAGCTTTGATGACACCTTCTTTAATTTTTTCGGCCAGAGACAATAAGTGCATATTGCAGGTATTTCCCTCGAACCAGATGCTGGAGATACCGACTTGCGGCTTATCCATATCTTCGCGCGTCATGCCAATGCCGTAAAGCATAGCTTGAGAAGCGCCCTGAGATTTGGGTTGAGTGATGCGTGAGCTATAGCGGTTTAGAGGCTTCGTCATGTCATTTCCAGAATAAAATGGGCTAATTAGTCAGACTGTAAAAAGGTGCGATAGAATACAGTACATTGTATACCCAGGTAGTTTGGGTATGAAACCTGTCATTGTCTGGTAACAGCCAGATTGTGTAAAAAAAGAGGGACCGAATGAGCAAACAGATTCCAGAGATGCTTGATAGTTTCTCACAATTGGTGGCCGCACCTTCTGTGAGCAGTACCGATCCACTCCTGGATCAAAGCAACCGTGATGTCGTTGAGCTGCTGGCTGGCTGGCTGGAAGGGATTGGTTTTAAGGTGGAATTATTACCAATTAATTCTGCATCAGGCACAACTGGGGCTGTTGCCCCGGAAAAGTTTAATCTGATTGCCTGTCTGGGAGAAGGAGAGGGCGGTTTGGTGTTGTCAGGGCATACTGATACGGTGCCATATAGCGCCGATGCCTGGGATCAGGATCCATTTAAGTTGACTGAAAAGGAGGGTCGCATACATGGACTGGGTATCTGTGACATGAAGTGTTTTTTCCCGATTGTTCTTGAAGTTGCGCGGCAATTCAATGCGAGCGAACTGAAGCAACCACTTTATGTTTTGGCGACGGCGGATGAAGAAAGTACCATGTCTGGCGCAAGAGCGCTCGCAGCTTGTGGGAAAATATTAGGCCGACATGCATTAATTGGTGAGCCAACCGGCTTAATACCTGTATATATGCATAAAGGTATCCTGATGGAATCGATTAAAATCAAAGGTCAGGCCGGGCATTCCAGTAATCCTGCACTGGGTAATAGTGCCCTTGAAGGGATGCATACCGTCATCGGCGCTATCATGGTCTGGCGCGAAGAATTGCAAAAGCAATTTCGAGACACGCGTTTTGCTGTACCGGAGCCGACAATTAATTTTGGCACCATACGTGGGGGAGATAATCCCAACAGAATATGTGCTGAATGTGAGTTGACCATCGATTTACGTTTAATGCCAGAGATGAAACTGGAAGAAATAAGGACAGATCTCAGGACATTGGTTTCTGACGCTATTGCAGGTTCCGGACTCAGTGCTGAATATAATTCCGTTTTTGATGGTGTTCCGGGGTTTGAAACCGATACAAATTCAGAAGTGATACAGATAGCAGAAAGGCTTTGTGGACGAGAATCGGGGACTGTTGCATTTGGTACAGAAGGTCCCTATTTGAATGCCATGGGCATGGATACTGTGGTGCTTGGGCCAGGGGATATTGATCAGGCACATCAGGCCAATGAGTATTTATCCTTGGAAAGGATCCCACCAATGCTGGATATATTAACGAAGATGATTGGTCATTTTTGTGTGCAATCCGCTGATTGAATAAATATTCTGAGGAATAGAAACATATGGATTATTTTAATGGTAATTAAATATGTCGAATAATGATTATGAATTTGTGAAATGGTTTCGCTCTGCTGCGCCTTATATTCATGCACACCGCGGTAAGACAGTTGTTTTACAATTTGAAGGCGATTTGATCGATAGCAAAGAATTTTTTCACCTTGTGCACGATATCGCCCTCCTGAATAGTCTGGGTATTCGGCTAGTCATTGTATTTGGTGCGCGGCCGCAGATTGAAAAACTACAGCAACAAAAGAATATTCAATCTCACATTGTCAGTGGGCTGCGTTTAACTGATGAAGCCTCTATTACATGCGTGAAGGAGGCCGTTGGTGCTGTCAGGATCCAGATTGAAGCATTACTTTCCATGGGGCTGCCCAACTCACCGATGGAAGATGCGCAAGTGAAGGTGACTTCTGGAAACTTCATCACGGCCAAACCCATCGGCGTCATTGATGGTGTCGATCTGGTACTCACTGGTGAGGTACGTCGTGTTGATACAGAAACAATGATACGCAAACTTGATAACAATGAGATTGTACTACTGTCACCGATCGGTTATTCCCCGACGGGAGAGGTGTTTAATTTACGTGCGACGGAGGTCGCCATGAAAGTTGCGATTAGTCTTGGGGCGGACAAATTGCTTTACTTCATGTCTGGCGAAGGACTGAAGGATGAAGAAGGAGAAGATATCCATCAACTGACGCAACAGGAAGCGGGAACTATGATCGAGTGTTCGAACCTGGCTGACTCAGCTCATTTGCAATTGTCTTGCGGCATACGTGCCTGTAACGAGGGTGTGAAGCGTATTCATTTTCTGCAACAGGGCCAGGAGGGGAGTTTGTTACTGGAATTATTTAGCCGCGATGGTGTGGGCACATTATTAAGTGCAGCCTCATTCGATCAAATTCGAACAGCAACCATAGATGATATCGGTGGTATCCTGGAATTAATTGAACCACTGGAACAGGAGGGTATCCTGCTCCGTCGTTCACGAGAAAAGATCGAGGCCGACATCGAGGCCTATACTGTTCTGGTGCGTGATGGCACGGTGATCGCCTGTGGTGCACTGCATATAGAAGAAGACAATAAATATGCCGAGCTAGCTTGTTTTGCCGTAGACATAAACTATCAGGAGTCGGGGAAAGGGGAGGAACTCTTCTTGAAAATAGAAGAACAGGCGATCAAAAAAGGTGTCGAAAAACTCTTTGTCCTGACGACCCAGACAGCGCACTGGTTTCTGGAACGTGGTTTTATTGAAGGCGAGATTGACGATTTGCCTGTGTCCAAACAGGCGTTATATAACTACCAACGCAACTCAAAGGTGTTGATTGAGACACTGGTATAGAGGAGCTTTTCAGTATCCGCCTGCTAGGCGGTATCAGCGGTTTCTTCTTCCAGTATTTCTATGGTGAGTTTGCCATCGTTCTCACTGACAAGCACGTCGCCACCATGCTCCAGTTTACCGAAGAGTAATTCTTCAGCCAGGGGCTTCTTGATCTTATCCCGAATGAGCCTCGCCATGGGTCTTGCACCCATATTTTTGTCATAGCCATGTATCCCTAACCATTTCCTGGCAGATTCATCGACATCGATGAGTACCTTTTTACCATCAAGTTGTACTTCCAGTTCAACAATAAATTTATCGACCACATTGGCAATGGTTTTTGCGTCCAGTGCGTTAAATAGGATAATGGCACCCAGGCGATTTCTGAATTCAGGACTGAAGGTCGTCTTAATGGCTTCCATGGCATCGCTACTATGATCCTGATGGGTAAAACCGACTGAGGCTCGACTGATACGTTCTGCCCCGGCGTTGGTCGTCATAACAATAATAACATTCCGGAAATCAGTTTTGCGTCCATTGGTATCGGTCAATGTGCCGTGATCCATGACCTGAAGCAATAAATTAAATACATCAGGATGCGCTTTTTCGACTTCATCCAGTAACAGAACAGAGTGGGGATGTTTATTAATTTCTTCCGTCAGTAAGCCTCCCTGATCAAAACCAACATAACCTGGAGGTGCACCGATCAAACGAGAAACAGTATGTCGTTCCATATATTCGGACATATCAAAACGGATCAACTCAATACCCATAATACCCGCAAGTTGTTTTGTGATCTCTGTTTTGCCGACCCCCGTTGGTCCTGCAAACAAGAATGCACCAACGGGTTGTTCTGGGTTTCCCAAGCCTGAACGGGCCATTTTAATTGCGGTGCTTAGTGTTGAGATTGCTTTATCCTGGCCGAATACGACCATCTTCAGATTCCGTTCAAGATTTTTCATTACATCTTTATCTGAAGAAGAAACATTTTTGGCAGGTATTCTCGCGATCCTGGCAACGATATTTTCAATATCCGTGACACCAATCGTTTTTTTCCTGCGAGAAGCAGTGACTAACTGCTGTGATGCACCTGCTTCATCAATGATATCGATGGCTTTGTCGGGGAGATGACGATCAGTGATGTGGCGATCAGCCAGTTCTACTGCCGATCTCAATGATTGGTGTGTATATCTGATTTGATGGTGCTTTTCAAATCGTGATTTCAAACCTTCAAGAATTTTTACTGTTTCATTGATGGTTGGTTCCGTGACATCGATTTTTTGAAATCGTCTGGCTAAGGCACGGTCTTTTTCAAAGATACCTCGATATTCCTGATAGGTGGTCGAACCGATGCACTTTATTTCACCCGAAGCTAAAACGGGCTTGATGATGTTAGAGGCATCCATTACACCACCCGAAGCAGCACCTGCGCCGATAATGCTGTGAATCTCATCGATAAACAGTATTGAACCTTCCTGTTTTTTCAACTGGGAAATTATATTCTTAAGGCGTTTTTCGAAATCACCGCGATATTTTGTGCCCGCGAGCAATGCCCCCAAATCTAGTGAATAGATCACATTATCCGCAATCACATCAGGGACTTCCCCATCGACGATTTTTTTCGCCAGGCCTTCCGCGATTGCTGTTTTGCCAACGCCTGCCTCGCCAACATAGAGCGGGTTATTTTTTCTTCGTCGGCAAAGAATCTGGATAGTGCGTTCGATTTCATGTTGACGACCAATCAGGGGATCAATTTTCCCCTGTTCCGCCAGCTGATTAAGATTAACCGCATATTTTTCCAACGGGGAAGATCCAGATTCATCTCCGGCAAGATGCTCCTCTTCTGCTGATTCCGATTCATGACCATGCTCATCTTCAGATATCTTCGCAATACCATGTGAGATGTAGTTGACGACGTCCAGTCGGTTGACTTCCTGTTGGTTGAGAAAATAAGCTGCGTGTGATTCCCTTTCTCCAAAAATAGCGACCAGTACGTTTGCACCATTAACTTCTTTTTTGCCCGAAGATTGAACATGAAAAACAGCACGTTGCAGGACTCTCTGGAAACCAAGTGTTGGTTGTGTGTCGTGTTCGTCACTCTTAGTAAGCAGGGGAGAATTATCCTGGATAAACTTGCTTAGTTCACTATGTAATTCGTTCAAATTTGCACCACAAGCCCTGAGTACTTGTGCGGCGGATATGTTGTCCAACAAAGCAAGTAACAAATGTTCGACAGTCACATATTCATGGCGTTGGTCACGTGCTTCGTTGAAAACATTATTCAGTGTGACTTCAAGATTTTTATCCAACATGGCTCATTCCCCTCATTCTTTTTCCATAGTACAAAGAAGTGGATGCTGATTTTCTCGTGAATAATTGTTGACCTGCGCGACTTTTGTTTCCGCGATTTCTCTGCTGAAGGTGCCGCAAACACCTTTCCCGCTTTTGTGTACATCTAACATGATGCGTGTTGCAGCTTCGGCATTCATTCTGAAAAAACCTTCAAGAATCTGAACCACAAATTCCATCGGGGTATAGTCATCATTATTCAGGACAACCTTGTACAGCGGGGGACGTTTAAGCCTGGGTTTGGCCTTCGCCTCCTGTACCGCCACGCTCCCATCCTGATGATGTTCAATCTTTTTAGTCATGATGTGCTACTTTTTAGTGTACTACCCTAATTATACTGTCCAAAAACGAGGATGCCACTCCGATTAGACCATTCATTAAGGGTTACATCCAATATATTTTATAGGTTTTTGAATATTAAAAAAAAAATGATGATTTAAGGCTGGAAGTACATACGTATGTAATTGATGATTAAGCGATTTATTGTAGGTTTCAGCGTGTTCACCCCGGCTTATTCTTCTGGCAGGGTGGGTGTATTTATGCGATGATCGCCGGCTGAAAAATTTAAGGCCTAAATCATTGGGGAGTAGGAAGAAAGATGTCAAGAGAAGAACAAATCAGGCAGCTAGAGAAAGATTGGGCTGAAAACCCTCGCTGGGCAAATGTTACGCGTGATTACAGTGCTGAAGACGTGGTACGTCTGCGTGGTTCTGTCAATGAAGAATATACCCTGGCAACCCGTGGAGCTAAGAAGCTTTGGGATCTTGTTAATGATAAAGACAGCTATGTGAACTGTATGGGAGCCATCACTGCAGGTCAGGCGATGCAACAGGTGAAAGGTGGAATCAAAGCCATCTATCTGTCCGGTTGGCAGGTTGCTGCAGATGGTAACACTTCAGAAACCATGTATCCCGATCAATCACTCTATGCCTACAACTCAGTACCAACCATGGTGAAACGTATTAATAATACCTTTCGTCGTGCTGATGAGATTCAGTGGGCAAAGGGTAGCAATGATATTGATTACTTTGTGCCAATTGTTGCTGATGCTGAAGCTGGTTTTGGTGGCGTTCTGAATGCTTTTGAATTAATGAAAAACATGATCGAGGCTGGTGCTGCTGGTGTGCATTTTGAGGATCAGCTGGCTTCTGTCAAGAAATGTGGTCATATGGGCGGTAAGGTTCTTGTTCCAACTCAGGAGGCAATTCAGAAATTGATTTCGGCCCGTTTGGCAGCAGACACCATGGGTGTTCCAACCATCGTACTTGCTCGTACGGACGCAAATGCTGCTAACCTGTTGACATCTGATGTAGACGAACGTGATGCACCATTTGTGACAGGCGAACGAACACCTGAAGGTTTCTACACCACCAATGCTGGTATTGATCAGGCGATTGCTCGGGGTATTGCTTACGCGCCTTACGCCGATCTGCTGTGGTGTGAAACAGCGGTTCCGGATCTGGATGAAGCGAAGAAATTTGCTGAAGCTGTTCGTAAAGAACATCCAGGCCAGTTGTTAGCCTATAACTGTTCACCATCTTTCAACTGGAAGAAGAACCTTGACGATGCAACCATTGCTAAGTTCCAGAAGGAACTGGGAGCAATGGGTTATAAATATCAGTTTATCACTTTGGCCGGCATCCATAACATGTGGTACAACATGTTTAATCTGACGCGTGATTATATGCAACGTGGTATGACTGCCTACGTTGAGCAGGTTCAGGAACCTGAATTTGCAGCGTCAGAGCATGGTTACACATTTGCCAGCCATCAGCAGGAAGTAGGTGCTGGTTACTTTGATGACGTGACTACTGTTATTCAAGGTGGTACATCTTCTGTCACCGCATTAACTGGTTCTACTGAAGAAGCACAATTCGACTCTAAATAATTAAGTTCTAGTTTAACCAGGCCGAAATAAATATTTAACAGAACCCGCTACTGTTTTTTAGTATCGGGTTTTGCTGTTTATGAGCCATGCGGTGATAGGGATCAATAATTGGAGCTACTGGAATGTAATTTTGGTCGATCATAGGGAACCACCAATGAGACTTTACCAGATTCATGCATTGATTTGATTCCTCGCCAGTATTCTGCGGTTAATAATTCACCATGAACCACAAGGAAAAGCGAACGTAGATCCTTGTCCATGGAAAGAAACTTGATAAATTCTTCTGGAAACATATCGTGTGGTCCGACGTAGTACCAGGCCTCTGAACGCAGCTCGTCAACATCATTATTTGCATTCGGAATATCCCGGAAATTACAGGCGGTGATCAAACTGACTTCATCATAGTCATAGAAAATGATTCGGCTGTGTCGTGTGACACCAAAATTTTTTAATAATAGATCCCCGGGGAATATATTGGTCCGCGCCAGATCCTTAAGGGCCTGTCCATAATCGAGAACTGCCTGCTCGGCTTTTTCACGGCTTACTTCATTAATATACAAGTTAAGTGGCCGTACACGACGTTCAATGTAGACATGCTTAATCAATAAATTATCATCAACTACTGCTACTGTATTTGATGCTTCCTGTAACAATTCATCAAGTAGTTCCGTGGAAAAACGATTGACTGGAAACTTAAGGTTCAAGAATTCCTGCGTATCAATCATGCGTCCAGCACGGTCATGCTTGGACACAAGTTTGTATTTTTCGATAACTTGACTACGAGTAATCGTTTTAGGGTAACCAAATTTGTTCCTGATAATTTTGAAAACCAAATCATATGAAGGTAAAGTGAAGACAATCATGACCAGGCCTCTATCACCATCAGTATGTACGAACTGATCAGAAGTCGATTTCAAATGTTCGGTAAAGATTCTGTGCCTTTCGGTCTTGCCTTGTCTAAGTCTCCCTAAAACAGTGTAGAGTTCATCAATCGGTTTTCTGGGTAATATGGAATGAATAAAATGTACCGCACCCACAACCGAGTTAGGATCAGCAAAGTAGTAGGAACGGGTATAACTAAATACAATACTAACCTCTTCCTCTGACATAAGTACGGCATCAATGACGATACCTTTCCCGGTATTTTTAAAGGCAATTACAATCGGTGATATACTATCGCGCATGATGATTCTTCCGATGAGATAAGCGCGTTCTGATTGATAAAAAAATGAATCGATGAATTCAAATCTTAGGTATTCATTTTTTTTGCTAAATTTTGATTCCACAAACTGAATAATGTCACTGTTAATTGATTTTGCATAAGGTACTGTGAATGAAAAGTCATTCAGTATCGCCCCAAAGATCTTTTCAGTGGATCCCCAGAAGGGATAGCGTTTTAGATTAAGTGATTTTAATAATTCAATATCAGCATTGAGATTCGATGAAACAAATTCGAGCTTGGCGTCTACACCAACCGTGCCAAAGATTCTTCTTGTCACAGAATTAAAGAAGGTCTTGATAAAGCCAGCGTCCGGAACCTTATCCAGCCGTCTGCCAAAATAGGTGCGGATTGCATTCCAGAGTTCACGATCCTTAACTCGAGTGCCCATGTGACGTCTTAACGCCAGGACAATGCGCCTGACAGACTTTTCGTATAAATCTACGCGTTCAACGATATCCTGTTGATGACCCTGCCAGTCGCGCCTTTCGAAACGGGTTCTGGCACGGCGCGTTATCCGATGAAATAAATTGTTATAGTGGACAAATCCATCATAAATGATCTGTGATAATTCGGTGATCAGCTTTCTATCTGGCTTTTGTGCCATGATGATGTCTCGGTTACATATTTGAAATCATTGCATCAGCAAATTCACTGCATTTGATTTCTGTCGCGTCATCCATTGATCTGGCAAAGTCATAGGTGACAGTTTTGTCTCTGATCGTTGTATTCATCGCACTAATGATAAGATCAGCTGCATTTGTCCAGCCTAGGTAGCGCAACATCATCTCACCTGACAGAATCAATGAACCGGGATTCACTTTATCAAGATTTGAATATTTTGGTGCTGTGCCATGGGTGGCCTCGAAGATCGCATGCCCCGTGTCATAGTTAATATTGCCACCTGGCGCAATTCCAATCCCACCAACCTGTGCAGCGAGCGCATCAGAAAGATAATCACCATTCAAATTCATTGTTGCAATGACATCAAAATCCTCTGGTCGTGTGAGTACCTGCTGAAATACAATATCAGCAATGGCATCTTTGATTAGAATTTTTCCTGAATCCAGCGCTTCTTTTTGTTCTTGATTCGCAGCATCTTGTCCTTTTTCTGCCTGAGTGCGTTCCCACTGATTCCAGGTATAGGTGTGATCACTAAATTCTGATTCAGCAAGTTGGTAAGCCCAGTTTCTGAAGGCACCTTCAGTAAATTTCATAATGTTACCTTTGTGCACCAGGGTAATACTTTTTCTTTTGTTGGCGATGGCATATTCAATTGCCGCCTTGACTAATCTTTCCGTGCCATCTTTTGAAACCGGTTTGATGCCTATTCCGGACGATTCCGGAAAACGAATTTTTTGATATTGGTTTGGAAATGCTTCTTTAAATAATTCCATAAAGCGATCATTTTCATCAGTACCATTTTCAAACTCAATCCCAGCATATATATCTTCCGTGTTTTCCCTGAAAATCACCATATCAACCAATTCAGGCCGTTTAACCGGCGAAGGTACGCCTGCAAACCAACGCACCGGTCTGAGACAGACATAAAGATCGAGAATTTGTCTAAAGGCGACATTAAGAGAACGAATACCACCACCTATAGGTGTCGTTAATGGCCCCTTGATAGCAACCAGATATTCCCTACAAGTATCCAGTGTTTCGTCAGGTAGCCAGCTACCACAAAGCTGGTTGGCCTTTTCTCCGGCATAAACTTCTGCCCAATGAATCTTGCGGGCTCCCTGTGAGGATTTTTCTACGGACGCATCCAGTACCCTGACTGTTGCTGCCCAGACATCTGGGCCGATACCATCACCTTCAATGAAAGGGATGACAGGATTGTCTGGTACGTTTAACTTGCCGTTTTTAATGGTTATTCTTGCCCCATCGGATGGGATGTCTATCTTGATAGTCAAATCTAACTCCCCGAAATTCTGATTTTGATGTGAAATGGTTTTGTCTAAGTGTTCCACAATCGTTGATTGATGTCACCCAGACTTGGTAGTTATTTGCATGGAACATAAAGTAGCGATAGAGTCGATGTTAAATCAAGGACAACTTGGACAGGATTCAGTTAAAGAGGAGGAAACAAATTTAAGGTGATTTATAGAAATGTACCCAATAAATTCTTGATCATTATCTTCTTTCTGTTCTGTTTAAGTAATGCAAATGCAGAGATTTACAAATGGATCGATGAAAATGGAAAAGTAGTCTATGGTGATAAGCCAATATCAAGTGATGCTGAACAGATAAAAATAAAAAAAACTCCTGTACTGGATCCAGTAGTACAACAGCGAAATGAAAAGCAAAACAAGTTACTGGGTGTAATGCAAGAAGAACGTGAGGAAAGAAGTGCATTGAGAAAAGAAGAAAAGAAAAAGAATGATGAACATAAAAAAATGTGCGCAGATGCAAGAAAAGCGTTACAAAAAATTAAAAACGCCAGATTTCTATACGAAAAAACGGACGATCCGAACAATCCAAAAATAATGACCAACGAAGAACGTAAGGCTGAAGAGATCAGGTTTGAAAATCAAATAAAAAAGAATTGTTAGCAATCTATCGGGTCACTAATGACTCCTCCAGAAATCATAAAGTGCATAACCGCGTCCTGTGCAGTCGCTACGGACTCCTGTCCTCTCGCGGCACTAATACGTCCTGACTGTCGTTCTTGCACCCGCAGCATTGCCTGCACGGACGCAGGTACTTAGGATTTGTCAGGAACAAATATTCTGACAGTACATCCCTGTACATGGTCGCTCTTGCGCATCCATGCGCCTGCGACATTGCCTGCACGGACGCAGGTACTTAGGATTTGTCAGGAACAAAAATCCTGACAGTACGTCCCTGTACATAAAAAAGGGCGGGTAGAACCGCCCTTTTATTTTATTAAGTTCCTGGTGTTATGCTACTTTCACCGGGATCTCTGCAAGTTTGCTTGCTGCCTTTGATGCCGCTTGTTGATAAGCATCGACCTTGTCGAAATTCAGGTAACGATAGATATCATCGGCCATAGGATCAATCTTATCGGCAAACTCCATATACTCCTCATAAGTAGGAATTTTGCCAAGGATTGAAACCACGGCAGCAATCTCTGCGGAAGATAAATAAACGTTGGCACCATCGCCTAGGCGGTTTGGGAAGTTACGCGTGGACGTTGAGACTACCGTTGAACCTGCTTCAACACGGGCCTGATTGCCCATACATAAAGAACAACCGGGCATTTCAGTTCTGGCACCTGCTGCTTCATAGATATCGTAATACCCTTCATCCTTTAGTTGTTTCTCATCCATCTTGGTTGGGGGTACCACCCATAAGCGGGTAGGTATTTTTTCACCGTACTGTTCGAGTAATTTACCTGCTGCGCGGAAGTGACCAATATTGGTCATGCAGGAACCAAGGAAGACTTCATCGATTTTTGTTCCGGCAACTTCGGCCAATGTCTTCACATCATCCGGATCGTTAGGGCAGGCAAGGATCGGTTCTTTAATCTCTGCAATGTCAATTTCGATGACTTCAGCATATTCAGCATCTTCGTCTGCTTCCATCAATTGCGGGTTTTTGACCCATTCTTCCATGGCCAACGCACGGCGTTCCAGTGTACGAGGGTCTCCATAATCGTTGGTTATCATCCAGCGCAACATGGTGATATTGGAATTAAGATACTCAATGATGGGTTCTTTATTCAATTTGATGGTGCAACCCGCTGCTGAGCGTTCGGCAGATGCATCAGACAGTTCAAATGCCTGCTCAATTTTCAGATCGGGCAGACCTTCAATCTCCAGAATACGGCCAGAGAAGGCATTGACCTTACCTTCTTTTTCAACAGTAAGCAGTCCCATTTCTATGGCTTTTAATGGAATCGCGTTGACCAGATCACGTAAGGTAATGCCCGGCTGTAAATCACCCTTGAAACGTACCAGAATCGATTCAGGCATATCCAGCGGCATGACGCCGGTTGCTGCGGCAAAAGCCACCAGGCCCGAACCTGCCGGAAATGAAATTCCGATGGGGAAACGTGTGTGTGAATCACCGCCGGTGCCCACTGTGTCAGGTAACAACATACGGTTTAGCCAGGAGTGAATAATGCCATCACCCGGACGCAGGGAGACACCACCGCGTGTCATCATGAAATCAGGCAGGGTGTGATGGGTTATTTCGTCAATTGGTTTTGGATAGGCCGCAGTATGACAGAAAGACTGCAATATTAGATCAGCGGAGAAGCCAAGACAGGCAAGGTCTTTGAGTTCGTCTCGTGTCATGGGTCCAGTAGTATCCTGTGAGCCAACGGTAGTCATCCTGGGTTCGCAATAGGTGCCAGGGCGAATACCTTCCACACCACAGGCCTTACCAACCATTTTCTGAGCCAGCGTAAAACCTTTGCCCGTATCTTCAACTGGCACTGGTTTACGGAATAAATCTGTTTCGCCCATCGAAAGTGTTTCACGTGCACGTGCGGTCAACCCGCGTCCGATGATCAGTGGAATACGACCACCTGCTCGTACTTCATCCAGTAAAATATCGGTCTTTAGTGAAAACTCACAGAGTGTTTCACCTGTTTCGTTGTTTTTGATGACACCATCATAGGGGTAAATATCAATGACATCACCCATAGCCAATTTTGTGACATCACACTCTATGGGTAGCGCACCGGAGTCTTCCATGGTGTTAAAAAATATTGGCGCAATCTTACTGCCGAGGCAATAGCCACCACTGCGTTTGTTTGGAATAAAGGGAATGTCATCCCCCATATGCCATAAGACTGAGTTGGTTGCCGATTTACGTGAAGAGCCGGTACCTACAACATCACCGACATAGGCGAGCGGATGACCTCGTTCCTTGAGTGCTTGTATCTGTTTTATTGGACCAATTTTCCCCGCTTCATCTGGTTCAATACCTTCACGTTCCATCTTCAACATGGCTTGTGCATGCAGCGGGATATCAGGGCGCGACCAGGCATCTGGTGCAGGTGAAAGATCATCAGTGTTGGTTTCGCCGGTCACTTTAAATATGGTAACGGTAATTTTTTCAGCTAATGCTGGCTTACTGGTAAACCATTCTCCTTGAGCCCAGGATTCTATAATTTGTTTGGCATACTGATTTCCTGCCTCCATTTTTTCCTTAACATCATGAAATGCATCAAACATCAACAGGGTATGCGACAGGGCATTGACTGCGGTGGGTGCGAGTGCTTTATCATCCAGTGCATCAATCATTGGGGCGATGTTGTAGCCACCCAGCATGGTGCCCAATAACTCGACTGCTTTTAGCTTGTCAATGAGTGGTGATTCTGCTTCACCTTTGCTGATGGCTGCCAGGAATCCAGCTTTGACGTAAGCAGCCTGATCAACACCTGCTGGCACACGGTTGGTGATCAGGTCGAGGATAAATTCCTCTTCTCCGGCGGGAGGGTTCTTTAATAAATTGACCAAAGAGGCTGTTTGTTCTTCATCAAGCGGTTGTGGCACGATGCCTTCTGCAGCTCTCTCTGCTACATGTTTACGATATGCTTCAAGCACTATTTCTATCTCCTGGCTTAATTATATTGTTGTTTTTCTTGTGATTCCTGACCATAAACCCGGTGCCATAGGTCTGATATCTACGACCTGTCTGTTCATGACCATGTCTTAAAAACTGGGTTGGAAATTATACAAGAATTGCTCACATTGCGCTGCAGAATATGCAGAGTTGGAGATTAGATGATTATCATGAAATATAGCCACAATTGACGACAATTATAAACATTTAGAAGAAAATAACGATATTTTAAGGCTTTTAGCTAGTGCTATCAATGATGCCACCTCCCAGGCAGATGTCCTCATCGTAAAACACCACAAATTGTCCTGGTGTCACTGCACGTTGGGCATCTTCAAAAATAACTGAACAATTATGATCTTCAATATCCTCTATCGTACAAGCTTGGTCAGTCTGCCGATAACGCGTTTTGGCAACACATTTGAAGGGTGTCTCGGGGGGATACCCACTGATCCAGTTAATATCTGTGGCGGTTAACTTTTGACTATATAGTAAGGCGTGGTCATGCCCCTGTACGACGAAAAGAATATTGTTGCCAATATCTTTCCTGTAGATATACCAGGGTGCTTCATTTGCCCCCTGAACACCGCCGATACCGAGTCCCTGTCGCTGCCCCAGCGTGTAATAGAAGACACCATTATGCTGTCCGACCACCTTACCATCAGTTGTCTGTATTTCACCGCTTTGTTCAGGAATATAGCGGCTCAGGAATTCTCTGAAAGGGCGCTCACCGACAAAACAGATACCGGTACTGTCTTTTTTGTCGTGTGTCTGGAAACCTGCTTTTTTGGCAAGCTCACGCACAGCATATTTTTCAAGTTCACCCACAGGGAACATAGAAAGACTCAATTGAGCCTGAGTCAGTCGACATAAAAAGTAACTTTGATCTTTATTACCATCCAGACCTTTTCTTAATTGAAAGTGATCATTCACTTTTTTAATACGGGCATAATGTCCCGTTGCAATCTTTTTCGCGCCTAATTCGGTGGCATGCGTTAAGAACGCGCTGAACTTGATTTCCTGATTGCATAGGACATCAGGATTAGGGGTTCGTCCGTTCTTATATTCCTGTAGGAAATTGGTGAAAACCTTTTCCCAGTAGTCATCGGCCAGATCGACAGTATTAATAGGGATTTCAAGCTGTTCACAGATCTGCATCGCATCCTCAACATCGGCTTCCCACATGCATTCACCCCCAGGTAACTGTTCTTCCCAGTTTTTCATGAATAGCCCTTCAACCTCATAGCCCTGCTCTTTCAGGAGCAGGGCGCTGACTGAAGAATCAACACCACCAGATAAGCCAACAATAATTTTTTCTTTAGGCATGGTCTTTATTAGGAAACAATTGCTTCATCAGGTAAAACCCGGTTCAGTAGTTGCAGCGGATAGTTTTTCCCTGAAAGATAGTCATTGATGCATTGTGACACCATTGGACTACGCATCCTGTCCATATTTTGTTTGATTTCTTTCTGGTTGAACCATACGGTTTGAATAATGCCATTATCCAGAGCTTGTTCGGGGTGATATTTGTCGCACCTCCCGGAGAAACAGAAGCGCAGGTAGCTTATATCACTGTGCTGTTTTGGAGACAGGTATATGCCAACAATGTATTGGGGTATAAATTCCCAGGCAGTTTCTTCCCGCACCTCTCTTTTTACGGCTTCGATGAGCGTTTCATCCTTTTCCAGATGACCAGCGGGTTGATTAAAGACGACGTGATTATCTGTATTTTCTTCAACCAGAAGAAATTTCTGGTCGCGTTCTATAATCGCAGCGACGGTGACATTTGGTTTCCAACGCATAATAAATGAAATTCCTAAGGTTTGTTTATGGAGCGGTTGTGTATAATACAGTTATAACCCCACCTACTAAAGTTGAAGCGTTTACAAAATGGATAATATAAATAAACATGCCATCAGTCTGGGTTTGTCCCTTATTGGATTATGGTTGCTACTCTCGGGTCACTATACGCTACTGCTGATATCATTCGGGTTGCTCTCCGTAATGCTGGTGGTATTGATTGCATTACGTATGGATGTTGTTGACCATGAAGGTCACCCGTTACATCTGAATCTTAAGGCATTGTTCACCTATTGGGTCTGGTTGTTGAAGGAAATTATTGTTTCCAATATTTACGTTTGTCGACTGATACTGAATCCTGCATTGCCAATCAGTCCCACGGTTATCGCCTTGCGGAGCAGTCAGTCTACTGACCTTGCTCGGGTGATATTTGCCAATTCGATCACGCTCACCCCTGGAACAGTAACTATTGATGTTGACGGTGACATTACCGAGGTCCATGCGCTGACAGAAGAGTTGGCAAGATCATTATTAGCGGGTTCTATGGATAGCAAGGTGACTGCACTCGAGAGCAGATCAGGAGGGTAGGTAATGTTTGCCGTAACAACAATCGCCATTTTGGTTGCTATGCTTTTTGCCCTGATCAGGGCCTTATTGGGGCCAACTCTTTATGATCGAATATTGGCGGTAAATACATTTGGAACAATCACTGTTTTATTCATTGGGATATTCGGGTTTTTGACCGAGCGGCCAGAATTTCTTGATATTGCATTGGTGTATGCACTCATCAATTTTATCGTGACTATTGCAGTGCTTAAGTTTTTTGAGTATGGCGATTTGGGTAGAGGATCTTTTGATCAACAGGATAGCGATCTATGAACATCATAATCGATTTGCTTAGCTGGGCCAGTCTGATGGCCGGTAGTATTTTTCTTATTATCGGAACCATTGGTTTGATCCGCTTCCCTGATTTTTTTACAAGGTTACATGCATGCAGTGTTGTCGATACGCTTGGTTTTATTTTGATTATGATGGGCCTTATGCTGCAGGCTGGGTTAAGTCTTGTAACCGTTAAATTAATCTTAATCGTGATATTTATTTTGCTTACTTCACCCACAGCAGCACACGCCCTGGCCAAGGCTGCGCTTCATGGTGAAGTGAAGCCCTTATTAAATCATTCAGGAGAATAGTTATCGAATTACTGGTCGATATTGCATTGCTCACTTTTCTGGTGATGTTAGGGATTGCTATTATTCGTTTGGGTAGTTTATTTGCCGCGGTAATGCTGACTGGAATATTTAGTTTAGTGGCTGCTGGCCTGTATGTGAGCATGGATGCGGTTGATGTCGCTTTTACCGAGGCGGCTGTCGGTGGTGGAATAGCAACCATGCTGTTTTTGAGCACCATTGCGTTGACGACAAGTCAGGAAAAAACAGGGGGAGAGGTCTCGTTCCCCGCATTTTTTATTGTCGTGCTGACAGGTATTGTTTTGATGTATGGTGTTTCGGACATCCCCAAATTTGGTGATAGTCAGGCACCTGCACACCAGTATTTATCAGATCGTTATGTCAATCAATCACCTCGGGAGATAGGCGTTCCAAACATGGTTACATCGATTCTGGCCAGTTATCGAGGCTATGATACGATGGGAGAAGTCGCCGTTATTTTCACGGCGGGGATGGGGGTGCTGATGTTGTTGGGTCGTGGATTCAGAAATAGTGCCAGGCGAAATAGTCCCAAGGGAAATAGTCCGGAGCAACAAGGAAAGGTGAAACTATAAATGGAACATCATCTGGTGTTAAGGGTTGTAGCAAAATTATTGATTCCTATGATTTTGATCTTTGCACTGTATGTTCAATTTCATGGAGATTATGGGCCCGGAGGCGGATTTCAGGCTGGTGTGATCTTTGCGTCTGCATTTATTTTATACAGCCTTATCTTCGGGATTGAGAATGCCAGAAGTGTTATTTCATTTAATCTGTTACGTATTTTATCTGCGCTCGGGTTATTGCTTTATCTTGGTGTGGGAATTTCGGCACTGATATTTGGTGGTAATTTCCTTGATTATAATGTGTTGGCTTCGAATCCCTTGAGTGGTCAGCACATAGGTATTCTGCTTATTGAACTTGGGGTAGGGTTGACTGTTGCTGCTGTGATGACGATGACATTCTTTGTTTTTTCACGCCCTTGAATAATTCCATACCCAAACTATTTTGAAACCTGCATTTTTAGGTAGTTTGGGTATAAATATTAGCAATAAAGATTAGCCATTATTATTTTCAACTTCATTTTGTTTTATTCTTGTCACCTGTGGATCATCCCATGCGCCAGTGATGGTATATTGTTTGCGTAACAAGGTGTCAATTTTTTCCGGTAAAGAGTGAAAGATTTCACTAGCTATAAATATTACTGCACCAACGCCAACACCGATAGGTCCAAATAAAGCACTGGCCACAGGCAAACTGTCTGACACCTTTGGCGTAATTGTAGCGATTTGATCATAGTCTTGATCAACAAGACCAGTTCTACCTGAAATATTGATATTGACTGATGGTCCTGACATCGTCAGATTATTGGTGTAGGCATTGCCATTCTCTATACTAAAACGGCCCTCAATGTTGTCAAATGCAAGGCCTTTGCCGAATAAGTCAGAAAAATCAAGAGAGAGCCTTCTCGGCAGGGTCTGTAGACTCAATAGACCAAACAACCTACCTGCTGATGGAGCTATATCTGTAAATCGACCTTTCTTTATCTCCATAAGCAGTGTTCCATTCAGATTAGTGAGCGAAAAATCTACTGGTGTTCCTTTCCATTGGGCATCAAGTGTGAGACTGGTTTCCCCCTCTTCAATCGCTGCAACATCATAATTAAATGTTTCTAACATGGTTTTCATTGATGCAGCATTTAGTGTTAGGTTAAATTTCGAATGCTGTTCATCGTTAGTAATACTCCAGATACCCGTTCCCGCTATTTCCATGTCTGTTTTGCTAAAGGTTATTTTATCGACTGACAGATCATTAGCAATTTTTGAAGTTACAATATTCAATTGACCCAGATCGATATTGTCATAGGTTAGTTCTGATATTTCAATGTCGAGCGGGGGTATCGATCCCGGATTGATCTCGGATTTCCCTTCTTCATTTTCAGACGTATTTTTAACAAGATTCAGTTTATCGAGCTTTATTATTACAGGGTGGTCATTAATTAATCGGTCGAAATAGATATCACCACTGATGTCATCTGCATTCAGGTTTATATGGTAGCCTGAATTAACATTTCCTAATTTCAGATTCACATCAGAGAAGTTCTGATGCATGAATTCCAGTGAGGCAACCTGAATATTCAGAGATATGATTTTATCTTTGGCCTTTGGCCTCCCTATATTTGAAATATCAGCGATTAATTTAATCCATTCTATTGCGTTAAGTTGGTCAACATCACCAGTAATCGAAAATGGATTATTTTCATGACCAATGGTGGCTTTATCTCCAAAAGACAGGGATGTTATGACAGACTTTTGACCATTAGTGTCACTAACATGGATTAAGCCATTGAGGGTATTCGCATAACGTATATTTATTTCACGTTTATCAACTTCTGGATACCTGAGAGATAAGCTAAACGGAGCGGGCCCGTCTGATTTTGAAAGAGGTGCTGGAAGGTCAATTGAAAGCCCTTCAAGTGTTGAAGTAATCACTAATTGTTCGTTGATTTTTAAGTTGCTTTTCGGATCGGTATTTACTAAAGATACTTCCCACAAACATGTGCCATTAATTCGCTTTTCTATTTCAGATTTATATGGTGCGAGTGAGGGGAGGTAACGTAATAATTGAGCACTGATAAATTGACTATCTGCGGTTCCACTTAGCGTGGTTTCGGCAGGAGAGCCATGACGGTTTGCTATTGCGAGTTCGACAGGGTAGTTGAAAAAATTTGCCTTCATTCCTTCAGCAGAGAAGGAATCTCGAGTGAAGTCTATCGTACCATTCAGCTCAGTGAGCTCTATTTTCATATCTGTACGTGTAAAAGTAGCATCTCTTAATGTAAGACTCCCATTGACAAAAACCGGAGCAGGAAATAAAGGGACCTCCAGAGCCAGGTCAATACCCATACCACCGGTAAAATTCAGCGAAGGTAAATTCTTTAATGATGGATTACCTTGAAGCGGGCTATCTTTAATGAACAGCAAGCCATCTTTTACATCGCCATTGATATGGCCATTAATTACAGCAGTCATCTTAAGATCTTTCCTTGAGAGATCTTCTATAATAATATTCACATTAGTGACTTCGGCGTTGAAAAAATTCCCGGAGGCTGCATTCACAGTCAATGTGTCACCGTTAACCATAATTCCAGCATGTATTCCATCCATGGGCGGCCAGGATGGATGGTAATCCAGTGTGCCATCAATTATCTCGGCGAATCCCTGAAAAACACCTTCTTTATTTTTGAATGGAAATTCTTCCGGCCAACCTCTGAAAACAAATATTGCAGAAGGAATTTCTCCCGTTACAAATGATTTTCTTAACCAGCGTGATAGTTTTTCTGATGTTGTTTTTGGAAGGTAGTCGGCAATTTTTTCTATTTCACCATTCGATAATTCAAATAGCATATTAACAAACGGAAGTTCCCTGTCTTGGTCGTATTTTAAATCACCTTTTAACTGTATAGCAAAGTCCTGAGTATGTGCATCGAGCAATTCTGTGCTTAGAAGTAAACTGTTATCCTTATATTGCCAGTTTAATTCAGTATTCAATTCGTAAAATGTCAATGGACGAACAAGAAAATCATCTAGTTCAAGTTCAGCTGAGTTGGTTGCGATATGTACGCTTCCCTCTCGTCGAGTGCCCTGTATCTGACCACTGAATCCCTCTAGCTTAAGAGGAATGTCGTTAAATTGTCCGCCTAGCTGTGAAAACCCAGTATCGATATATATTTTTTTATCAGGCTCAAGTGTCGGATCATATTTGATCACGGTGTTTTGCAGAACACCTGTAATATCAAAATTATTTGACGGATAGAATTTTTCCGGCAAATCTGAAAAAATGTTCAGGAAAGAATCAATATCATCAAGCTTCAGGTAACTGGCACTGGCAATATATCGATATTTATCATGTTCATCGATATAGATTTTCTTTAAAGAAAAGACAGTTTCAGGCCATTCTCCATTTGGCGTAATCAGTTCTTCCAAATCAAGAGTAAGTTCAATCCCGCTGTCAGTTCTTCTGGTCGCTGAAAAACTGCCAGCTATCTTTCTGATATAAACCTCTGATTGTTTATTTGCTAACTTCAGTTCGTGGAGTTTTATCTGTCCTTCTAATTTTCTGAGTTTCGCCTGATTCCACGTGCTCCATATCTTTATATCGCCTGTTCCTTCATGGCTCTCAATATCAAGATCTTCAATTTCTAAAAATAATGGTGAAATATTGATATCTTTACCTTCAAAATACATTTCGCCCGACCAATCAGGCGTCAGGAGATCGCCACTGGCATCCAGAGCAAAATTCAGAATATGTCCATAAGACTCGGGCAGAACTGCCGAGCCTTCAATTTGAGTGCGGTAGTCATTGTTCCTTATGCGTAGTGTTGCATCTGACAGTAATAAGGGAGCATCATTACCATTCAGATCCAGCAATGTGATTTGTGCTTTTTTTACCAATATATCTTTCTGGGCAAGAAACCATTTGGCAAGTGCGTCATTATTTAGCTGTTTACCCTTAAAATCATCAGGTAAGTATTCTGATGCAGTGATAGAACCGTCCTGTCGACGTATCAATGTCAGACTTAAGTCAGAGATAGTGATTGTTTTTGGGATAATTTCATTTCTGATCAGACTTTTAAGAATGTCAATTCTGATCAGGACTGATTGAAACTTCAGGATCTGTTTGTTTGAGACAGGATCGAGGATACTGACCTGGTGCAGGTGTAGCTTAGGGTTCCAGCCCTGCCAGTCGGCATCAATATTTGAAATTACCACAGGGTAATTCATGTATTGACTGATCCAGTCCTGCGTTTGCTGGCGATATCCACCGATTCCTGGAAGTGCAAGGCGGACTAATGTAATGACGATCGCAGATGTCAAAACCGCAAAGGCAATTAAGTACAGGATAGAGTGATATAAACGTTTAAAAATAATTTTTAGCATCAGAGACTGGTTAAAGCAAAACGATGTCATACTGTTCCTGGTTATAAAGAGGTTCCACCTGGAATGAAATTGGCCTGCCAATGAATTCTTCTAGTTCTTCCACACTGCTTGATTCTTCATCGAGTAACATATCTACAACTTCCTGTGATGCGACAACGAGTAATTTATTTGCCTCAAATTGACGCACTTCACGCATGATTTCGCGGAAAATTTCATAACAGACTGTTTCTACTGTTTTAATGGCACCCATGCCTTTACAGGTCGGGCAGGCCTCACATAGCGTGTGCTCAAGACTTTCTCTTGTCCGTTTTCGCGTGAGTTGAACCAGACCAAGCGAGGTCAGTTCACTGATGGCTATTTTCGAATTATCTTTGCTGAGATGTTTTTCAAGAGAACGTGAAACCTGTCGACCATGTTCTGCATCCTGCATATCAATAAAATCGATAATGATGATGCCACCGAGGTTACGTAACCGTAGTTGTCTGGCTATCGTTTGTACAGCTTCCAGATTTGTTTTGTAGATTGTTTCTTCCAGATTTCTTCTTCCAACAAAAGCCCCGGTATTGACATCAATTGTTGTCATTGCCTCAGTTTGGTCAATGATTAGATGCCCACCAGATTTTAATTGCACTTTTTTCCCCAGGGCCTTTTGAATTTCATCTTCAACAGAATAGAGATCCAGGATGGGATGTTCACCTTTGTAATATTCAATTCGCCCAAGAAATTCAGGAATAAATTTCTTGGAAAATTCCATTACCCTTTTGAAGGTTTCCTTTGAGTCAATACGAACCCTTTCAATATCCGCATGAACCAAATCTCTCATGGTACGCATAACCAATGGGAGATCTTCATAGACAACTCCGGGGGGATAGGTATTGTCTGCTCGAACGACAACAGAGTCCCATAGTTTATGCAAAAATTTTATATCTCGGTAAATCTCATCGTCCGGAATACCTTCTGCAGCTGTCCTGACGATGAAGCCGCCTTTGTCTAGTTGTGACAGGTTTTTTACGGTTTTGCCAGACGTGCCGTTTGCATCGTTGTTCGCAGTGAGGAGCAAATTTTCTGACAGGTAATCTAATATAATATTACGTAAGCGTTCACGTTCAGTTTCATCCTCAATGCGCTGCGAGATTCCAATGTGCTGATAATTCGGGATAAACACAAGATACCTTAATGGAATAGAAAGTCGTGTTGTTAACCTGGCTCCCTTGCTACCTAAAGGGTCTTTGACGACCTGTACCAAAACAACCTGTCCCTCACGCAGTAATGATTCTATCGCTGGTTGCTGTGTTGAATTGTCATCGTTTGTTAGGGAAGTCTCCGTGGCAGGTACAATGTCTGATGTATGTAAAAAGCCGGTTCGCTCAAGTCCGATATCTATAAAAGCTGCCTGCATACCCGGTAAGACGCGAGAAACACTCCCCTTGAAGATGTTTCCGACCAAACCTAGTTTCTGAGATCGCTCGACGTAGATTTCCTGTAAAATACCGTTTTCTACCACCGCAACACGGGTTTCCTGCGGGGTAACATTTATCAGAATTTCTTCGCTCATTTCATCTCACGATCTTCTTAATCTGGTTTAAGAAGATCCGGTAATTAGTATTAATAGAAGGAAATTATAACTGATTAATCAAGCACATGATAAAAAAACGTGAGGGTTGGGTGCATAATCAGACTGAAATGATTTCCCACACTGGTCTTCTGACGGCTGACTCATAAAATCTGTAGAATAAGGTCAGTACCCGAACTATTTGGAAATGTCATTGTTTGTAGATAAATTAAAACGTCTGTTGCCCGAAGGATTAATCATCGCTGACGAGGAATTGCTTCGGGTTTATGAATGTGATGCCCTGTCTGCATACAGGCAACTTCCCCGTTGTGTTGTGATGCCTGAAAGTGTGGATCAAGTACAGGCGATCATGCAGCTTTGTCATCAGGAAAATGTTCCTGTTGTGGCCAGGGGTGCCGGTACAGGGCTTTCCGGGGGTGCTTTGCCCGTTGCAGATGGACTACTTCTTAGCCTGTCCAAATTCAATCAAATCATTCATCTGGATCCTGAGCAACGGATAGCCCGAGTACAGCCTGGCGTCCGAAATATTAGTGTCTCGGAGGCTGCAGCAAAATATGGTTTGTTTTATGCGCCAGATCCTTCTTCTCAAATCGCATGCACTATCGGTGGTAATGTCGCCGAAAATGCAGGTGGAATTCATTGTTTAAAATACGGTTTGACCGTACATAACATCCTGGCAGTAAAATTGATTACTGTCACCGGGGAATTGCTAGAGGTGGGGGGCGACGCGCTGGATTCAGCCGGCTACGATTTGCTTGCATTAATGACGGGTTCAGAAGGGATGCTCGGTGTGATTGTAGAAGTGACCCTGAAGTTATTAAGTAAACCACTCAACAACAGAGTGCTTCTTGCAGCATTCGATGAAATAGAAGAGGCGGGGAAGGGCGTCGCAGATATTATTGCTTCAGGCATTATCCCGGCTGGTCTGGAGATGATGGACAATGGCGTTATCAGGGCTGTAGAAGATTACCTGCATGCTGGATACCCTGTTGACGCAGCGGCAATTTTAATATGCGAGGTTGATGGAGCCGATGAGGAAGTCGATGAGGAATGTCGTAAGGTAGAAGCCATATTGAAAGTTGCTGGTGCCAGCGAAGTGAGGGTCGCAAGAAACAAGGAGGAAGGAGATAAATTCTGGGAAGGACGTAAGTCAGCATTTCCTGCAGTCGGGCGTATTGCTGCTGATTACTATTGTATGGATGGCACGATTCCCAGAAAACATATAGGAAGCGTGCTAAAAAGAATAGATGAGTTAGCCCAACAATATAAACTTGGTGTCGTGAATGTTTTTCACGCAGGAGATGGAAATTTACACCCGCTGATTTTGTATGATGTAAGTATTGAGGGTGAGCTGGAGCGGGCCGAGGAGTTAGGCGGAAGGATACTGGAAGTTTGTGTGGAAGTCGGTGGTACCATCACCGGGGAGCATGGCGTCGGCATTGAGAAAATCAACCAGATGTGTGTCCAGTTTAACGCAGAGGAAATTGTTCAATTTCATGCCATAAAAAATGCCTTCGATCCGAAAGGATTACTTAATCCAGGTAAAGCAATACCCACCTTAAACAGGTGCGCAGAATTTGGTGCAATGCATATTCATCGGGGTGAACTTCCTCACCCGGATCTGGAAAGATTTTGACAGACAAAATAGTTCGACAATACCAGCAACAAGTACA
>JACZSJ010000043.1 GCA_022574295.1 Pseudomonadota bacterium
CTCTGATTAAGTCTGGGTCGAACAGATTGCTGATTATAACATTCTGGTTCAAGGCGTGAAACGCACGTAATAGCAAGGCTATTGCGAAATTTTACAACGCAGAAACAGGATGTTTTAGTCGCAAGATGTCGATTCATGACTTAATCAGAGGTTCCTTAAATTTGAATCAACAGTTATGCAGCTATTGACAAAACACTGACACAAATCGCCAGAAGTGCACCTGGCATTAGACCAAGAATAAGTAAGGCCAAACCATTGACGCTAAGGGCAAAGCGCATTTGTTTTGATGCCTTGATCGCGGTCATTGAATCTGCTTTATCAAAATACATGAATTTAATTACGCGTATATAATAATAGGCACCAATGATAGAGAAGAAGACGGCCGTCGCCGCTAGCCAGACAAAACCGGCGTCAACTACCTCTTTCAGGACAAACCATTTCCCCCAGAACCCCAGGAATGGTGGGACCCCGGCCATGGAAAACATCAGGATGAGCATAATAAAGGCAAACCACGGACTTCTCTCGGATAATCCTTTGAAATGTGCCAATTCGTCTGCTTCAAAACCTTTTCTTCCAAGCAAGATAATCATTCCGAATGCACCCATGCTCATCAGGGCATAAGTGATGATGTAAAACATAGAGCCCGCATAACCAGAAGGTGTGCCTGACAATAGACCTAATAATAGAAAACCAACATGTGCAATGGTCGAGTAGGCCAACATACGTTTAATGTTGGTCTGGGATATGGCAATAATATTGCCTGTTGCCATGGAAAGAATAGACAGAATAATGAGCATCCCTTGCCAGTCATTTAATAAAGGCTGCAAGCCATCAACTAACAGCCTCATTGCCATTGCAAAGGCTGCCAATTTAGGCGCGCTAGCAATAAATAATGTGACACATGTAGGCGAACCCTGATAAACATCAGGTATCCACATATGAAATGGCACGGCGCCCAGTTTGAAGGCAATTCCAACCATGATAAAAACAAGCCCGAAGACCAATAACGGATTATCGCCATTACTTTCAATATTCGTTGCGATCGTTCCCAACTCCAGACTTCCTGTGACACCGTAGATCATCGACATCCCGTATAGCAACATTCCTGATGCGATTGCACCCAATACAAAAAATTTCATCGCAGCTTCAGAAGCAGTAGTTGATTCTCTATGCATGGCGATCATGGCGTAAAGTGAAAGCGATAATAATTCCAGCCCAAGATAAACAGTCAATAAACTGTAGGCTGAAATCAATATCATCATGCCTAATATGGCAAATAATCCGAGGACAAAATATTCTCCTTTTAACCAGCCATGTTCTTTTAGATATTCATGCGAATAAAGAAATGCAAAGAAGCTAATTACAAAGACGCCTGTCTTTAAAACCACACTCATACCGTCGCTGATAAAACTATTACCAAATGCATAGACCGTCTGTTCAGGTGAGAATCCAATCACCAACACAGCCGTTAGAACAAGCGTGAGCTGGGAAAGATAGTAAGTGACCCTACGTAGTGGATCCTGACTGAAGGTATCTACGATTAATATCAGACAGGCCAAGGTCAGTATGAATATTTCAGGCATCAATATCAGGATTTCTGCTTTTGATATCATGTTATTGGCTCACGTTATAGGATCGTCTTTGTTTGCAATAGGTGCTCAAATAAATGCTCCAGCGTCGGATGCATTGCATCAAACAACGGTGCTGGATAGAGACCAAAAAACAATACAGCAATGGCCAGTGCCGAAAGGATAAATGTCTCACGTCGATTAATATCTTTAAGCTCGGCAATATTATCGTTTGCCACATCACCGAAGATGACTCTTTTATACATCCATAATGTATAAGCGGCACCCAATATCAAGGTTGATGCTGCCAGAAATGCGATCCAGAAACTGGCCTGATAACTACTGATAATGATAACGAATTCACCCACGAAGCCCGAGGTCCCCGGAAGTCCTGAATTTGCCATGGCAAACAACATCATAAAGGCCGCAAAATGTGGCATGGTATTGACCACACCGCCGTAGTCTTTGATTTCCCGGCTATGCACCCTGTCATACATCACACCGACACAGAGAAATAATGCGCCGGAAATAAAACCATGAGAGATCATTTGCACCATTGATCCTTCAAGTGCAAATACGCTACCTTCAGTTGAACCTGTTGCAGCATAAATACTGAAACCGACGAAGAACCCCAGGGTCACGAATCCCATGTGTGAAATCGATGAATAAGCGATGAGCTTTTTCATATCCTGTTGAACCAGGGCGACAAAACCAATATAAACAATAGCGATCAACGACAATACGATCATCATGGTATCGAAATACTGACTGGCATCAGGTGTAATTGGCAAACTAAAACGAAGAAAACCATAGCCCCCGAGTTTCAACAAGATCGCGGCAAGTATCACTGAGCCACCGGTTGGCGCTTCGACATGTGCATCCGGCAACCATGTATGGACTGGCCACATTGGAATCTTTACTGCAAAAGCAAGTAAAAAAGCAATAAAGATTAATTTTTGCGCACCCAAGCCCAGTGGCAGAAGTTGCAACTCAGCGATGTTGAAAGTACCAGACTGGGAGTAAAGATATAGAAAGGCAACCAGCATAAATACAGATCCCAGAAAGGTATACAGAAAGAATTTAATGGTTGCGTAAACACGCCTGGGCCCACCCCATATTCCAATGATCAGAAACATTGGAATCAGCATTGCTTCCCAGAAGACATAAAATAACATGGCATCCATTGAAGCAAAGACACCAATCATCAGTCCTTCCATAATCAAAAAAGCCGCCAGATATTGGGATATTCTTTTTTCTATCACTTCCCATCCCGCCAGGATCACCAATACCGTCATAAAAGTGGTCAGTATGATCAAAGGCATGGCAATACCATCAACACCTAAATGATAATTAATGTTAAATGTTTCTATCCAGTACGAGAACTCGACAAACTGCATTTCGTGCGTATTGATATTGAAATCTATATACAACAAGGTGGATAACAGAAAAGTCACCACAGAGATAATCAATGCCAGTGTCTTGACGGTCTCTTCCTGTCTGTCACCCGCATACAGCACCCATATACCACCGACAACCGGGCCCCAGATCAACAAACTCAATATTGGTAATTCAGCAAACATTCTTTAATGTTTTATAATTTTTTCTTATGATTAAATTAATTTATGTACAAACACTGCAAGGAACAATAACAATCCAACGATCATGGCAAACGCATAGTGATATAGATAACCTGACTGTATTTGCCTGATCTTGCCAGAAAACCATCTGACAGAAAGTGCAGAGCCATTGACCATGAGACCATCTATGAGTTTGACATCACCCATTTGCCAAAATAGACGCCCTATCCCTTTTGCACCACCGGCAAAAACTTTTTGATAAAAGTCGTCGAAACCATATTTATTGACCAGCAGGCGGTGAATCATGCTCAGATTATTGGCAAACTTCTCAGGCACGGTTGGAAACTTGATATACAACAACCATGCTGTAAATACCCCTGAAAATGCGAGCAAGATGACCGTTGGATGACTGATTGCATGGACAAAGAATTGCCATGCTATCTGATACCACTCACCATGGTAATGACTCCCCAACTCAAGCAATACGGCATGACCTTCAGCAACATGTATTGCACCAGCAAAGTGATCGCCAAATAACATCGGCCCAGCGAACCACGCACCAATTATTAATGAAGGAATTGCCAATATTAATAACGGGATTGTGACAACTCGAGGGCATTCATGCAGATGTTCCCATGTCTGTTTGTCCATTTTTTCCTGACCATGAAAAGTCATAAAGAAAAGACGGAAACTATACAGCGCGGTAATAAAAACACCTGATAATACAGCGACATAGGCATAGCCAGCGGCAGGCAACGTAGAGAGATGTACAGCCTCGATAATGGCATCCTTGGAATAAAAACCGGATGTCCCCGGGAAGCCAATCAGTGCGATTGAACCCACCAGACAGGTTATCCAGGTGATGGGCATATATCGATAAAGACCGCCATACTTGCGCATGTCTTGCTGATGATGCATGGCGATGATGACGGCACCTGCGGCAAGAAATAATAAGGCCTTAAAGAAGGCGTGTGTCACCAGATGAAACATCGCGGCGGCATAGGCAGAGGCACCCAATGCGACTGTCATATAGCCCAGTTGCGACAAGGTCGAATAGGCAATGACACGTTTAATGTCATTCTGCACCAGAGCAAGCAGGCCCATAAAGAACGCTGTTGTCGCGCCAATAATCAATATGAAATTCAACGCTGTTTCAGACAACTCGAAGAGCGGCGACATACGAGAAACCATAAAGATACCAGCAGTCACCATGGTTGCTGCATGAATTAACGCCGAAATTGGCGTCGGGCCTTCCATGGAATCGGGCAACCATACATGCAAGGGGACTTGTGCTGATTTGCCCATTGCACCGATAAAGAGACAAATACAAATGACCGACATGAGTGACCAGGATTCATCGCCCCATATATTGACCGTCACAGAGGCCAATGCCGGTGCTTGCTCAAACACTTCAATATAATCCATCGAATGGAAATGCATGAATACCGCAGCGACCCCCAGGAGGAAACCAAAATCACCTACACGGTTCACCAAAAACGCCTTCAAATTTGCGAAGATTGCAGGTTCCCGCTTGTACCAGAACCCAATCAACAAGTATGAAACCAGCCCGACTGCTTCCCAGCCGAAGAATAACTGCAGAAAATTATTCGACATTACCAGCATCAACATGGCGAAGGTAAATAAGGAGATATAACTAAAAAAACGTTGATAGCCCGGATCATCAACCATATATCCGATAGTATAAATATGAATTATCCACGAAACGAAAGTAACGACCACCATCATGGTGACGGAGAGTTGATCGATCAGAAAACCGATCTCGAAATGGAGATCACCACTGTTTAGCCAGGTATAGACTGCAGCGTTATAGACTTCACCACCATTGTAAAAGAGATGGTAATAGGCCAATAAGGAGAGAACAAATGATACTCCGACACCGGCAATGGCCACCCAGTGTGCGCCACTACGACCTATCAACTTGCCAAACAGTCCCGCAATGACTGAGCCCAGCAAAGGCGCTAGCACAATAGCGAGATAGATATCTTCCATATTTTCAAATAGATCCATGACTATTAGCTAACCTTCCATGCTCTTTAAGTCATCAACATTAATTGTGTTCCTGTTGCGAAACAGGACGACAAGGATAGCCAGTCCGATCGCAGATTCGGCAGCGGCCACGGTCAATATGAAAAATACAAATATCTGACCGTTGATATCACCAAGAAAATATGAAAAGGCAATGAAATTCATGTTCACTGATAACAACATCAGTTCAATACACATCAATATGATCAGAATATTCTTTCTATTCAAAAATATTCCGGCAACACTGATACAGAAGAGTAAAGCCGCCAGTACCAGTACATTTGATAAGGTAATCATAATGATTCCTTCTTCACTGTTATATCTTCTGATTGTGCCAGCTTAGATTCTGCTAACGGATCTTTTTCAGGTTCAGAGTCTGCCCCCTCGGATTTCATTTTAATGATCCTGAGCCTGTCAGTACTTTTAACGAGAACCTGCTCGCCTGGTTTTTGTGCTTTGCTGGAACGAGGGCCACGCATTGTCAGTGTAATCGCAGCAATAATTGCCACCAGCAAAATGGCGCCGGCAATCTCAAAGGGATATAAATAGTGCGTATATAAAGCCACACCCAGCTCTTTCGTATTACTGTAATCTGCACCATGTCGTTGAACGGTATCACTTGCCAATCCAAATTCCCCGGCATTAATTACCAGCACCATAGACAAGGCCATGGAAATGGCAACCATGCCACCGATGGGCAAATATCTCGCAAAGCCTTCCCGCAAGGCAGATAAATTAATATCCAGCATCATGACAACAAACATAAACAGAATCATCACCGCGCCGACATAGACTACAACCAGGGTGATCGCCAAAAACTCTGCTTCGAGTAATAACCAGATTGCCGAAGTTGAAAAAAATGAAAGAATTAAAAATAGCGCTGCGAAAACAGGATTGCGCACTGTGATCATAAGACCGGCAGATAGTAATAATAAAGCAGAAAATATATAAAAGACTGTTTGTTCGATCATCTATAAGGTGCATCCTCTGCACGATCTTTTGCAATCTGTTCTTCTGCCTGATCACCTATCTCAAGCAGCATCTCCTTTGTCATGATTAAATCACTGCGTTTCTCACCGTGGTATTCAAAGATGCGGGTTTCGACAATAGCATCGACCGGACAGGATTCTTCGCAAAAACCGCAGTAAATACATTTGGACAGGTCTATATCATATAAAGTCGTACGACGACTTCCATCTTCACGCTCTTCAGATTCAATGGTAATCGCAACTGCCGGACACACCGCTTCGCATAATTTACAGGCAATACAACGTTCCTCTCCATTTTCATAACGGCGCAAGGCATGTAGCCCACGAAATCGTTGTGACTGCGGTGTTTTTTCTTCCGGGTATTGCACTGTTATTTTTCTTTTGAATAAATAACGACCGGTCAGTCTCAAACCCTTAATTAATTCAAGAAGGAATAAACTTTTTATGTATCGCGCTGTGTTTTTAATCATCTGTCTTTAGTCACCTATTAGCACCTAATCAAACCACCACGGCATGTTTGTCACGACCATAACTGCTACAACGATTAGCCAGACAATAGTAATCGGAATAAATATTTTCCAGCCCAGACGCATGATCTGATCATAACGGTAACGTGGGAAAGTTGCCCGTATCCACAAAAACATAAACAGGAAGAATGAAGTTTTGACTAGTAGCCAATGAATACCCTCGCCAAGTAAAGTGCCAATCATTGGCACATCAAAAACCGAATCTGGAAGTATTCCCTGAAAAGGAGAGAGCCACCCACCAAAGAACATCACGGATATCAGAATCGCAATAATGATCATGTTGGCATATTCAGCCATAAAGAAAACTGAAAATGCCATGCCGCCATAATCCACATGGAAACCAGCAACAATCTCCGACTCACCTTCGGCAACATCAAAGGGGGCGCGATTGGTTTCAACCACGCCAGAGATAAAATAAATCACGGCCAATGGTAGTAAAGGCAACCAGAACCAGTGGACCATGCTGCCATTCTGTGCAGCAACAATATCGCCCAGGTTTAGACTCCCTGAGGCCACCAGTACACCCACCAGCGCAAACCCCATGGCAATTTCATATGACACAATCTGGGCGACAGAGCGCATCGCGCCAAGAAAGGCATATTTTGAGTTGGATGCCCAACCCGCAATGATCACGCCATAAACAGCAAGGGATGTTAGAGCCAGAACATAGAGTAAACCGGCATTGATGTCTGCCAATACCAGGGTATCACCAAAAGGAATCACTGCCCACGCGGCGAGAGAGGGTGCCAGTGACAAGATGGGTGCAGCAATAAACAGGGCTTTATTTGCTCCTGATGGAACAATTATTTCTTTAAACATTAATTTAAAGGCATCAGCGATGGGTTGCCCAAGCCCCCAAAAAGAGAAACCAAAGAAACCCACCCGATTTGGCCCAATACGTCCCTGAATAAAACCAATCACCTTACGCTCTGCATAGGTCAAATAAGCAACCGTGAACAGCACCGGTACTATAATGACCGCAATTTTGAAAACAGTTTCAATAGTAAATACAGCATGTGTGTGCACCGCTGCCGGGAAAAGTTGTTCTACCAACGGAGTAATCAAATTATTTCGTATCCACTCCATCATCCTAGAAACCGTAGTTGAACTGGGTTGAGGGTGTGCCAGTTGGATGTGGGTAGGTGGGGGAAAATCCGAGGCAATGGCTGGCCATTGTTGAGGATTGTAACCCGCCTAAACGCACCCAAATGGCGCGCCATCGACCCAGTAGCGCTTTCACCCTGCGAGTGAATTCAAACAAAGGCCATAATGTTATTGATATCATCATGTTAGCTATTACTCATAACGATCAACTGCGGTTTCCAGGATCATACTCCTGCCTTCCTTAAACTGAGTTGGCCATACCATGCCCCCAATTCTGCATGATTCAACTGTGCAGCTTGTACCAGCACACAATCATCAGAAACACGCTCATTAATCATCACGGGTGCGCTGATGGTATTTTCTTCATGCTCAACGACAACTGTATCTCCTTCAGAAATATGTAAGCTGCTCGCAAGATCCGAATTGATCTGAATCGACCCTGTACTATCACCAGTATTTTGCAATGCCTGTGCTCTTCTGGTCATGGCATCAATACGATACATCGGAACCTCTGTAATTTTTTGTAGCGCGCCATTGTCAGCCTGCTTATCCATTAATGTGTCTGGTAATGACCAATTCCCTTCGCTTTCCAAGGTAACATTATCAATGACACGGGTGACTTCATCCCTGATTTCTTCTGAATTGTTATATTCAAATGCTTCGACATTCAGCAGATTGCCCAACACACGTAGTATTTTCCACGCTGGCCGTGCCTCTCCCACTGGTGGCACTGCACCAGTGAAACTTTGCGATTGCCCTTCAACATTGATGTAAGTACCGGACGTTTCTGCGAAAAGCGCAATCGGTAATAATACATCTGCATATTCTTGCATCGTTTCTGATTGATATGCTGTCATTGAGACAACAAACTCGGCATTTTGCATTGCGCGAAGTGCTTTATGTCCATCCCAACAATCAAGCTCTGGTTCAAACCCCAAGAGTAGATAGGCCCTCAAATGCTGTTCCAGCATGGCATTAATATTTAATCCGGGATGTTCGGTGATTTCTCCCCCTGGCCCGCGATGAGGTAATACACCGGCCAGATGTGCACCACTCGTATTGGCGGCCTCACTTAGGAAACCAAACTTCACATTGGCAAGTTTGGCAATAACCAGTGCTAATGATTTTAATGTTGAGAATTGAACATGTGCGGTCGCAAGATTACCCAATAACACCGTGCCATCTTTAGCATTGGATAATTTTTTAGCCACACTCCGATGTTCTTCATTCACGGTTACGTGACTAATTAATGATTGCACAGCATCATCAATCGCATGATCCCCCATCTCAACCAAAGCCTTGATGATTCCAGCCAATGCCGTTGGGATCTCTGAGGGTGATGTAATGATTTTTTCAGAAATAGCATAGTTAAAATCGTAATCCACAGAATTTACTACCATCACGTCTGCACCCTTTAGTGAGGCCTTACGTAATCGATGGTTAATCATTGCTTGTTCTTTTCTTACGTTGCTGCCAACCAGCAATACTGCATCAAGCTTTTCAAGCGCTTCGATTGACTGACCCAGATAGGGGAAGATCGGATCTGACTCTTGCTGTTTAAAATCGTTTTGTCGCAAACGAGAATCGATATTATTACATCCAAGTGCGCGCAATAATTTCTGAAATAAATAAAGTTCCTCAAGTGTCGCTGTGGGTGATGCCAGGCCGCCTAACTGATCACTGCCATGCGTTGATAAATTTTTAACCAGATTATCGCGGACAAATTCGAGCGCGGTTTCCCAATCCACTTCTTCCCATATACCATTATTTTTAATCATTGGTGTCTTCAAACGATCATCGCTATACAAACCCTCATAGCTAAATCGGTCACGGTCTGATAACCAAACTTCATTAATACTTTCATTCTCTGCCGGGACAACACGCATGACGCGATCGCCCTTGATGTGAAGTCGTATATTCGAGCCCACAGAATCGTGTGGCGCGATACTTTCACGCTGCACCATTTCCCACGCCCGTGCCGAATATCTAAAGGGTTTGGAAGTCAAAGCCCCGACAGGGCATATATCGATAATATTTCCAGACAATTCAGAGGACACACTCTTTTCAATATAGGTCCCAATCTCCATGCGTTCGCCTCGTCCCAGCGATCCCATCTCTTGTAGACCCGCAATCTCTTCACCAAATCGGACACAACGTGTGCAATGGATACAACGAGTCATGTCTGTTTGTATCAATGGACCGATATTCTTATCCATCACCACTCGCTTGCTTTCATGGTAGCGAGAGACATCTCCCCCATAAGCGACTGCAAGATCCTGCAGCTCACACTCCCCGCCCTGATCACATATCGGACAATCAAGCGGGTGATTAATCAGCAGGAATTCCATCACTGATTTCTGGGCTTCTATGGCAAGTTTTGAGCGGGTCGAAACTTTCATGCCATCCATTACGGGCGTGGCACATGCAGGCAATGGTTTCGGTGCCTTCTCGACTTCAACCAGACACATGCGACAATTCGCGGCAACAGACAATTTCTTGTGATAACAGAATCTGGGAATATAAATATCATTGGCATCGGTCACTTCAATGAGCATCTGCCCACTGTTTGCCGTAAGCTTATTGCCATCTACTTCTATTGTAATTTTGTCTTCTGACATTCTCTAAATAATCCAATTGTGAAACGTCGAAGGTGAAACGTTCATTCTTTTTAGCAATACAGTTCTTACTTTATAGTTCTTCACTTATCACTTTTCACTTCCTGGCTACGCCGCCTCTGTATTTTTATCTTTCTGGTTGCATCCTGTTCCCGGCATGCAACATTTATTGTCTATGTGATATTGAAATTCATCACGAAATCTTTTGACAAAACTTTGCACTGGCCACGCTGCCGCATCACCCAGGGCACAAATTGTTCTGCCTTCGATCTTGTTCGCAACATCAATTAGTTTGTCCAGATCTTCCTGCTCACCTTGACCATTTTCGATTCGTTTAATGACGCGGTATAACCACCCTGTTCCTTCACGACATGGCGTACATTGACCGCAGGACTCTGAATAATAGAACCTGGAAATCCGTTCAAGAACACGCACCATGCACGTTGTTTCGTCCATCACAATAATGGCCCCCGAACCAAGATATGTACCGGCTTTTTGAATGGATTCATAATCCATATTTATTTCCATCATATCTTCACCTTGTACGACTGGAACGGATGAACCCCCCGGAATGACCGCTTTAAGTTTATTCCCGTTACGCACACCCCCAGCAAGTGCCAATAAGTCTACGAAAGACGTGCCTAAGGGCACCTCAAAATTGCCTGGCTTATTAACATGACCGCTGATTGAAAAACATTTACTGCCACCGCTGTTGGGCACACCCATTTCAGAAAACCATTTGGCACCATTTTTGATGATAGAGGGAACAGAAGCGAAGGATTCTGTGTTATTAATCGTGGTTGGCTTGCCATACAGGCCAAAATTGGCAGGAAACGGCGGCTTGAATCGTGGCTGTCCTTTTTTACCTTCCAATGATTCGAGCAATGCGGTTTCTTCACCACAGATGTAGGCACCTGCACCCAGAGTCGTATAGATATCTACTTCAATATCTGAGTCCATGATTTTGCGACCTAGATATCCCTGTTCGTAAGCCTCTTTCAGGGCATTTTCGAAACGCTGATAAGGCTCATCCATGAATTCTCCTCGTATATAATTGTATGCCACCTTTGTGCCCATGGCATAACAGGCAATAGCCATTCCTTCCACCAGAGAATGGGGATTGAACCGCAAAATGTCACGGTCCTTGCACGTTCCTGGTTCGCTTTCATCAGAGTTGCAGATCACATACTTTGGACCGTCAAAATTTTGTGGCATGAAACTCCACTTCAGGCCCGTTGGGAAACCGGCTCCACCACGTCCGCGCAGCCCGGATTCTTTAACTTCTTCAATAATTTTCTCAGGAGGTATCCGATCACGAATGATCTTTGACCAGGCCTCATAACCACCCACTTTACGATAGTTTTCAAGCGTCCAGGGCTGATCAAACTGGAGCGTTGCATAGCAGACCTGATTTAATTTTTCCATGCGCGAGCTATTATTCCAGATTTTCCAAAATTTCATCGACCTTTTCAGGGGTCAAATTCTCATGGTATACATGGTCAACCATCATCATCGGTGCAGCACAACAGGCGGCAAGACATTCCTCCTCCTGTTTCAGGTAATAGCGGCCATCCTCAGTTGAATCACCTGTCTTGATGCCCAGTTTTTTCTCAATGTGTTGCACAATCTCATCTGAACCGCTCAACATACATGAAATGTTAGTGCAAACGGAAATACTGTGTCGCCCCACCTTTTCTGTTTCCAGCATGGAATAAAATGCAACAACTTCATAAACAGCAATGAGTGGCATATCGAGATATTCTGCAACTGCATCCATTAATTCCGTCGTCAAGTGACCCTGGTTCTCATGCTGTACTTCACGCAAGGCAGCTAGCACTGCAGATTGTTTTTGACCTTCCGGATATTTTTTAATCCAGCGATCGATTTCTTCTCTGGCATGATTGCTGAGTTGTGTTTTTATATCAGTCATTCTTTATCAATTATTCAATGTTTCATGTAGGTGGCATATCGTAGGTGGCATATGGGAACAGCTAACCCCAACCTACAACCTACCACCTACTACCTACCAACTATCTGTCTATTTCCCCGAATACAATATCCTGCGTGCCAATCACCGTAACCACATCAGACAACATATGTCCTCTTACCATTTCATCCATGGCTGACAAATGTGCAAATCCAGCTGCACGTATTTTTACCCTATAGGGTTTATTTGCCCCGTCAGAAATCAGATAAATACCAAATTCACCTTTTGGATGTTCTACTGCTGCATACACTTCACCTTCCGGCACACAATAACCTTCTGTAAACAGTTTGAAGTGGTGAATGAGTGACTCCATATCACCTTTCATTTCTTCACGTTTTGGTGGTGTTACTTTATGGTCATCCAGGATCACCGGGCCCGGGTTTTCTCTCAACCAATCAATACATTGTTTGATAATATGATTCGACTGGCGCATCTCTTCGACGCGCACCAGGTAGCGATCATAGCAATCACCATTGGTGCCGACCGGGATATCAAAATCGACCTTGTGGTAAACCTCATAAGGCTGTTTCTTGCGTAGATCCCATTCAATACCGGAACCTCTTAACATGGGACCTGTAAAACCCAGTTGCAGTGCGCGTTTTGGCGAGACTACGGCAATGTCAACAGTGCGCTGTTTCCAGATCCTGTTGTCCGTTAATAATGTTTCATACTCATCTATGCAAGTGGGAAATTTGTCTGTGAATGCTTCGATAAAATCCAGCAAGGAACCCTGTCTTTCCTCATTCATATTTTTGACTTCTTTTTCGTTATGCCATTTTGATACTTCATAAAAAGGCATAGCATCAGGGAGATCCCGATAGACGCCACCGGGACGAAAGTAGGTCGCATGCATCCTTGTTCCAGATACCGCTTCATAACAGTCCATCAGATCTTCACGTTCACGAAAACAATACAGAAACATCGTCATCGCACCGACGTCCAATGCGTGCGTACCTAACCACATGAGATGATTCAGGACACGTGTTATCTCGGAAAACATGACACGTATATACTGTGCTCGAATGGGCGGTGTGATGCCCATCAACTTTTCTATTGCCATCACATAGGCATGCTCATTACACATCATGGAGACATAATCGAGTCTATCCATATAACCGATACTCTGATTGTATGGTTTATATTCAGCTAATTTTTCCGTGCCCCGGTGTAGCAAACCAATATGGGGATCTGCCCTTTCAATGACCTCACCATCCAGTTCCAGAACCAGTCGCAGGACGCCGTGCGCTGCTGGATGCTGCGGCCCAAAATTCATTGTCATGTTGCGAATCTCAGGCACTTCTAAGTTTTTCCTGTTTTTTAATCATAAAAAAAATCAAAATTTCCAGTTTCTCCAGTAGGTGGTAGATGGTAGGTAGCATGTGTCTTCCCTACCTACTACCTACCACCTACTACCTACCACCTACCACCTACCACCTACCACCTACCACCTACCACCTACTACCTACTATCTACTAACTACTAACTACCATTTCACTCTTCACCCTTCACTTCTTTATAACGATTGTCGTCGCGAATCACTCTGGGGACCAGGACACGATTGGTGATTGTGACGGGTTGATATACCACACGTTTTTGTTCGGGGTCATAGCGAACTTCAACATTGCCTTCCAGTGGAAAATCTTTCCTGAATGGATGCCCGACAAAGCCATAATCCGTCAGGATTCTTCTGAGATCTGGATGCCCCTCAAAGAGTATTCCGAATAAATCAAATGCCTCACGTTCATACCAGTTCGCCGATGCCCAGATATTGACCACAGATTCAATTTTTGCAGGTGTTTTATCAATCATGCAGCGAACGCGTAAACGATGATTGTGCCTAATCGACAATAAATGATAAACGACAGCAAAACGGGGCCTTGTTTCTGCTTCATCATCAAAAATATCTTTGCTGACGCCACGGCTAAATCCGGTATTGGAAGTGCTGTTGGTCTCCCAATCTGCCATACCATAGGTAGAGTAATCAACACCGCAAAGATCAATCATTTGCTCAAACGAATATGCCTCTTCATCTTTAAGTGACTGACAAACGGCAAGCAAGTGATTTGGCTTTAATTCAATCACCGCCTGTCCATAGGCAACATGAGCACCCGTTAACGCATCACCAAAATGCTCGCTCAGGGAGTTTGCTAATGTCTCAACAGAATTTGCCATACATTTATGGATGTTTTATTTATGCAGACTTAAACTAGCGCGCTATCGTGTTAGTCCGCTTGATTTTGTTTTGTAATTGTATGATTCCGAATAAAAGTGCTTCTGCTGTTGGCGGACAACCGGGCACATAGATATCCACAGGGACAATACGGTCACAGCCTCTGACGACGGCATAGGAATAGTGATAGTATCCGCCTCCATTCGCACATGAACCCATGGAAATGACCCAGCGTGGTTCGGCCATCTGGTCATACACTTTTCGTAGCGCAGGTGCCATTTTATTGACCAATGTCCCTGCAACGATCATGACATCAGACTGGCGAGGGCTCGGTCTGAAAATCACACCAAAACGATCCAGATCATAACGAGAGGCACCTGCTTGCATCATTTCCACTGCACAGCATGCCAGACCAAAGGTCATGGGCCACAGGGATCCTGTTCTGGCCCAATTAACAACGTTATCTACCGTTGTCGTGACAATGCCTTTCTCATGTACTGTTCCTTCCATTTCATGACCTACTTCCATGACCCTGGTTTTCTGTGCTACTCCCATTCCAGAGCTCCTTTGCGCCATTCATAAATAAAACCAACCACAAGCACAGCAAGAAATATCATCATCGCCCAAAATCCTGCCATGCCTATTTCATCAAGGACGACAGCCCAGGGAAACAGAAATGCGATTTCAAGATCAAAAATGATGAATAAAATGGCAACGAGGTAATAACGAACGTCAAATTTAATGCGGGCATTCTCAAATGCTTCAAAACCACACTCATAGGGGGATTGTTTTGCCTTATACGGGCGCGCATGCCCCATGATTTTGCCCAGACCAAATCCGATAACGATCATTGAAACACCCAACACCAGACCGATGACAATGAATAAAAGAATAGGAAAATAATTTTCCAGCACCTGATTCGTTACGCCCTTATCAATCCAAAAATTGAAGAAAACCTCATGCAAACAAACAAGATACATCTGGCTTTATCTACACCAGATCACCTATGTCAGAAGTATACATTCTTGCAGCGCATCAATCACTGAAATAGTGACAATTTTTGATTAAAAGCCTGTTTATTTGTATGAAAGAATAAACTGTATATTTAAAGCTTGCCCAAAAATATGGACAATGCATTTAGGCAATATTTTTTGCTAATTCCCTTAAGAATTGTTCAACTTTAATTGAGCCCAGGAGAGACTATATAATACATCTACAGCACAACTAAAAAATACTCAGGATAAATTAATGTCATATCAGGAAAAAATTAAATAACAGATTTAATAATATTAGGTTTGTAGCTTTCTGGTAATGGCGACGCACTTGATTGGAGTTTTTCTAGCTATTTTGCAGGTAGGTATATGTCAATGCAGCCAGTGCGATTATTAAAGATGCAAATACCAGATAATCCTTCCAATGAGTCTTTTTCTTCTCTTCCTGTTTATTTGCTATCTTCTTCTTGAAGCTGTTCTCCGCGTAACGCCATTGGGTTACCGTCGATAAACTGGGATCTGTTAGCATTGTACGCCATTCATCTACAGTTTGTGGTCGGTCCTTGTGATTCGTGCGTATTGCATGTTCAACAGCCCGCAACAAGAATAGTGAATATTTGTCTTTATGTTTATCCAGGATATCCATGATTTCCTGGATAGCTTCTTCGCCACTGGTGCGATTACGAAAGGTTGCATCCGTGTGTGCCTCACCTGTAATTGCTCGGTACATGGTAGCACCCAGGGCATAGATGTCCGTCCAGGGACCTTGCATATCGCTCCTGCCATAATATTGTTCAAATGGAGCATAACCTGGTGAGGCAACTTTTGTCAGCGTCATGACTTCTTCACCCATTGCCTGACGCGCCGACCCAAAATCCAGTAATAATGCCGTCCCATCGTCACGAATAAAGATATTTCCGGGTTTGACGTCGCGATGTATAAAACCTTCCGCGTGCATGCTCTCCAGGCCATCCAGTAAACCCAGCACTATATTGGTGAGTTCTTCTTCTGATGGTTGGCCCTTTTTAAGTCTCTCAGTAAAACTTATGCCTTTCTCATAGCTCATCACCATATAGGCCGTATTGTTAGTTTCAAAAACTGTATGAACACGCACAATATTTGGATGGTTAAATTTAGATAAAGTCCTTGCTTCTCTTATAAATCGTTCAAGACCCCATTCTAACTGACAGACACTGTCCTCAGTTTTACTAAGAGAATGCACGGTGTAATCTGCACTACGTGCCGCCATTTCTTGCGGCATAAATTCCTTGATCGCTACGTCGCGTTCCAGATTACCGTCATGTGCCAGATAGGTAATACCGAAACCACCCTGTCCTAATATGCTTTTAACTGTATATTCGTTCAGCTGATAACCGACTGGTAGAGTAGATAAATCAGGCGATGATTATGATTTATGCATTAACTTAGCTTCTAGAAGAAGTGGGCATAATGCTTTCTAAGACCATTATGGATGGATGAATCATTCAATAAATGAATATTCCCTCACAAACTGGCACGCCCAGAGATCAACGAGGGGATGCACTGAAATATTAATCAGGCTTTACAGGATTTTAATGCCTTAAAAGCATGGCTACCTTTGTCCACAGTTGCAGCGGATTCCGAACCATCGGTAAAAATAGTGGCATCATTACTATCCGTGTATTTATGTCCACTCTCCCAGCTTTTTACATCCGCATAAAACTCTAGTGCAGTCTGCATAATCTTGTTTTGCTTTTCCAGCTCAGCGGTATCACCGGTACCTTTTTTACAGAAAAACATAGTTTTATCTCCTGAATTTCATTGCAATTTTAACTGCCGATTCTAGCACTTTTCACTTGATTTTCAATCATCGTATTTAACTAAAAA
>JACZSJ010000108.1 GCA_022574295.1 Pseudomonadota bacterium
TTCACGGGGGCCATATCTGAAGGTGAGCGGGAATTTGCAAAGAGAACAGTTGCCAATCTAGGTTTCACAAGAGAAGCAAACGTTTTAATATTAAACAATATTAAAAAAATAGTAGTAACACCTGACAAGCTTTTTTCAACCTGATTCCCTTTTCAATGAGGCCGTCTTTGTCCAACAATTGCAGAACTTCGTTCAACAGACATTTTTCTAATTTAGGAATTGGTGCAAAAGTTTAATACCTTGCAAAGCTTTTCGTCTGTCAAACTAAAATAATCCGCCGCGGCGGATTGGCGTTCGTATTTCAATCCAACATCGCTATTCTCACATTCGTTAAAACTTCGGCGGAAAGGCAGGTGAAAACCATGCTGTTATACTAAACTCTAAGCTCAAAAAAAAGGATGTTATATTTTGGATAAATTAGAAATTTTGGAAAATGAATTGGAACTAACTTTAACTTCTAGGCACCGCGTAGTGAACACAGTTATAAAAACTCAAGGAGTATCTCATCTACAAAAGGAAATGCCACCCCCTAAGCAAGCCTTGATATTAGCCGCCGGACTTGGAAGTAGACAAAAGGAGAATGGTACTTCTAAACCTTTAATATCTTTACTAGGACTAACCCTTATTGAAAGAATTATTCTGACTGCAAAAAAAGCCGGCATAAGTGATTTTCTAATTGTGGTTGGGCATAATGGAGACCAAATCAGAAAGCAATTAGCCGATGGCAGTAAACTTGGTGTGAAATTAGATTATGTTGTTAATGACGATTGGAATAGAGGTAACGGCATATCTGTTCTAAAAGCTAGAGAATTTTTTCATGAATCTTTTATTCTTTTAATGTCTGATCACATATTTGATTATAAAATCTTGAATGAACTTCGAAAAGCGACTTTACAACAGGATGAATGTATTCTTTGTGTGGATGGGAAGATACATAAATATTTGGACCTGGAGGATGCGACAAAAGTTGTAACAACAGATGGACTAATTTTAGACATCGGAAAGGAATTAACCGATTACAATGGAATTGATACCGGCATCTTTCTGTGTACGCCCACCATTTTTGATGCACTTGATGAAAGTATAGCTAACGGAAACGAAAGCCTTTCCGGGGGAATCAATATCCTTACTAACAAAGGAAAAATGAAAGCGTTGGATGTTTCTGATAAATACTGGATTGACGTTGACCACAGTAAAGCATTAAAGAACGCCAAGTCCTTGTTGATTGATCAACTTGCAAAACTTACAGACGGTCCTATTGCCAAGCTGTTTAATCGACCTTTTTCTATCAGAATTTCGGCATTGCTTCTGAAAACCAATATCACACCCAACCAAGTTACTCTGCTGAGTTTTATTATTAGCCTTTTTGCGTCACTATTTTTTTATTTCGGGAACTATCATTTTTTGATTGCGGGCGGAATTCTTGTACAAATTTCTTCCATTGTTGATGGTTGCGATGGAGAAATTGCACGATTGAAACTTAGGCAGACCAACTATGGTGGTTGGTTTGATGCTGTTCTGGATAGATATGCTGATGGACTAATTGTTTTCGGTATGATTTATGGGCATTGGATGTTGCACAGTAACATTCTAATTTGGACGGTAGGCTTTGCTGCCCTAATTGGTACTTTTTTGAACAGCTATACATCAGATAAGTATGATTCAATTTTCCGCAAGAAATTAATCTGTAAAAATGAAATAAGAATGGGGAGAGATATTCGTCTCTTTATAATTTTTATAGGCGCTTTGAGCAATCAGATTCTTTTGACGTTAGCAATCTTGGCTATCATAACTAATTTTGAATCTGTCAGAAGGTTGGTGGTTCTTAGACATGAGTATGCTTGAGAATATTGAGTCAGACATCGAGAGAATTATTTCCAAATCTGAAATTCCCGAAGATTCCAAACATTCCAAAAACACAAAAGCTTGGGTTTTAAAACTGAAACCAGAAGCGGACATATCTCTTCAAATTGCAGCATTGGGACACGATATAGAAAGAAGCATTAAGGAACTGAAAATCAATAGAGAGAATTATTCAGATTACAATGAATTTAAGATGGCTCATGCCAGAAACAGTGCAAAGATATTGAACGATCTTCTTTCAAAATATGACCTCAAAAAAACAATCCTTTATAAAGTATCTAACTTAGTTACTCATCATGAATTTGGAGGGAATCCGGAAACAAATATCCTAAAAGATGCTGATAGTATATCGTACTTTGATGTTAATTTACCACTCTATTTTCAAAGGAATTCAAGAGAAGAAACGAAGTTCAGAATAATGTGGGGATATCAAAGATTATCGGACAAGGCCAAATCTATTGTAAGAAAATTCAGCTATGATAATATTGTACTGGAATCACTTTTTCGTGACGTTGTTTGTGAAGTCAGATAAATAATACTAGTTTTTTTATTCCTTTTCTTTATTCCTTTATAAGAGTAAATAAATTTTATTTACCAATTAATATGTTATTGCTAATAAATATTATTCTACTTATCTTGAAGTAAAATAAGCAAGATAGATTTATTTTGAGCAGATAATTCTTGAGGGTTATTAATATGTTATGAGGCGGTATTATTATACAGAAAAAAAATGAGGTTGAGTAATATAGCTATGAAGTAAAAATATCGAATTCAAAGCAAAATTATAATTAACAATAATTTATTAAATAATTTACAAGGAGTATATAATTATGAATAAAAGATTACATATACTAATATTCCTTCTATTGATTGTCAATATAAGTTCTCTAGCTCAGGCCCCAGATATTGTATGGGTCAGTACATATAACGGGTCTGCAAACGGTTATGATGAGACTAATGATTTAACAGTAGACAATTCAGGCAATCTTTATGCGGTTGGTCAAACTTTTAATGGCACGAATGCTGATATTATCATCATCAAATATAATACAACTAATGGCGATACGATCTGGACACGAGTATATAATGGTAATTCTAATGGAGATGATTTAGCTTTAGGTTGCGTGTTGGACAATTCAGGTAATCTTTATGTGGTTGGTGGTTCATATAATGGCACGAATAAAGACTTTATTCTCATCAAATATAATGCATCTAACGGCGACATTGTTTGGATGCAGATATATAATGGTACTGCCGATGGAGATGATATAGCCTATGAATGTGCTTTTGATGGTTCGGGTAACATTTATGTGACAGGCACCTCTTATAATGGTACCAACAATGACTACCTCACGATCAAATACAATGCATCAAATGGTGATACTATATGGACAAGACGATATGATGGAACTGCCAATGGAAAGGATGAAGCTTTTGGCTGTGCCTTGGATGGCTCGGGTAATCTTTATGTTTCTGGTTACTCTTACAATGGCTCAAACTATAACATTTTTACAATAAAATACAATGAAAACGGTGATATTATACCCCTCCCCATTGTCAAGACCAATATTTCCTTTGTTTAAGGTGTAAGTTGCAGCGTTTCGTTTAACTCAGTCGCTTTGCGGAGCGGAGGCGTAGCCGTAGCGGAGCGAAGCGACTGGCGACTTTTCTGGTACGCCTCTGCCGGCGTTTGGTAGCCCAGAGATCTGTGCGGCCTGCGATGATTGTAATACTCAAAATACAGCCGCAAGGACCGGATCAACTCGTGGCCATCGGCATACTCACGCAAATAGACTTCCTCATATTTGACCGTCCGCCACAGACGTTCAGCTAAAATATTATCAAAACAGCGGCCTCGGCCCGACATGCTGATCTGAATCCTGTGAGCTTTTAATTCATCTATAAAGGGACTGCAGGTGTATTGGCTGCCCTGATCCGAATGAAAGATCATCGGCTTGGACAGACGCAACGCCTCGTCCAATGCATCCATACAGAACAACGACTCAAGGCTGTTCGAGACCGACCAGCTCAACACATATCGGCTGAAGTAATCCATGATCGCAACAAGGTACATAAAGCCGTGAGCCATCCGAATGTAGGTGATGTCCGAACACCACACCTGATCCGGCTGGCGAATGTCGAGCTTGCGAATCAGACAGGGATACTTAGTATGTTCTATTATGCTCTGTGTCGTTCTGGGCTTAGGATAGATAGCCATGAGCCCCATCTGACGCATGAGCCGCCGAATGCGTTTATGGTTGACCGTGACCCCTTTGTCTCGCCGGATCAACTCAACCATCCGTTCAACACCAGTAAACGGATGGGCGGTAAATTCAACATCGATATAGTTCATCATAGCCAGGTCACGCTCATGGATCGAGGTCGCCTTGTAATAAACCCGCGAACGGTTCACGCCCAGCAGGTGACACTGCTTGCGGATGCTGAAGGTGTGGTTTGATTTGTCGATCATCTCTAGTCTCCGAGCAATCCCAACTGACGCAATTTTTTTTTGAGAAAGTCAATCTCAACAGCCTGCTGACCAATCTTTTGATGAAGCTTTTCCTCATCGACCGATTGACTGCGACGTGCCCCTTTGGTCCGGTTGTCTGCCATCGCCTCAGGCAACTTCTCCAGAGCCTGTTTTTTCCATTGCCGCACCTGGTTGGGGTGGACTTCATAGACCGAGGCGATCTCATTGATCGTCTTTTCACCCTTGATTGCCGCAATCGCCACTTTCGCTTTGAACGTTTTGCCAAAATTCCTTCGTTGTGTCATCATCTCGCTTCCTTTCATAAAAGCAGGATAGAATAATGCCACAACTGACCACCTTATACAATGGTCTCAATTCCGGGGAGTATTATAATTGGCCTTCGGCGTGGTCAAATCTCGTTCATAAGTCCTTATTATTGGATTCAAGATTTCGCCGTAAGTCCTTATTATTCGATGCAAAATGACCACCTCCCAGCCCAGCGCAAAAATGATGGTGTCTTTTTCAAAA
>JACZSJ010000044.1 GCA_022574295.1 Pseudomonadota bacterium
TTGGAGTCTATGGAATGAGCTGGTTCGCAGCACTCATCTCAGCAACACTTGTGGCACTGTTTCTGACCAAACATAAGACCAGGGCAGGTATCATCTGCATGTTTTTTATCACATGGGTCGCTCTGGACTCATTGAATGGAATTAACTGGACGACAGAGAAAGGCAATGTGATTTCAGTTGCCCTGATACAGGGTGCAATCCCTCAAGAAATAAAGTGGAAACCGGATCAAAGACAAAGAACACTTGACCTCTATCTGTCTCTTTCTGATCAATATAGAGATAGCCAATTGATAATCTGGCCTGAAACAGCCATTCCTGTTTTACACCATCAGGCTAAGGAATTTATCCAACAGCTAGCAGACAAGGCCAAAAATCAGAACCACGATTATCTGGTTGGAATTCCGTTTAAAGATCTTGATTCGAATAGATTCTACAATGGGATTACCGTCATCGGCAGTAATAATGATACCTACTACAAACAACATCTGGTACCGTTCGGAGAATATTTGCCTTTTGACAAATGGTTGAGGCCAATATTCAATCTTATGAAGATTCCAATGTCTGATTTTAGTGCAGGCCAGAATCGAAAACCTGTGGTTCGTGCTGCAAATGAAATTATTGGTGTGTCAATTTGTTATGAAGACGTATTTGGCGAGGAAATTATAGCGGCGTTACCAGATGCAACACTTCTGGTGAATATCAGTAATGACGCCTGGTTCGGTGACTCCATTGCACCACACCAGCATTTACAAATGGCAAGAATGAGAGCACTAGAGACAGGTCGCTATATGCTCCGCGCGACAAATACTGGTGTCAGTGCCATCATCAACGAAAAAGGAGTTATCACAGCAAGCTCACCACAATTCATTCCTCATGTGACGAGCGATGAAGTCAAACCCTTCGAAGGATTAACGCCTTATGCAAGGTTTGGAAATTTGCCAGTGATTACTGTTGCATTTTTATTATTGCTAATCACTTTTATTGTGGCGAAGAAGTCACCTGAATCTGATTTTTAAACGAACCCCATAGTTAGACAGACTCCTAGATAACGATCTCTCTCGATGCTTTAGCCTCCTCCAGCCTTTCTTTTAATTCTGGATTATTCTCAGCAAGCTGCAGGATGTCCGCCCTGCTTAATTTCAATAACGCTGTCTGTTCCTTGATCTTTACTGTCGCAGTGCGTACCTGATCTCCCAGCAAGGCCATTTCACCAAAAAAATCTCCTTCCTTAAGGTCTGAGATATGTTCGCCGGCTTTGTATACCGAAACAACACCATGAATAATGATAAACATGGAATCTCCACGCTCACCTTCTGTCATAACAGCATCTCCAGGTTTGAACCCGACCGACATCGTTTGCTCAACAATCAGTTCTAACACCTCACTTGAGAGTCCACGCAACAGGGGAACTATGCCAATCAAATCAGTTTGCGTCTGCCTTTCTTCCTTAATATCAGTCAGTCTACGTCTTAATTCAGTTCCCTCCCTGGCGAGTTGCATGACATCCCGTCTCCTTAATCGCAGCAGTGTCGACGGGTGTTTCGCTTTGACCGTTGCCGTTCGCACTTGATCGCCCAATAAAGCCATCTCCCCGAAAAAATCACCATCACTTAATTCAGCAACCTTCTTATCGCCCTTATATACAGACACAACACCATGCGTGATGATATAAAGTGCATCACCTCGTTCACCCTCCCCGATAACAATATCGCCGGCTAAAAATGTCACCGACTTTGCACACTCTGACAGTTGATCCAGCACTTCTGTTGGCAAACCATTTAATAAAGGAACCGTACCGATTAATTCGCTGGCATCAAGCCTCGGTGCCGCTTCGGTGACAGGCGGGAGTGTAGAAATTGCTTCATGGATCATACTTTCTATTCGAACCAGTGCCTTTGCGCCGATCTCACCATCATGGTGATCTTCTTCTGCATGTAGTCGCGCCGCAGTAAGTGCGACCTGCGTGAACAAATTGGTTTCAAACCTGACATAAAAATCCGGGAAATCCTCAGCAATTTCCCGTAAACGGGATCGACGCCTTTGCAAACGCTCACGATATTTCTCAGCGACCTGTTCTCTTTCCTCCTCATCCAGTTCCAGATGCGTATCAAGCATCTCCAGAACAGATGTACAAATTAATACGCCGGCAATATCACGCTGCATCCTTTGCGATAAACGTGTATTTTGGTAACGTGACAACAACCATGCTGCCCAGTCATGCTCTCTTATAGCCCTTAATAAGGCATTTTCCACGGTGATAAATAAACCAGTTTTACTGGCGATATCAGTCGAATCTCCTGGACCCTCACTGGCAGCGATCCTTTCCCGGTCACGCTGAATATTATTTCTTATATCCAGGTAAGTGTAATGCTGGATCAGACCTATATCGTGTAATTTCTTTAATTCATCAAATTCAGTTCTTAATGCACCAAAACGCATGTGTCTTATGCCCTGCGCCCTTTGAATGGCCGGGATATCAGATGCAAATACCTCATCCGTGTTTTTCTGGATAAGTTGCTCGGTGCTTCGTGAGACGATCCCTGCCTTGTAGAACCTGTTGATGAATGACGATGATGCCTCTCCCGCATGTATCATTCCCTGTTTCAGTTCTGCCAATTCATCGTCTGTTAATTTATCTATTCCCAGTTTCTTCATCAGCGGTTTGATCGTCGGAGCGTTCACCAATAATGAAAACATCACGACACCCAATGTTAAATCGAGTAGCAAATCACGACCCGGAAGATCCTCAGGAACCGACAAAACAATCGCGATTGCCAACCCCCCCTTAAGACCACCCCACCACATGATGTGTCGTTCACCAAGACTGACATGCGGCAAGGAAAACCATTTAATGGTGGCGGGAACCATTGTGTATATTGTTGAAGCGCGAGAGAGTAATACCAGCAATATAGCAATGGCTATGGCATCCATTCTGTTAATAAGACTCCCCATGTCCACTGATAATCCAACGAGCAAAAATAACAGGGAGTTACTGACCAGTGCAATGACTTCCCACGTTTCCTTGACGGTATGAATTGCACTCTGTGAAATGCGGGGAACCCATAACATTCCCATCGTGATGGCGGAGGCAACAACAGCCATAACCCCTGAGACATGCAATATATGTTCGGCAATGGAAAAACATGCGTAAGCAACAACGATCGTCATGACCATGAATGCACTTGTCCCAGAAAACAATTTATATAAGAATTCACTTAACGCAAAACCAATCACCGCACCCACCAGTGCGCCACCAATAAAGACTTCAAAAAAGTCTAATACAGCACTGCCGGCATCTGCCCAGGTAAATGCAGCACCACTGAGAGCAAACAAAAGAATAATCTTGAATACAACAATAGCGGTGGCGTCGTTTAACAAAGACTCACCTTCAACAAGAATCGTCAGTCTTTCCGGCGCACCCAGTTCCTTAAACAGTGAAATCACTGCGACAGGATCGGTTGCAGAGATTAGAGCACCGAATAAGAGTGCCAGTGTAAAATCCATCTCTAGAAAGAACCACAGACCGACAGCAATGAAAGCTGTCGAAATAAGCAGTGCTGGAACAGCCAGAATTAAAACAGGTACCAGATCCCTGACCAATTGCCTGGCATTCAGGTTAAATGCAGATTCAAACAGCAAGGCAGGCAGAAATAGAAAAAAAACAATGTCCGGGGTAAGCTGAAAATCCAGTAATACAGACATGGATTCCTCGTTCCTTGCAAAAGTACCCAGTACAATCCCAATAATCACCAGGAAAACGGTATAGGGAATAGGTAAATTACGGCACACACCTGCTGCCAACATGGCAACCGTCAACAAGGCCATGATGATCAGGACAACTTCTGGTAAATGGACAACAGCTTCTGCTGGATGCACCTGACAACTCCCCTTTCCCAAAGAAGATTCAATACAATTTTACAACATTAACTATCGTTCTTCAGACTATGTTTCTCCTGCTGAAAGAAAGTTTATGACCAATACCAGTAGCAAACCTAGAATGATCATCCCTGCTGCCATATTGACATCAGCAGTTATTTGCTGTGGAAAATAGGGCTGTGTTTCGATTAAACGCTCTTTACCTCTAACCATTTCGTAAATACGTTCCTGAAATGGCCATATCACCCATAATGAAGCAACAAGCAATCCAATAATTGCTGACAGGGTTTCCTGATACCATTTTTTTAATAACCAGGACAATACACGACTAAATAAAACAAGACCCATAATCATCCCCAAGGTGAAAGGAATAATGACAGCAAAATTGAAATATCCAATTGCATTAAAAATATAGGCGTATTTTTTCAACATTAACAAAATGAATGAACCAGAAATACCTGGCAAGATCATGGCGCTAATTGCAACTGCACCACTTAAAAATATAAACCAGCTAGCATCTGGCGTTTCCACTGGAACCATATTGAAGATCAGGTGCCCAATTGCGATACCAGCGATAACAAACCTGATTTCTTTAAATGACCAACTCTTCGTTACTTTCATCAGAACCAGCACCGAACCTAGAATTAATCCAAAAAATAATCCATAGATTATTTCAGGGTGCGTACGGATCAAAACGGGCAACGGGACAACACGGGTAAAAAATAAAATCGCAGCTAATATCCCAATGACCAGAGGAATTAAAAATGCAAAATGTGGCCGATGTAGAATGACATCCAAATCAAGTTTAATGATTCCTTTAATCCAGTCAGTATCAAAAGACTTGATTGCATTAATCAGTCGAGGATATATTCCGAATATTAATGCCATGGTGCCACCACTCACCCCAGGCACCACATCCGCCGCACCCATACCAAACCCTTTGGCAATAATTTTAAGAGTCGCTTTCAATGATTGTTGCCATGATTCTGATTAGGATCCTTATATATGATACTGCCCACTCAACTCATGCACCGCATTGATAAATACGGCAACATTTTCCGGGTCAATCTGCGGATGAATCCCATGCCCCAGATTAAATACGTGACCATGACCACGACCATAACTTTCAAGCACAGCAGCAACTTCCTGTTGAATAACTTCGGGGGAGGCGTACAAGACACAGGGATCAAGATTACCTTGTAGCGCCACCTGATCACCGACTTCTTTACGTACAATACCTATATTTTTTGTCCAATCCACACCAATAGCATCACACCCTGTGGTGGCAATATCCTTAACCCAATCACCACCACCTTTGGTAAATAATATGACAGGAATGACATGCCCATCATATTGCCGATTAAGCTGGCTCACAATCTTCTGCATATAATGCAAGGAAAATTGTTGAAAGCTTGTTGTCGTTAAGATCCCTCCCCAGGTATCAAAGATCATCACCGCCTGTACACCTGCAGCTATCTGCGCATTGAGATACAGGATGATTGAATCTGCCAGAACACCCAGCAGGTGGTGCATGGATTCAGGGTCGTCATACATCAAACCTTTCACCAGACCAAATTCCTTGCTTGGCCCACCCTCTACCATATATGTTGCCAATGTCCACGGACTGCCGGCGAAACCAATTAATGGCACACTGCCATCCAGTTCTTTACGAATTAGCCTGATGGCATTCATCACATAGCCCAAATCAGATTCAGGATCAGGAACTGACAGTGCCTTAATTTCGCCTGCTGTCCTGACCGGACTATCAAACTGTGGTCCGACTTCCTCGACCAGGTTCAATCCCAGGCCCATGGCATCTGGAATGGTCAGAATATCCGAAAAAAGTATTGCCGCATCCAGTGGATAACGTTTCAGTGGTTGCAGTGTTACCTCGCAAGCCAGTTCTGGTGTTTTGCATAAATTTAAAAAACTACCTGCACGTTTTCGAGTTTCCCTATACTCAGGTAAATAGCGACCCGCCTGCCGCATCATCCAAACGGGGGTCACATCAACAGCCTGTCGCAATGATGCCCGAATAAAGCGATCATTTTTCAATTCAGATGCCATAAAATATATAAGAGTTTGATTTAATTAGAGAAATTATACATTAAATATGATCATGATTCACCATCGCCAATCACTATAATATTATTTTTTACTTGTAATCAGATACTTTAGAATAAAATTTGCATAGCTGGTAAAAAGACCAGTCATATCCATATCAAAAAGTAATTAACATCGAACTTGAACTGATGAATTCAGATATCCATTACAATACAGAATACCCTGTCATAGACGCAATCGTATCACCAAAAATCCATTTAAATACGCTAACGAAAAAAGAAGTCAGCAGTCTCCTGAGCACCAGCAGAGGAGATTTGCATGAACTATTTCGCAAATGTGCACTGGCAGTACTTAATTGCGGCGTTTATATCGATGATAGCAAGGAACTACTGAACCGTTACCCCTCCTTTGAGATTGAAGTCATCAAGGAAGAACGCGGCATCAAACTTGTACTGAAAAATGCCCCGGCAATTGCCTTTGTGGGTGAAAAAATGATCAGAGGTACCAGTGAGAATTTATTTGCTGTACTACGTGACATCATTTATGTCAGAGATGAAATCAAAAATTATCCAAAATTCGACATGGAATCTTCAGAAGGAATTACTGACGCTGTTTTCCATATTCTGAGAAATGCCAATATCCTGAGTAAAACAAATAATCCAAACATGGTTGTCTGCTGGGGTGGACATTCTATTCCTCGTGAAGAATACGACTACACCAAGGAAGTTGGCTATCAAATGGGGCTGCGAGATATGGATATCTGCACCGGTTGCGGTCCAGGAGCAATGAAGGGGCCAATGAAAGGTGCAGCCATTGGGCATGCCAAACAACGTATTTCAGATGGCCAATATCTTGGCATCACCGAACCTGGCATCATTGCAACTGAATCACCCAATCCTATCGTCAATAATCTTGTCATCATGCCTGATGTTGAAAAAAGGCTTGAGGCATTTGTGCGGCTGGCTCACGGTATAATTATATTCCCTGGAGGCGTAGGTACAACAGAAGAAATTTTATATATTCTTGGAATACTGCTGCATCCTGACAACGCTTCAATCCCCTACCCCCTTATATTCACAGGCCCTGAACGTACCAGGGAATATTTTATACAGATCAATCAGTTCCTTGCAGATACCCTGGGTATTGAAGCACAACAACACTATAAAATCATTATTGATGATCCGGTGCTTGTTGCCAACGAAATGCAGGCCGGGATAAAACAGATACATAAATTTCGGCATACACAGGATGATGCCAGTTATTTTAACTGGCTTCTCAAAATCAATCAGGAACTGCAAAAACCGTTTATACCCACCCATGAGAATATGCGTACGCTTAAACTGGATAAACAACAAGAACCGCACCTACTCGCAGCAAATCTCAGATGTGCTTTCTCGGGAATCGTCGCGGGGAATGTCAAGGAAGAAGGAATAAGCGCAATTGAAAAACACGGCAATTTCGAAATACAGGGGGCACAATATATCATGGAGTCGATTGATGCTTTACTAAAATCATTTGTCGATCAAAACAGGATGAAACTACCTGGCCATCAATATACCCCCTGTTATAACATTATAAAGTAAGGGAAAGCGATACTTTTTAACTTTAGTTACGTCGAAGATCTATACTCTGAATATATATCCAGTCAGGAGAAACAGATAATGATAAAACCCGCAAGTGAATTTATTGCCGAAGCGCAAGCGCTGATAAATTGTCTCGATGCAGTGTCTGCCAAAGCCTTGTATGATCAATCAAAGGGCGCTTTGATAATTGATGTACGCGAAGCAGCGAGCGCAGAGGCCTCCCAGCTCACAGAATCGATCAATGTCTCTCGTGGTTTAATCGAGATGAAAATTCCCAGTCTGTGCCCTGAGCCAGATACCATGATTTTCATTCACTGCGCCGGCGGCGGTCGTGCATCACTCGCTGCCGCCAGGCTACAGGAAATGGGCTACACCAACGTCCACGCCATCACTGATAAATTCGAGAATATCAAAGCAGTGTTTGGATAAAAACACTGCTACAGAAACCATAGAGGAAAGACCACTCAATAATGAATTCCATTTCGATTATTGAAGCATTTTTAAAAAATGCTAACCAGCTAAGATTCAGGAACCTTTTTTTCCTGGTAATGAGTCTCTTTTTGGTCGATCTCCTGGTGCCAGATTTCATTCCATTTATCGATGAAATCATTCTCGGCCTGCTGGCCATCATCCTCGCTAACTGGAAAAAAGAAAGAAATCAGGATAAAGAAGATAAGATCATTGAAGGAGAGATCATTGATGAAAATAAAGAATTACGCTGACTCTTTAGTTTAAAATCGTGCTCTGTCAAAAATTATTTATAGTATATATTGTGCTATCAATCTCGCTTATATCTGTTGCACATGCTAATGACAGTCAGTTCAAAACGAAAGATGAAAAACAATTCCCGCATAATATAGTTGTCGAACATAACAATAAACAATTGGATCTGTTTATGACTGGTTTAACGATCCGCCGAAAATATTTTCTCAATATTTATTCTATAGCCCATTATATCGAGCAGCAGCCGGATGGTTTAGATTCAGATATTTCGGATGATATAATTTACAAAAATATTTTACAAAATAATGGTGCCAAACAAATATCGATGGTTTTCTTGCGATCACTAACTGCTCAACAGATTCAGAAATCATTAAGATCAGGAATTGAATTAAATACCAATAAACAAGAATATCTGCAAATCCTGCCGCAGGTTGAGGAATTCATGCACGCTATTGATGAAGATGTTAAGAAAAATGATGAATTTATCATTCGCTGGTTTCCAGATGGGTCAGTTATCTCGATTTTTCAGGATAAGAAAATCAGTGCAATTAAAAGTGATAGATTCGCCAGAACATTATGGTTAATCTGGTTTGGTGATCACTCCGTAGTTGACAGAAAATCCCTGATCAAGGAACTGTTAACAAGGTCCTGAATCAATAAAGGTATATTTTGCTATCTTTCCCCATAATTCTATACTAATTGAACTACGAAATGGTGCTATCATCCATACATTCATTCCGGTTGTAGGCAACCTGTCAAAAGAATTACAGACATTACACAAATTAATATTTAACCGATGAAAACTATAAAAGAGGAACTTAGCCTGGGGCGTTTTCTTGTGCCTTACCGCATCTATGGTGAGTCAGAGAAAACCATCGTCTGCATCAGCGGTGCCAAACAAACAATGGCAGCCTGGCGCTCATTCGTTAGACATTTTGTTGATGAATATTCAGTCGTCGTATTCGACCTTCCAGGGCAAGGACGGGCGACTATATTATCCGGTGCCCCCGGCATTACATTTGATGAGCAAGTTGATGTACTACATAACATCGTCAAGGCGACTAACCGGAACGGCTCGGTTATTCTTGCAGCAGCTTCCTGGGGAACTATCATCTCTGCCGCATTAGCAGCGCGTCACCCTGAACTGGTTGAGAAAATGATATTGGGCAGTTTTGGTGCAAAACCCAGTAAGGCCGTCATTGATGTGATTAGAGCAGGTCAAAAACTGTTCAATGGCAATAAAACTGACGAGATAGCCCCTCTGATGATAGAGAAGTTCGGTCAGCACATACCTGAGACACACAAGAAGCAGATGATTGAGCAGTTTCGCGGCATGAGCCGTGAACAATTTCTCAGCTTCTATGAACATTGTGAATTTGTCGAACAGGCATCAGATATCGAAGACTACATTGAACTGGGCAACATCACAGCATCTACCCTTATCTTAAGTGGTGAGTATGACGCTATTCTGGATCCGAGTGACATTGAAAAAGCTTCATCAAGAATTCCTGATTGTGAATTCAAGATGATCCCCGGAGCCGGACACTTCCTGCATTGGGAGCAAGCCGATATCCTGTACACCTACAGTGAGTTTCTTGCCAGATAACGGTCTGGTCGAGTCAGGCCTGGTAGGGCTAAAACATCCCATGTCCGAACTCGAACTCGCAGATATCGATAAGGTTTCTCTTATCGCACAGAAAGATTTCTCTGCTTCATATTACAAACCTCTACGGCCACTGGTCATCAAGGATCTGGCAAAATCATGGCCAGCATTAGAAAAATGGACGCCTGATTTCTTCAGAGAGAAATATGGACACAAACAGGTCAAAGTTTACGATGAAAGTTTTGTAACAGCTGGTAAGCATTACATGAACAAGCTGAAGACTATTCCCCTGAGTGAATACATCAACACAGTGATGACAACGTCAACAAATCTACGCATGTTTCTGTACAACATCAAATCCGAGATACCAGAACTGGTCGATGACATTATTTTTCCTTCACTAGTAGATGGCCTGTCAAGAAATTTTGTTTTTATGTTTTTTGGTTGCAAGGGATCAGTGACACAGATGCACTTTGACATCGATATGTCACATGTTTTTCACACTGCCATATATGGAAAAAAGACTGTTTACCTGTTCCCCTACGAACAAGGAAGAAATCTGCACCGCTATCCATTCACTTGTAGAAGTTATGTAGATGTTGAGAGACCGGATTTCGAACGATTCCCCGGATTGAAAAATCTGAAGGGTTATCAGATCGTCCTTGAGCCGGGAGAAACATTGTATATACCTAGTGGTTATTGGCATCACATTGTTTATGATGAACCTGGCTATTCCGTTTCTCTTCGCTGCACTAATCATACCTGGCAAGGGAAGCTGCTTGGTTTCTATAATTTACTAATCATGTCCCCCATAGATCGTCTAATGAATATCATTTCACCACAGGGCTGGTTTGACTGGAAAGAACAGCAGGCCCTAAAAATTTATTAGTTGAACTACCCCGATTGTCCTGTCATACCTCGAAAATGAATCTATACTCGTAGCAACCAATTACACAAAGTTATTGATGGTTCTAATGGGTTCATTTCTTAATGAATTTATGTGAAATTAATTATAGGGAGATTTTTTATGAAATTATCTATTAAAGCTCTTGCGATCACGGCAGCTATCATTTGGGGCGCAGCATTATTAATCGTCGGTAGTGCCAACATGATGTTTCCCGGCTATGCGACAAACTTTCTCGAAGTCATCGGCTCAGTCTACCCTGGCTATCAACCCACGACAGGATTTTCCAGTGTCATCATTGGATCACTGTATGGTGTTGTCGATGCTGGTATTGGTGCTGCCTTATTCGCATGGGTTTATAATTTCTTTGTAGAATAAGAAAACAATATTCACACGAACACATGGAATGTGCATGGCAGGCAAAACAAAGCCTTTTTATTTATAAATCCTTGAAGATCTGGCCTTTTGCCAGCTTACAGAAAGTAAATGATAAGTAAATGGAGGCTGGGGTTGGATTCGAACCAACATAGGCGGCGTTGCAAACCGCTGCATATATCTGCCACCCAGCCATAGGTGAAATTATTGGACAAGCTCATTTCTCTTTTGGTTCACAACCTTCGCATACGTCCAGATCACGAATTTCCTGTTTCGTATAACGAGGGACAATGTGCTGTGGGCAGTTTCTGTCCCAGGCTTCTACATGAATAATGAATGCACGTTCGACCACACCTTTGTAATCGGATACCGATAGTTGTTCAATTAAGGCTTCATCGTTTTCATTAACTTCTGATGTGCCCCATAGCTTTATACGAGTTCGATTTGGATAATCCATGAAGAATAGACATACTTTATTGTTCTCTTCCAGATTACCGTAAGAAATGTATTGGCGGTTTCCCACGAAGTCAGCAAAACCCAGTGTGTGATCATCGATCACTTTCAAAAAGCCTTTCGGGCCGCCCCGGTGCTGTATATAGGGCTGTCCCTCACTACTTACCGTGGCCATATAAAACGAATCTCGTTCTGCTATAAAATCGGCAAGTTGTTTCGTGATGGTATCCTGCCAGCTCCCGCGTTGCTCCATGTTCGCATATATATCGCGTGAGCCTTTTCGCTTTTGTATCTTTTTCACTGCATCGGTAAAAGCGATATCACTTGTATAGTCTCTCATGATTATTCTCCGAATTTTATAAGAGGCCATCATTTGAGTGATGATGACCTCTGTTAATACATCATATTATGTGTGAGCTTACTTATCCTCAGTTACTAGCAATGTTCTTATTGCTCAGAAAACGTTGAATAAGCCCGGCAATCACTTTCCCATCTTCTTCGAGGGCAAAGTGCCCGGTATCCAGCAGATGGAAATCAACTACATTTAAATCACGTTTGTAAGGATATGCTCCTGCTGCTGGGAATATCTCATCGTTCTTGCCCCAGACGATCAAGGTAGGTGGTTGGTGTTCACGTAAGTATGCTTGCCATTCAGGATAGAGCGGTAGATTTGTGCCATAGCTATAAAACATCTCCAACTGAATTTCCTGATTACCCTTGCGATCGAGTAAAGGTTGAACATGATCCCAGGTATCCGGACTGATGGCATTTATATTACGTACTCCATTGGTGTACTGCCACTTGGTTGCACCGAGTGTAAACAGAAAACGTAAGGCATCTTCATTGTTCATGTTTGGATTGTTATATGCTTTCTTCACATTTTTCCACCAATCGTTATCCAGTCCTTGATTAACTGCATGACGGTCTTTCCAGTAAGCCTTGATTGGCTCCCAGAAGTTGTTATCAATCCCTTCATCATAGGCATTGCCATTTTGGATAATCAGTCCCTCAACGCGTTCCGGATGTTTCGTTGCAATACGAAAACCGATGGGTGCGCCATAGTCCATTAGATACAAGCTATATGATTCGAGACCGATCTTATCGATAAATTTATCGATGATATTGCTCATGTTGTTGAAGCTGTATTCAAACTCATCGACGCCTGGCATAGAGCTATAACCAAACCCCGGATAGTCCGGTGCGACCAGATGATATTGATCTGCCAGTTGTGGAATCAGATCACGAAACATATGTGATGAAGTCGGGAAGCCATGCAATAGTAATATTGTTGGATTACCTGGATTACCTGCTTCACGATAAAAGATATCCAGACCTTCTATCTCAACCGTTTTGTATTTTACGTCTTCATATGAAGATGTTAATTCTGCTTGTACTGGCGCCTGAATAAAGGTAAATACAATTAAAAAAAAGGCGATAAGATTTCTGTTTAGCTGTTTCATCATAAGAGTTAAGTTTGTGTGTGACATTTTAATTCTCCTTACATGTGTATAAAGTTAGTAAATTGATCTTTCATTCGAATTTATTGCAAGTTCATTAATGCTGGCATCACGAGTCCTCATCAGACCATCCTCACCGAATTCCCAATGTTCATTACCAAACGCATGAAACCACTGGCCACTGTCATCGTGATATTCGTATTCAAAATGAACTGCAATTCGATTAGCTGAGAAAATGAACAAATCCTTTTTCAGTTTGTAATCCAACTCACGTTTCCATTTCCGTTTCAGTAATTGAGCGATAGCTTCGCGACCCTTGACAAATTCATTACGGTTACGCCATTGAGAATCCTCAGCATAAGCAAGAGAGATTTTTTCTGGATCCCTGGTATTCCATAAATCCTCCGCAAGCTGGACCTTATGTTTTGCAGTTTCTGCGTTAAACGGCGGTTTAATCTGTTCTTTCATCACTGTGTTCCTCATTGATTAAGTTTATAAGTAACAAGCCAAGGTAGACCGATCTGTATACCTTGACACTAAGATAGACAGATCTGTCTACATTGTCAAGACCATATGAACGAAATCTTTCGGAAGCGCTTATTGGCGGTCTCCTCTTGACTTAAACTTAATTAATTTACAATGAGTTAGTGAACATTCCCTTTACTTTCTAGGAGAACGTACATTATCATGATATACTGACCTGTATACCTTCAATCTAAGGATTAGTAATGCCCGCACACTCTAAAAGAGAACAGATTGTTTCAGTGGCGCTGAAACTGTTCTACCAGAATGGTTTTCATGCCACTGGTATTGACCGAATTATCAAAGAGGCCGGAGTCTCTAAGAAGACCTTGTATAATCATTTCAAGTCAAAGGATGAGCTTGTGCTAGCAGCTTTAAGGAAAAGAGATGAACTGTTCAGGAACAATCTTATGAGAAAGACAGAGCGTCTTGGTAGCACAGCTAAAGAACGATTACTGTCAGTTTTTGATGCAATAGGTGAGTGGCTTCATGAAAAAGATTTTGCCGGATGCATGTTTATTAATGCATCAGCGGAATATTCTGAGACTAACAATCCATCGCACATCTTGTGCGCTGAACATAAACGCCTGGTGCGGGAATATATACGTGACCTTGCTGTTCAAGCTGAAATGGGCAACCCAGAAGAATTATCCCAACAATTGAATTTGTTGATCGAGGGTGCCATCGTAGATGCGCATGTCAGTGGGAACAAAGATGCCGCAGATCAGGCAAAAAAAATCGCACTCATTCTGGTCAATCAAAATTCTTCGAAATCAGACTAAATATTTCTGCAATAACAATATATTTATACAGCAAAAGAATATCTCAAAGAGTCGATAGATGTCAGTTATTGGCCGAAGGCACCAGATCAAAAGATCCAGCCTAATGCCAGCTTAATTAGAAAATTGTTCAACCATAAAATCTATAAACGCTCTAACTTTAGGTGGGAGATGCCGTTGACGTTGATATAGTGCATATATGGGAGTTTCTTTTGGTATGGATGAGTAATTTGTTAGCAATTCCTGAAGTGATCCTTCTTTAAGTTCACAGTTGACTAACCATTCAGGGACTAAAATTATGCCATGCCCTTCTACAGCAGCAGCGACCAATGATTCACCATCATTTCCAAAAAGATTTCCTGTCGCACGAACTTCAGATGTTATGCCTTTTACGTTTTTAAATTTCCAGACATTACTACCAGGGTTCGAACGAAATATAAGGCAATTATGATTAGAAAGATCTTCTGGTGATTTTGGATTACCTGCTTTTTTTAAATACGCCGTGCTGGCACAAATTACACGTCTGCCTGAACCAATTTTACGTGCGACCAAACTAGAATCTTTTAAAACACCAAGACGAATGGTCAGATCAATACGATGTTCTATCATATCCATCACCTGATCAGAGGCTAACAAAACGACTTTCACTACCGGAAATTTTTCCTGAAAAGCAACCACAATAGGTACAATATAGCGTCGACTTAAACTGCCGGGGACATTCAATCGTAATATTCCGGTGGGCGTTCCATCCAGTTGGGATATTGCAAGTTTCGCTTCATCAACTTCTGTAACAATACTCGTGGTACGCTCATAGTAAAGTTCACCTGCTTCCGTCAGGCTTAGTTTGCGCGTTGTTCGTTGAAATAGCAGGGCACCCAGTGAATTCTCAAGTTCATTGATCTGGCGGGACACAGAGGAAGGCGCTACACCAAGTTGTCTGCCTGCTTCAGAAAAGCTCCCAGCCTCAACGACCCTTGCGAAGATACGCATACCAGTGAGTGTTTCCATCAAATCTACCTTTGCAATATATGCATAAGTGTTTACCACATTAATCTGTTTATCGCAAAGAGAATATTTCATATGCTGTCATCCAACATACATAGGAGAACTATCATGATTGATTTATATTTCTGGACAACGCCAAACGGTTACAAGGTTTTGCAGTTTCTGGAAGAGACCGGCATCCCTTATCGGCTCATTCCCGTCAACATTAGTAAGGGTGAACAATTCGAAGCAGAATTTTTGAAAATATCACCCAATAATAAAATACCGGCGATTGTTGACCATGATCCTATAGTAGGTAATGAGCCAATCACCATCTTTGAATCAGGCGCAATCTTGCTTTACCTGGCAGAAAAAACAGGTCGATTTATCCCGAATGATACCAAGGGACATGCAGAGGTTTTGCAATGGTTGTTCTGGCAGATGGGTGGATTGGGTCCGATGGCTGGGCAAAATCTTCATTTTTCTCACTATGCACCAGAGCGTTTAGATTATGCCGTCGACCGTTATGTCAATGAAACAGCACGGTTATTCAAGGTATTGGATAAGCAACTGGCAGACCGTGAATATCTTGCAGGAGAATATTCTATTGCAGATATGGCGAGTTACCCCTGGGTTGCCATGTATAAAAAGCTAAAACAGGATCTGAGTGATTTTCCAAACTTGAAACGTTGGTATGAGCAGATAAATGCGCGGCCCGCAACAATCAGTGCTTATGAAATAGGCAGCTCGATTAATACGGTACCGACTGTTACGGAAGAATCGAAAAAGATTTTACTGGGACAGAAGGCTGAAACACTGGCAGCGTAAAAGTGCCACTAAGTGAAGTTTAATAATTGATTAACAGGAGAAACGATGATGAAACTCTATGAATATGAATCTTTTCCAAGTCCACGGCGCGTGCGCATGTTTCTCGCGGAGAAGGGGATCAATATTCCATGTGAACAGATTGATGTCCCTGCAGGGGAACATCGGTCAGCGGATTATTTAAGTAAAAATCAGGACGGTCTTGTTCCATTACTGGAACTTGATAATGGTGAATACATTAGTGAGACCGTAGCTATTTCACGATACTTTGAAGAAAACTATCCACAAACACCATTGATGGGTACAACGGCTGAAGAAAAGGCAAGGATTGAAATGTGGCAACGACGTGTTGAAAATTCATTAGCCAATACAGTCGCTACCTATTTTCATCATGCTACAGAAGGTCTTGGCGAGCCGGATCGTTATAGAAACAGGGAATGGGGTGAGAAGAATAAGGAAAAGGCAATAAGTGCAATGAAACAACTGAACAATCAACTTGCAGAAAATATATTTATTGTGGGAGATAAATTTTCAATTGTAGATATTACTGCGCTTTGTGCAATCGACTTTGCTGCAGCGGTGAATATTTCAATACCGATTGAGTGTCATCACCTCACACGTTGGTATGCGGAAGTGAGTCAACGCCAAAGTGCCGCCGCTTAATAATAAATTATAGTTAATCAGGAGTATTAAAATGCAAATTCACGCTGATTTATCAAAACGGGCTGTTGTTAATAGTAACAAACTTCCATGGCTTGATTCCCCGCTACCGGGTGTGCAACGACGCATGCTGGAACGCGATGGTGGAGAAATGGCTACACGTGCAACGACCATTGTGCGTTATCAGCCTGATTCTTATTTCAATGCGCATACCCATACAGGTGGTGAAGAATATCTTGTACTTGATGGAATATTCTCAGACGAGATGGGTGACTTTCATCAGGGCATGTATGTTAGAAATCCTGTCGGTTCCAAACACAAACCCTACACCAGGAAAGGCACAACGATTCTGGTCAAGCTGAAGCAGTTTGATGCTGATGACCAGGAATACGTTCGGATTAATACGCATAAGCGCGAGTGGTTACTAGGCCAGGTTGATGGATTACATGTGATG